>JAHIFH010000025.1 GCA_018900995.1 Patescibacteria group bacterium | reverse complement strand
CTTGAACTCTTACCGGCATGATGATATGAAGAAAGGACTTGTCGCCAGTCAAAGTAAACACACCAGGATTCAAAGAGCCCGTCATCTCTAAATTCATCTGGTCACCCTCGACTACTCCAAGTAAGTCAAGGAGATAGCGAGAGTTAAAAGCAATTTTACTACCAGGTCCAGTTACTTTAGCTTCTAAGCGAGCTATGTTTCGACCTACCTGGGCTGTATTAGCAGTAATTTCCAATCCTTTTTTATCAATTTGAAAACGAACAACATTAGCTGCTTCTCGAGCAAAAATGGACGCCACTCTAACAGCCCGAGTTAATTCAGCTATATCTATTGTTAAACTCGTTTTCCCTTTACCTGGAATAATCCTCTCATAATCTGGATATTTGCCTTCAATTAAACGGGAAATTATCTCTGTTTCCGGAGTGGAAAAGATGACCTGATTAGCTCTCTTAGTAATCGTCAAGCCAATATTTTTTTCTTGTTCTGTTTCACCCATGGTTCGAGCTAGTTCCATTAAGGTTCGCGAGGGAATAATCAAACCTTTTTTCAGTTCTTTTGACTCCGTCACTCCCTTAGTCGTCGGTATTTTCTTTAAACTTAAACGATAGCCATCAGTGGCAGCAAGAATTAAATCTTTTCCTTTTACAACTATCAAAACTCCGGTCAAAACAGGGCGGCCTTCATCTTGAGCGGCAGCAAAAGCAACTTGGTTAATCGCCTGAGTTAAGCTGGCGGAAGCAAAACTAAGATCAGGCTTGCCTTTAACTGAGGGAATTTTCGGAAATTCAGTTGCAGCTAAGCTATTAAATTCTGCTTGATATGAGCCACAGTTAACTAACAAATTGTTTTCTCTTACTTCTAGCTCAACTTTCTCTGCAGGCAAAGAAGCAATAAATTCAGCCAATACTTTAGCGGGAACAGAAATTGCTCCTTCCTTTCCGACCTTAGCGCCTAACCAGTAGTTAATGCCTGTTTCTAAATTAGTGGCAGAAAGTTTTAGCCTCCCCTGGTCAGTGGCTAAGAGAATGTTGCTTAAAACCGGTAGTTGAGCCCGACTGGCAACCGAACGACTAGCAGTCGCTAATCCTCGGGCAAGATTTTCTTGAAGAACAGAAAGCTTCATTTTGAGTTTACGAAAAACAAGGTTCTCCCGAAATTTCGGGAGGTTCTTATTAACTTCTCCCCAATTTTACCTCTTTTTGTTTTAAGACTCAATAACGTCTTTATTATTTATAAATTTGTTGTAGTTGTTGTTCTGTTGATAAGTGAATAAGCCTTTAGGGCTTCACCTCGGAGGTGGAGCTAGATCTAAGATGCTTCACAACACCTCCGAGGTGTTATGAAATTGCTGTTTAAATCTTGGTCAATAATTTTCACTTTTTGGTGGACAAGTTGATAACTAAAATTTTTTATCCATAAAGCTTTTGTTTTATCCCCGCAATATCCACCCGCAATTCTTCGGATTCAGGTAGGAGCTTAGTGATTTTTTCCACTCCGTACATAATGGTGGTATGGTCACGATTTCCCAGAAATTGACCGATTTCCATTAAAGGCATTTTTAATTCTGTCCGAAGAAGATACATTAAAACTTGTCGGGCAAGCGCTAATTTCTTTGGTCGCCTTGGGCCAAGTAAATCTTTATTCTTAAAATTGTAAAAATTAACTACAGCTGTCAGGACTTCCTTTGGTTTGACTAATCTTTTCGGCATTAACTCGGCGTTTGTCGTCCCTAAAAGAGCAGAAGTTAATTCAGGGGTCAAAGGCTCTTTTTTAGTGTCGGCTTCAGTGACGAGACGAATGAGAAATCCTTCCAACCTTCGAGTTGAGGTGATGTTGCCGGCAATTAGTTGGGCAATATCCATTGGCAATTTTATTCCCCGCTGTTGGGCTTTGATTAAAACAATAGCTGTTCTCAACTCAAAATCTGGGTCTTGGATGTCAATGGTTAAGCCACCTTCAAACCGAGAACGGAGACGGTCTTCGAGACTACTAATTTCATCAGGACGCCGGTCAGAAGTTAAAACAATTTGACCCCCAGCGCGCCAAATAGCATTAAAAGTATGGAAAAATTCTTCTTGAACCGTGGTTTTACCAGCAATAAACTGAATATCATCAATCAAAAGCACTCGGGCGGAGCGATATTTGTCTTTAAATTGCTTGGTTGTTTTTTTGCGAATGGCATCAACAATTTCTGTGGTAAATTCTTCACTCATGCAGTAGATAATGTTAAGTCGAGGACGACGTTCTAAAACGGTAGACCCAATCGCTTGCATGAGATGGGTTTTGCCTACGCCGACACCACCATAAAGAAAAAGAGGATTGTAAGCTTTACCAGGTGATTCGGAAACTGCTCTGGCAGCCGCGTGAGCCATTTGGTTAGTGGTATTGACAGCAAAAGCTTCAAAATTAAAATCAGGTCGTAAACCAGCTCGAACGATAGCTTCTTGAGCAGTTGATTTTTCTGGTTTGGCTTTTTCAAAAAGAGGACCCTTTTTACTCTCCTGCTCTTTTATTCTTTTACTCTTCTTTACTTGCTTAACCACAAAAGCCAAATCATTTTTCTTTTTGGTGGTTTTATCTAGGGCCTCTTTAATTAAGCCATAATAGCGATTTTCAATCGTGTCTTTGATAAAAGTTGAAGGGGAGGCAACCTCAATTATTTGGTGATTCTTGTCAACTTCTTTGATTTTGTTGATAAATGTTTGAGGGAACCAGGTGGCAAAATTAGCAGAAGAAAGAGATAGTTTCAAATTTTCTAAAACAATTTGCCAGAGTTTATCTTTATCCATGTTTAGGGCTGATAATAGTGGGGCAGGAGTAGAAATTATTAAAACAACTTATCCACAGAATGTCAAGTACCGCTTTAATAATAAAAATAGCACGCGACCCCGCATACATGCTCTTGCGACGCAAACACGGAGTATTTGGGAACAAGTAAGTGTTGTGCGGGGTCAAGTACTAAACTAGCCTTGTTTTTCCCTTAATTTCTTAGTATCCTAATATCATGCCAAAGCGCACCTATCAACCAAAAAAGAAAAAAAGAAAAAAAACTCATGGCTTCCGTGAGCGGATGCATACTTCTGATGGAAGAAAAACTATTAAGAGACGGCGAACCAGAGGACGTAGTCGCCTTAGCGTTTAAATGCTACCCAAAAAACACCGACTTCCCTTAAGAACAGAATTGAATCGAGTTAAAAAAGAAGGCACTCTTATTCAAGGAAGACTGTTTAGTTTATTAGTCAACCAAGCTGTTGAAAATCAACCTTCTCGCTTTGGTTTTATCATTTCTTCTAAAATCCATAAAAAAGCAGTTAAAAGAAATCGGGCGAAGAGACTGTTGAGTGAGGTGATTATTGATTTATCTCCTAAAATCAAATCCGGTTTTGATGTTGTTTTTTTAGCAAAGAAAAAAATTATTGAAGCTGAGATTGAAGAAATTAAAAAAGAGATTAAAAGGCTTTTTGCTAAGGCAGGGATGGTGAGTTAAGTGAAGAAATTGGCACTTTCATTAATTAGAGCTTACCAAAAATCTTGGTTTTTCCGCTCCCCAATTCTAAAATTTTTGTTTTTATCTGATGCCGCCTGTCGTTTTCAACCGACTTGCTCCGAATATACCTATCAAGCAATCGAGCGCTATGGTATAATTCGAGGCAGCCTTTTAGGTTTAAAACGAATTACAAAATGCCACCCTTGGAGCAAAGGGGGCTTTGACCCAATCAGATGAAAGAACTTTGGCACTTAATTTTATACCAGCCTTTAGTTAATGCCCTGATTTTTCTTTATAAAGTACTTTTCCAAAATTTTGGTTTAGCCTTAATTGTTTTAACGGTAGCGATTCGCTTCGCTCTTTTTCCCTTGACTCGTTCTTCAATGAGGGCAGCAAGTAAAATGAGAGAGCTTGCTCCCGAGCTGGAGAAGTTAAAGAAAAAATATGGTAAGGATAAACAGGCTTATGCCAAAGCCCAAATGGATCTTTACAAACAACATGGGGCTAATCCGGCTGCCGGTTGTTTACCCCAAATTATTCAGCTGATTGTCTTAATTGCTCTTTATCAGGCTTTTATTCAAGTCTTGCGAGTTGATGGTGATGTTATTCAGAAACTAAATGAAGTTCTTTACCCTCAACTACAGTTGCCCGCCGAAACAGTGATTAACACTAGGTTTTTATATCTAGATTTGGGTAAACCAGATATTTCCCATTTGCCTGGAATTCCCATTCCTTTACCCGGTTTCTTTTTATTAGCCGCGGCATTAGCTCAATTAATTTATTCAAAAATGATGATGCCAGCAATTGCGGCTGCTAAAAAAGAAGCCACCAAAACTCCAGGGATGGCTGATGACATGGCGACCACAATGCAATCGCAAATGACATATATGTTCCCTTTATTAACCATCCTTATTGGTTACTCTTTTCCTTCTGGCTTGGTTTTATATTGGTTGACTTTTTCTCTTTTAATGGCGATTCAACAATATTTTATTGGTGGTTGGGGTGGACTTGAACCATGGCTAAGAAAACTGAAACTCAAAAGATAACTAAACTCAAGAAGGTTGTTAAAGAGCTTCTTGATCATCTCGAAGTTAAGACAGAGATTAAGATTACTTCTGATGAGGATGTCTATCAAGTTCAACTAGAAACAGAAGACCCGGGTATTTTGATTGGCTATCACGGTGAGACCTTAAGGGCTTTTCAAAGAATCGTGGCGATGATTATTTATCGCCAGACTAGTGAATGGTTAAGGATTGTTGTTAATGTGGGTGATTATCGTCAGCGCCGCCAAGAGACACTGGAAAAAATGGCTTTGGCGGCTGCTCAAAAAGCCCGATTTTCCAAAGAAGCTCAATCTTTACCGCCGATGCCCTCTGCAGAAAGAAGGATTATCCATATAGCTTTAGCTGAGGAAAGTGATGTTGAGACAACTTCTGAGGGAGAGGGTAGAAATCGGTATGTGGTTGTTCATCCTAAAGCATGAAGAAGCTTCATCGCCAATTTTTTTGGCTGCTCATTTTTCTACTCCCTGTTCAACTTGGTCGTCATTTTTGGTTTGAATGGACACAAGTCTTGGGCTTGGCCGTTGATTATTTATCCCCCACTCTTTATTTAACTGACCTTTTAGTTATTGCCATTTTATTAACTTGGTGGTGGCAAGAGAAGATAAGAGATAAGAGATATGAGATAAGAGATAAGATCCAAAAGAATTGGGTAGTTGGGGCAATTTTTATTTTTCTTTTGGTTAACTCTTTTTTAGCGGTCAACAGGGGTGCTGCCTTTTACAAATTGATTAAAGTTTTAGAATTTACTTTTTTAGGATTTTATATTGCCAAGAGCAACTATACGCTATACGCTATACGCTATCCACTATCTTTGGCAGTGGTCTATTCGTCCTTGATCGCCATTTTCCAGTTCGTTAAACAAGCCTCTCTTGGTGGAATCTTCTGGTGGTTAGGAGAAAGAAATTTTAATATCATCACTCCTGGGATTGCTAAAGCAATTATTAATGGTCGGTTGGTCCTCCGACCCTACGCCACTTTTTCCCACCCTAATGTTTTGGCAGGATTTTTCCTCGTCGCAATTATTTTGCTCCTCGGAAATTTCAAATTAACAAATCAACTAATTAACAAACTCAAAAAAAATTGGTCAATTGGAATTTATTGGATATTGGTATTTATTCTAGCCCTAATAGGACTAGTCCTTTCTTTTTCGCGGGCAACTTGGTTAATTGGTTTGCTAGTTGGTTTTGGATTAGTCACCCGAAGTTGGTGGGGAAAGAAAAGAAGGGTGGCTGGCTTAATCTTTCTTTTAGTTTTAATTGGTGTTTTTTATTATCGTTTTGCTTTACCACTTTCTGGACAAGAAACCCTAACCCAGCGCTTCTCTCTTGCCCAAATTGCTATTGAGATGATAAAAGCTAGTCCTTTAGCTGGAGTGGGACTTAATAATTTTATTCCCCGGTTGCCTGATTACTGGCAACAATTTGGGATGACTTATTGGCTTCAGCCAGTTCATAACGTCTTTCTCCTAATAGCGGCGGAAACGGGTTTAGTAGGACTCCTAATTTTCTTATGGCTTTTGGTTCTAATCTACAAAAGATTATTGGTCACTGGTCACTGGTCACTGATCGTAGCCGTTAGCATCATCTTTGCTCTTGGTCTTTTTGACCATTACTGGCTCACCCTTCAACAATCCCAGCTTTTATTAACAATTGTTTTTGGTTTATCATGGAGACGATGAACCTCTCACAAAAAGTTGCTTTTAATACCGTTGTTCAAATTGCTACCAAAGCAATAACCGTCATTTTTGGCTTACTAGTGACTGTTCTCCTTATTAATTATCTAGGTCCTGAAGGCTTTGGTAATTACATGTATGTCATTGCCCTGGCGGTTATCTTTGGCGCTTTTGCTGACTGGGGGACAGCTACAATTGGCGTGCGAGAAGCAGCTAAAGAAAGAAAAAAAGTAGATAGGGCTCTAGCAAACATTTTTTTAATTAGATTAGCGCTTTCTTTGATGGCGGCTTTAATGATGGCCTTGGCAGCAATGGTGATTCCCCTCCAGACAACTAATCCTTTATTGGTGCGGAGAGCAATCATGCTTGGTTCTTTAATTTTAATTCTCAATACCCTTAAAGCTTCTTTGCTAGTTATTTTCCAGACTAAGTTGCAACTCCAAAAACAAAGTGTCGTTGATATGACTATTAGCATTCTCATTCTTTTAATTTCTTTGTTTTTTGTCTGGCAGCGATTGGGACTTATTCCTCTAATTAGCGCTGTTGTTTTGGCTAATTTAGCGGGGATTACCATTGGTTTCTTTTTAGCTTCCAGAACCATTAAGTTTGATTGGCGATTTGATAGGCAGTTTATTAGACGGTTGTTGGTGGAATCTTTTCCTATGGGGGCGATTTTATTAATTTTTACTATTGACAACAAAATTGACACAGTGATGTTGGGCTCTATTAAAGGAAGTGGAGCAGTGGGTATTTATGCGGTTGCCTATCGGATTTATGATGTTTTAATTTTGGGCGCTGCTTATTTTATGATTGCTCTTTTGCCAATTCTTTCTCGCTATTCTGATTTAACTAAATGGAGGACTAAACTGAAGCGAATTTACCAAAAGTCATTTGATTTTATGTTCTTAATGGGAATAACGGCGGTGATTGGTGTCTGGTTATTTGCTCCCTTGGCAGTAAAACTAATCACTCAGAAAAGGCTATTAGAGTTTAGTGACTCGATTGCTGTTTTACGATTACTAGGGCTGGCTCTTTTTTTGGCTTATCTTAATCACTTAACCGGTTACACCATTGTCGCTTTAGGAAAACAGCGCCGCTATTTTTTTATTGCTTTGGGAGCTTTAGTTTTTAATGTGATTGCCAATGCTTTAGTAATTCCTCAATATTCTTATTATGGGGCAGCGGTAGTCACTATTTTTACTGAGAGTTTGGTTTTAATCATTACCTCCATTTTTATTTTCCGACTACTGGAATTTATTCCCTCTCCTTTTCGATTTCCCAAGACCGTAATTGAGTTTATTAAGAATCGAGGTAAGGTTTTCTAACATGGCGAGACGGTTGACTGTTTTTGCTGATGGTGGCGCCCGGGGAAACCCGGGTCCGGCGGCGACTGGCTTTGTGGTTAAAGATTCGTCAGGGAAAATTATTCATCAACAAGGAAAATTTATCGGCAAGGCGACCAATAATGTGGCTGAATATCAAGCAGTGATTGAAGCTCTGAAATGGATTAAATCCAGTATCCAGTATCCAGTATCCAGTATCCAGTTCTTTCTTGACTCCAAATTGATTGTTAATCAACTTAATGGATTATTTAAAGTCAAAGAAATCAAAATGAGAAATTTGATTATCAAAGTTCGCCAACTGGAAAGAGAAGTAGGAGGCAATGTTTCTTATCAAACAATTCCCCGAGAAAAAAACTCATTGGCTGATGGTTTGGTTAATCAAGCAATTGATAAGAGACTATTTCATCGCGCTAAATGCGATTTAATTAATTGAACTACTACTAAACTATCTCAAACCTTTTCATGTGAGCGACTATAACTTTTCCTATGGGCTTTTTTGTTGAATGAAGAACAATTTTTGATTATGATGATATTAGTAATTGCGACATGACCGAAAAATTTTTTCACAAGTCAAGAGACAATCAAAGTAAACCGCTAATCTTAGTTGCTGGAGGTGCTGGTTTTATTGGTTCTTTTCTTTGTGAGCTCCTTCTTCAACAAAACTGTCGGGTTATTTGTTTAGACAACTTAACTACTGGGACTAAAAAAAATTTAAAAAATTGTTTAACCAGTCCCGATTTCTTGTTAGTCAAACAAGACCTTGGTCAACCCCTTAATGCCGAAGTCGGTGAGCCGGATTATATTTTTCATTTGGCGGGACTGGAGGCCTATATTTCTGGTGATGACGTTTCTTTGGAAACTCTTTTAGTTAATGTTTCCGGAACAATCAATCTTTTGAAGTTAGCGAAAAAAACCGGCGCCAAATTTTTACTTGGTTCTAGCCCTCAAGTTTTTCAAGCGAGAGTGTCCACCCAGAAATTAAAGGAATATTTTGGCAAAGGAGCGGTGGCAGAGATGGCGAGCTTCGCTGAAGCGAAGCGATCGGCTGAGGCTTTGACAACTGAATTTATGGAGAGAGAGAGAATTGACGCGCGGATTGTTCGACTTAATTGGATTTATGGTCCCAGAATGGATTTAAGAACCGAGGGAATTTTGGCGCGAATGATTAAACAGGCAACTGATGGGGGATCGCTCACTATTCCCGGAGATGGTTCTCAAAAAATTCAGCCGACTTTTGTTAGCGATGTTGTCTATGGTTTAACTAAAGCCATGTTTAGTTCTGGGACCGCAGGGAAAATTTATAGCTTAATTAATCCACAGGAAGAAACGCTTTTATTAGTTGCTCATCGTTTACAAGGTTTAGTGGGACAAGGCTTGAAAGTTGAGCACGTGGCTAAGGAAGAGCTGCCGGTTTTTGAATCAGGACGAGAATTAATCAGCCAGGAACATCTTGATTGGCAACCCAAGGTTGGTCTTGATGAGGGTCTAAAACAGACGCTAATGTATTTCCAAAAGAGAATTAAAAGATCTATTAAAGGCAAACCAGAGATTAGCAAGGAAGAAACAAGGGAAAAAACAAAGGTCGAAAAAAGAAAAGAACCGTCGTTTATCGGTCAGAAAAAACTAATTATTGGTTTAACCCTCGTGCTTTTATTGGCTCTTCTTTATCTTCCTGGCGCCCTAGCTTTAAACAGCTTCTTAGGTATCAGAAATCTCCATTCGGCTTACCGAAGCGCGGTGGCCGGTAATTTTTCTAAAACGGTTAAATCGGCTAAGCTCTCGGAGGGCGATTTTACTCGCGCTCAGGGAAATCTCCAATCGTTAAGCTCAGTTTTTAATCTTTTTGGACAAGACCAACTTCAGAGTAAAACCGAGACCTACTTGACAATTGGTTTACAAGCAAGTAGGGGAATGGAAAAGCTAGGAGGAGTCGCTGAAAAAGCTAGCCAGATTAGCCAGGCTATTTTCCAAGACCAACTTGCTGATATCGAGCAATTAACTTCAGAGATGAGCACTGACCTTGATTTAGTTTATCAGCAGTTTTCTTATCTTGAGGGTCAGCTGAAGTCTAAGCCTGATGCCCGCCAATTTTTAACCAGATTTGACAGCCTATTGGTAGAAAATTTAACCACAGTTAGAGAGATGCTTCTAGAAGCAAAAGCGGGAGTTCTCCTTTTACCAGACTTAGCAGGAGTCCATGGAAAAAGAACCTATCTTATTCTCTTTCAGAATAATATGGAGTTGCGGCCAACCGGGGGCTTTATTGGCTCCTTTGCCTTAGCCACTTTTGATGGAGGAAAGCTGATTGATTTCCAATTACTGGATGTTTACTCTGCTGATGGGCAACTTAAAGGTCATGTTGACCCTCCAGAGCCGATTCGTCGTTATCTTGGTGAGGCGGGCTGGTATCTCCGCGACTCTAATTTTAATCCTGATTTCCTTGTTTCCGCCTTGCAAGCAAGTTGGTTTTTAGAGAAGGAACTTGGGAGAAAGGTAGATGGAGTAGTAGGGGTAGACTTGTTTTTGGCCCAAAGGATTTTACAGGCGGTAGGTCCAGTTGAACTGTTTGATTACCAAGAGAAGATTGACGCTGATAGTTTGTTTGAAAGGGCCGAGTATTATGCTGAAGTTAACTTCTTTCCTGGTTCAACCCAAAAAAAAGATTTTCTTGGGGCAATCGCCAACGCCCTTCTTGTTGAAGTCCGTCAGGTTGATGAGGAAAAGTGGCTAGCTCTTGGCCAAGCTCTTTATCAATCATTGAAGTCCAAAGATTTGCTCATTGCCCTTAATAACCCAGAAGCAGCCAGGATTTTAGCTGCCTTGGGTTGGGATGGAAGCTTGAGAAGAGTGAAGTGTTTGCCCGCTGTTGCAGGCAACCAGGGTGAAGCAGAAAAAGGAGAGTGCCTGGTTGATTATTTAATGATTGTTGAGTCTAACTTCGGGGTTAATAAAGCTAATTATTTTGTTAAGAGAAATCTAACCCATCAGGTTAATTTTGATTCAGAGGGAGGAGTAAAAGAGACCCTGAGGATTGATTATCACAACCAGAGCCAATCAGAAATTTTTCCTGCGGGAAAGTATAAAAACTATTTGCGGATTTTGACTCCGAAGGGGACAAGGCTAGAAAAAGTGATGATTAATGGCAAGGAAATAGAGAAAGAGAAGATTGATGAAACAGAAATTAGCGAAAGAACTGCTTTTGGTTTCTTGGTTGAAGTGCCGATTCAGGCTAAGAAGACAGTAGAGATTAGTTATCGACTAGCTGATAGGCTGGCTATCGGACCTGGAAATCGTTATTTGCTTTATTTACAAAAGCAGCCGGGGATTGAGGATGAAATGTTTAATTTATGGCTAGTGCCGCCAGCTAAAGCGCAGGTTGTTTCTACTCAGCCAGAATCTAGTTTCACTTCTGGTTTAATTGTTTTTGCTCCCCAGTTTGACCAGGATTTGGTTTTTGAGGTCTCTTTTTGAGATCTTGTCTTTGAGAAAGAGGAGTGATAAGATAGTAGCTCGAATTAACTTGTCCTGAGCCCCTCGATAAAGGCTTCGACTGAGCTCAGCCGAAGTCCTCGGGGTAAACTAAAAAGGAGTCGAAGGATGGCGAAAAAAGACGAACTAAAATTAACTGCCGAAAAGCGAACTATTCTTGGGCGGAAGGCTAAGACCTTGCGTCGGGAAGGCGTCTTGCCGGCGAATATCTATGGTAAAAAAGTCAAGTCTTTGGCAGTGCAAACAGATTTGAAATCGTTTCTTGCTGCTTTCAAAAAAACGGGGGAGACAAGCGTCGTTAAGCTCAAGGTTAAAGGAGAAAAAACCCCCCGTCCTGTACTTATTCATAATATCCAATTTGACCCTGTTTCTGATCAGCCCCTTCATGCTGATTTTTATCAGGTTGACCTGAAAGTGAAGGTTACGACTGAGGTGCCGATTGAATTAGTGGGTGAGTCACCCGCCACTAAGGAAAAGATTGGCATTTTGATTCAGCCATTAACTGATGTTGAGGTTGAGGCTTTACCGACTGAGCTGCCGGACAAACTTGAGTTAGATATTTCAAGCTTGAAAGAAGTTGGTAATGCTGTCGCTGTGGTCGACCTTAAGATACCAAAAGAGGTCAAAGTATTAACCCCAGAAAAAGAAATTTTGGCGAAAATTGAACCTCTGGCTAAGGAAGAAGTGGCGCTCCCGCCTGAAGAAGAAGTTCCTGAGGAAGAAAAGCCGTCTGAGGAAGAAGCCAAGGCGCCTCCTGAAGAAGCTAAAACTCCGCTAAAAGAAGAGAAGCCAGGCGAAAGAGAATTAGGTAAAGAAAAAACAGAAAAGAAGTAAGGTTTTTACTGACTTGGTTTGTAGCTAATTCTTCTTTGAATCAACAATCCCGCCAAGAATAACGACCCGCCTAAGATAAAAAGAAGAAATGTAGGCGTGGTAACACCGGCAGTGGGTGTAGCAGTAGTAGTTGGCGTAGCCGCATCAGTTGCTTGTGCTAGTGCTGGTGAGGGAAAGAGAAGAAAGAGAACCAAAGATAAAAAAATAAACAGTCTTTGTTTCATGATTTTATTTTATGGAGACAATCGCTAGCTGTCAAGCGGGAGATTGAAATTTTAAAGGAAAAGATTTAAACTTTAGTCATGTCTCAGAAAAACAAAATTTTAGTTGGGGTAGTTGTAATTTTAGCTCTTGCAGGAATAGCTTTTGGAGTTAATAAATATAGACAAAAGCAAATTCAACCTCTTCCTCCTTTAGGGCAAGAAGAAGATTGTGTTAAGGTTGGGACTAAAGAAGAAATGAGCCTTTTGGAAGCAAAAGAAATTGCTTTGGAAAGCGAGTGTGTTGAAGAAGGTAATCTCACTGACGAATATTTCTGTAATGACTATACCGGCACTTGGTGGATTGATTTGGATATTCAGAAACCCGGCTGCGCTCCAGCTTGTGTGATTAATGTCTCCACTGGGGAAGCAGAAATTAATTGGCGGTGTACGGGACTGATTCCTCCAGGAGAAAGAACTCTTTGTGAAGAACCGAGACCCCAGGTTTGTACAATGGAGTGTATTGTTAATCCACCCTACATTTGTGGCTCGGATGGAAAGTCTTATTGTTCTGAGTGCCAGGCATGTGCCGATCCAAATATTGAGTGGTATGTGATGCAAGATACACCTTGTGAAGCGGAGTAATTTCTTAATCTTCTAAAATCTTCTTTAATTCTCTTGCCAGTTCATAATTGGGGTCAAGCTCAATCGCTTTTTCAAGACATTCTTGAGCTTTTTCATTCTCATAAAGTTTGTAATGAAGATAGGCGAGCTGAAGATAGCCATCGCGATAATTTGGTTTTTCGGAAACAATTTTTTCCCAGGCAGTAATTAATTTTTTAATATCTTCGGGGTCGGAATAATATTTTTTTTGCCAAAGCTCTTCGAGCTGAGGATTAGTCTGTTCACCCAAAACCTGGTTATCTGAGAGGTTGATTTGGTTTTGGGCAAGGAGAAGCATTTTTTCCGCTTCTTCGAACTGATTGTTAGCCAATAATTCTTCCGCTAAAACAAGCTGAGCTTGGAAGTCACCAGAGTTTTTGAGCAAACTGTGTTTGGCTTGCTGAAAGCTATTTTTAGGAAGAAAAAAAGAGCCAATGAGAAGGAAAACAACTAAAGCCACGCCAGCTGGCGCTCCCCAGCGTCGCGCTGCTCGAGCCGCCCTGTGTTCACCAAGTTTTCTTGCCTCAGCAATTTTGTTACCTACCCAGGGTTTGACTTGACCTATTTTCTTAATAGCTTGATATCTCGGTAGCTTGATATCTTTTTTTACCTTGGCCATTTTTCTATCATCAAAGCCTCGCCATGTTTAGGTAGGCGCTGATAGATTTCCTCAGTAATGAACGGCATAAAGGGGTGAAGAAGTTTAAGGCTAGTTTCTAAAATATATAGTAGAGTAGGTTGAGCTTCATCTCGTCGCTTTTTGCTCATTTCAATGTATTTATCACAAAATGTGTGCCAGAAGAATTGATAAATTTCCTCAGCCGCTAAGTCAAAGCGATAACGATTGATTAAATTGGTCACCCTTTTTTTGGTTTTATTCAGCTCCTTTAAAATCCATTGATCATCTTTGTGTTTTTTTCTTTTTTTGCCTTTGCCCTTATAAGACAAGACGTACCGACTCGCATTCCAGATTTTATTGGCAAAATTGCGATAGGCGATAACTTTGTTTTCTTCGATTTTTAGATCGTTTCCCGGAGGATTGCCGATCACTAAAGCCATTCTAAAGGCATCAGTCCCGTGGTTTTCAATAATTTCCACTGGGTCAAAACCAATCCCCTTGGTTTTACTAAATTTCCTTCCTTTTTCGTCTCGGACCAAGCCGTGAAGGTAAACGATTTCAAAAGGAATCTTGCCAGTCATCTCCAGGCATATCATAATTTCTCTAGCCACCCAGAAAAACAAAATATCATAAGCTGTTTCTCGGACCGTAGTCGGATAAAAATAATCTAAATCTTTAGTTTTTTTGGGCCAGCCTAAAGTGGAAATCGGCCAAAGTCCAGAAGAAAACCAGGTATCTAAGATGTCTTCTTCACCCTTGAGAGGGATTTTGTGCCCCCACCAAAGTTGACGGGAAATACACCAGTCGCGGATATTTTCTAGCCATTGGTAATAAATTTTAGTGTACCGGCGGGGAATAATTTTAATTTGGCCACTTTTAACCGCTTTAATTGCTTTTTGGGCAAGCGGCTTGGTTTTAACGAACCATTGTTTAGAAATTAATGCCTCGGTCATATGACCGCAGCGCTGACAGTGTCCAATAGCGAGTTTATAGTCTTCGATTTTCTCGATAAATCCGCCTTTTTTAAGGTCGGCAACTACTTTCTTTCGTCCTTCCGAGACCGATAAGCCTGCATATTTACCTGTTAGCTTAGTGAGTTTACCGTCAAACCCAACAGCAAGTAGTTTTTCCAATTGATGTCTCTCGCCAATTTCAAAGTCGAGTTGGTCATGAGCGGGCGTGATTTTAAGAGCGCCGGTTCCGAACTCAAGGTCAACTGCTTTATCGATGATAACTGGAATTTTACGCTTAGTGAGAGGGAGAGAAACCTTTTTACCCACTAAATGTTGATATTTTTTGTTTTTAGGATGAATAGCAACGGCCACATCAGCAAACATTGTTTCCGGTCGGGTGGTGGCGATGGTAATAGGACCATATTTGAGATAATAAAGCTTGCCTTTTTCTTCTTCGTGAATGTTTTCTAAGTCAGAAATAGCGGTTTG
>JAHIFH010000024.1 GCA_018900995.1 Patescibacteria group bacterium | reverse complement strand
TTGGGTGGTCTTTACCTGTCCCAATATCCATCCCTCGATAAACCTGGCGAGAATCTGCGGAAATTATCTCTCCTTCAAATTCTTTGGCTAAACGAATACCCAAACCGGTTTTCCCAGTTGCCGTTGGTCCGCAAATAACAACGAGTTTGTTCATATCTAACCTCTGTGCTATTATATTATAGCTAAAAAGCCAGAAGGAGGTGAAGAGAAATGCTTTCACAAATACCCATTGACCTTAAAAAAGTAAAAGGGAAAGATTTAGACAAGGAGATTCTTCGAGTGGGAATAATTGCCGAGCTAGATGCAGTCAGTCTTTATGAACAATTAGCGGCAATGACTCCAAACAGAAATATCAAGAAAATTCTCCTAGACATTGCCAAAGAAGAAAAAACCCATGTAGGAGAATTTCAGGCAATGCTATTGAAATTAGATAAAGAGCAAGCCAAAGAATTAGAAAAAGGTAAAAAAGAAGTCGAGGGATTAACAAAATAAAGAGTCTTATTTATTAATCAGTTCCTCCAAAACCCTCCATCTTTTTTTCTTTTCTTCGGGTGGAACGTTGTCTTTAAATTTAAAGGCAGCCGTGCCAGGACGAGGTGAATATTTGGCGATGTAGGCCTTGACAAAGCCAACTTTTTTACATAAGTCAACGGTATTCCCAAAAGCTTTTTTTGTTTCACCAGGAAAACCAACAATAATATCCGTGCCAATTTCGATGTCCGGAATCTTTTTTCTGATTTTTTTTACCAATTTAATATATTGAAGTGTTGTATAAGGACGATTCATTTTTTTGAGAATTCGATTGTCGCCTGACTGAGCGGGTAAATGAAGATAGCGGTCAATATTTGGCAAACTCATAGCCTCAATAATCTCATCCGTCAAATCCCAAGGATTGGAAGTGATGAAAGAAATTTTTTTAATTCCCTTTATTTGATGAAGATGACGAAGAAGTTTGGCAAAACTCGGTCGATAGGAATTAACATTTTGTCCTAACAAAGTAATTTCTTTATAACCTCGTTTTGCTAACTCTTCAACTTCACAAACAAGCTCATCAAATGGTCGGCTGATTTCTCTCCCTCGAGCATAAGGAACAACGCAATAAGAACAAAAATGGTCGCAACCTTCCATAATAGGCACAAAAGCACTGGTTGTCTTTTTCCGTTTAGGAGCAACTTCCTCCTGACCTACCAGCTCCTCAATCGTTTTAAATTCATCAACTTGAGGTAGCTTTCTTTTGAGTTGAGTTAAGGTATAGCGCCGCCTTTCTCCTTTTGCCGACCCAACCATACAACCAGTAAGAATAATTTTCTGTTTTTTACCTTTGTTGTTTGTTGTTTGTTGTTTGTTCTTGATTAAATTATTGATTAAACCAAAGACCCGATTTTCAGCCGATTCCCGGACCGAACAGGTGTTAATAATAATTACATCCGCGTCTCCAATTTTTTTAGCCAATTGATAGCCTTTTTTCTCAAAAACTGCTGCCAATCTTTCGCTATCCGCTTCATTCATCTGGCAGCCGAAAGTTTTGATGAAAAATTTCTTCATGTTATAGTTAAATTGTGAAACTTATCCTTGGCAATCATATCAAATTCTATTTGACTGACTCTCGACACAATTTTTTCCATTGGCTAGTTGTTGTCTTAATCAGGATATTCCACTCTCTAATTCTAGTTCCTTTTAGCGCCTATTTAGCAGCAATTGGCATTTTCCTTTCTGCCGAAGTAATTCAACCCTACTCACCGCCTGATTGGCTTGATAAAGCCATTATTTACTCAAACAAATTACCTTATTTTCTCATGATTAAATATCTTATCCTTAGCCAGGTGGGTCAATGGTATAAAGAGGCTCTGGTTTGGCGGGGCATGGTTATCGGCATCCCTCTAATTCTCTTAGGAGCCAGTATTTTCTTAATCAATTTTTTTAATCTTTATTACTCAATCTTTAGTTCTACCTATAACCGCACCCACTGTTCCTTTTGTAAAGAGCCAATCAAAGCCAAGATAAGCTAACTTTATCGCGTCCAACGCGATTTTACCACTCCCCGCTTGCTTTTTGAAGCTGAGATTGATATTATAGGATATGATGTTGGAAACAGAACCAAGTGAAGCCAAAGAAAAATTAGCTCAATCTATCTTTACCAGGGCAAAAAACTGCTTGGAACAAGATGGGATAGAACTTACGGGCTATGATTGTGCTTTTTATGATGCTCTCACACCATATTTAGAAAGAAAAGACGCTCCCTCTACTTACCTTCTAAATCATCTTTTTGAGAAAGGAATATCTAGGGTTGTTATTACCCATAGAGACGCTTGGCAAGAAACAAGAAAGAAAGGTCTTATCCGAAAGAAAGAAATTATTATCCAACATCCTGCCTTTACCACAGTCCAAATCCATTCCCGAGTAGATAAAGATATTGTTGATGTCTTCCAGTTGCATTTTGAAGAAGGCAAACTGCCTACCTTTTATACCTATACCGATCTTTATCATGAAGGCATAGGTGGAATTCCTGTAAAACAAGAACAAAGAGAAGCAACCTTAGATGACCTTAAAGCTTTTGATTGGGTAATAAATAACCTCCAGCCGGCCGAACCACTCGAAACTTTAACTACTCGCGCTTGAGTACTGAGTTAAAGCATATTTCCAAAACCGCTGAAATATTTCATGGCTTAAATTATTTTATCTTTAATTAAATCTTTCTTAAATTCTTCACATTTTCTCAATTCTTTTTCTTTTTTTGCCTTAGGTCCAATCGCTGTTCCCCAAAAATCCCCTATCAATCTTTGGGCTAAGATGGGTTTTAAATCACGCCAAAAAGTGGATTTTTCTTTCTTTGGCAATAAATCTGTAAATTCCTTTAGAAAATTCTTTGCCATTTTTTCTTCACCCAAACTTTGTCTGACTCTGACATAAAAGTAAGCGACATCATAATATTGAAGACCGCAGCCCCCATGTTCAGCATCCACCAAACCAAACTTTCCACTCTCTAAGTCATACATATGCCAAGGAACAAAATCCCCGTGTGCCCAGCATTTTTTAACCTTTTGCTTTGAGTCTTTAATAATTCTTAGCAATGATTGAACATCAACGCTCACTTGAGACGCCCACTCCGAAGCGGAAGTGATTAAATATTCGCCAACTAATTTAGCCTTCTCTTTTTCTTTCGGTTGACAATCAATCTGACTAATAAGATAAGCCGCCTGAGCAATCTTGGGAATCCATTTGTCTAACTCTTTAGCATTGGGAGGATACTTGTCTGCCAGTGTTTGATTGCCAAAATAGGCGCTGATGAAAAAGAATAATTTTTTTTGAAAAATACCGTGCTCATAACTTCGGGGAACCAAAAAAGGCGCCTTGGGACGCAGTTGTGAACCGACCCGTTCATTCCAGTTGTACTCATTCTCCGTCATTTTGCTCGTTTTAATAGTAGTTGCCATCTTAAAAAACAATTGCTGACCATCTTTTTCGATAACTGCCACTATATGTCTCCATGGTCTCTTAATTTTAATAACGGCGTAACCCTTCTTTTCAATAAAATTAGTGACTAAATCCAAAGGAATTTTTCGCGCTTTTGGTCTTGGAAATTTCTTCCTTTTCATCTTCACAATATGCTAAAGTTAAGTAGATAAATTTTACCATTTATGAAAAATATTAAAAAATCTCAAGCAGTCAGCCTTAACCAAGCCTTTATAGCCGGCGCTGATATGTCGACGAGAGAAAAAGAGATTCTCAAAAATATCATCTCGCAAACAGATTTCACCCCTAAAAAAATTATTTGGCGCAGCAGCTATTGGGGAACCAGCCAAATAGGAGCGGTCCATTACCGAGGCACCTTCAAAAACAAGCCCGCTGTCTTAAAAATTCAAGGAGTAAAACCAGGGGTAAGTGAGATTTATATGATTAAGCAGTTCACTGCCCAAAACCGCAGCAAGATTATCAAGCCACCAAATCTCTTGGCAACTATCCCTTGGAATGACGCAAAACATTATGAGGCGCTGATTATGGAATGTGTGACTGGAAGAAAAGTGCTCCAAAGTAAAAAATTACAGTCACGACAGAATATTAAAAAATTCCTTGACTATTATCAAGAGTACAGAAAAAATTGTTTACCAAAGAACCCATGGTTACCTAAACCAAAAAAAATAAAATGGGAAGAGGAACTCCAAAAGGCTATCCTGACATCAAAAAGGGCCTACCCCAGTCATCCTTTTCGTAAGCCAACAGACAAAAAACTTATTGAGCAAGCTGCTAGTTTATTAGAAAAGATATATGAGAAAGTGTCTCTCGAATTTGTCCACGGCCATTTTTCTGTTGAAGATCTTGCCTATCAAGATGGCGAGGTGGTGCTTTTTTCAAATCTTTTCTGGAAATGGAAATACCCTTTTTGCGATGCCGTCTTCGGATACCACTGGTTTATGTATGAGCTTGCCCATGTTAAGGAAATCAAACCCACCCTAATAGAAGAACAGCGGGAGATTTGGTTGTCTGAACTATTCAATTTACCGTGGGTGAAAAAGTCGCCGAAGAACAAAAGGTTGGCAAAAGCGGCTTTGTTAGAAAGAGCAATTGCAGGACTTATTATCGACAGCTTTCTAGTTGATCAAAAGAGATCAATCGCTAAATATCTGACAGAATCTACAAGAAATCAAGTTAAAACGCTTCTCGCAGAACTTTCGTGAGCTCAGATTTTACCTCACTGCTTTCTTGAGTGGCTTGCCCGGAGAAAATCTTGGGGCGCGGTGGCTTTTAACCATTTTCTTTTCGTTAGTGCCGGGAATAATAACTGGCTTTTCTTTAACCTTAGTTACCCGGAAAGTGCCAAAACCAGAAAGAACAACTTTATCACCTTTTTTCAAAGCATTGGCGATTTCGCCAAGAAAAGTGTCAATCGCTTCCCGCGAAGCTTTCTTAGTCAAATGGGCTTTAGTTGCCACTAAAGAAACAACTTGTTTCTTAGTCATGAATTCACCTCCTTCTATCGCGTTTGACGCGATGAGCAGGAGACTTTAGCAGAGGATAACTTAAAAAGAAGAATTTGTCAAGCTAATTCCGTCTTTTTTGAGAAAAGTCTTATTTCGCTTTAGTGGTCTCGCTAGCAGCTGTTTCTCTGATACAAGTCACTTTAATCTGGCCGGCGTAGGTAACTTTTTCTTCCAATTCTTCAGCGATTTTGTTTGCCAAAACCACCAACTCATCATCAGAAACTTCTTCGGGCTTAACCATCACCCGGACATCCCTGCCAGCTTGATAAGCAAAGGCTTCTTCAACTCCCTTAAACTTATTAGCAATCTCCTCAATCTCCTCCATCCGCTTGACATATTCTTCATGAGCTTCGTACCGGGCGCCGGGTCGGGAGCCAGAAATAGCATCAGCAATCCAAATAATCCGCGACTCAGCCGAAGAAAAAGGCTTATCCTCGTGATGCTCAGCAATACAATTAATCACCTCTTTAGGTAATTGATATTTTTTCGCTAAATCAACCCCTAACTGAACATGGGTGCCTTCTTCTTCAGTAACCACTTTACCGATGTCGTGGAGTAAGCAACCAAGACGAACAACATTAACATCAGCCCCCACCTCGTGAGCAATTTGAACACCAATCTTGGTTTCTTCAAGAGTATGAGCAATCATATTTTGACCATAAGAAAATCTAAATTTAAAACGCCCTAGCAACTTAATTAATTCGGGATGAAGTCGGTAAACTTTAAGAGAATGACAAAGCTTTTTACCTTCTTCAAACATTATTTTGCCCACTTCTTTTTGGGTTTGCTCAACTACTTCTTTAATTCTAGTGGGTTGAATTCTTCGGTCACGAATCAGTCCTTGCAGGGCTCTTTTAGCCACTTCTCGACGAACGGGGTCAAAAGAGGAAATGATAATATCATTAGTATCACCTAATTCAATCTCTACCCCGGTGGCTTGCTCAAAGGCACGAATATTTCTGCCTTCCCGACCAATGACTCGACCTTTTAGCTCCTCGCTGGGAAGTTGGATTGAAGAGACAGTATACTCCGCCACATAGTCAGTCGCTCCATGTTGCATGGCTTCGATAAGTAACTCTTTGGCTTTTTCTTCAGTTTTTTCTTCAATCTCTTCTTCAGCCTCTTTAATTTTTCGGGCAAGATCTTCAGCTAAATGTTTCTCCGTTGCCTCAATAAGAAGTTTCTTCGCTTCCTCCCGAGTCAATCTAGCAATCTTCTCTAACTTAGTAATCTCTTTTTTCCTAATCTCATCAACCTCAGTCAATTTTTTATTTAATCCTTCCTCCCGTTTATCCAGCTGCTTTTCTTTTTCTTCTAAAGCGCCTTCACACCGCTCAATTTCCGCCACCTTGGCAGCTAATTCTTTGGCGATTTTTTTACTCGCGGTTACTTTTTTGTCGGTTAGTAATGCATCCAAAAGTCCCATAGAACCTCCTATCTAGCATTTTGGCGAATAGCGTATAGCTTATGGTTTAGTTATGGCAAACGGAAATCAACCACCAGGGATTGGTGGTTTAAACAAATGCAGTCTTTACTCTACATTGAATTTTGGAAGCCATAATTCGTAAAACCAACTTCGCCAAAAATTAAATATTAACTAATTTCAACAATCTAATTCTATCACTCTTTCAAAAATTTAGCAACCCCGTCTAACGGGGTTTTGGCGCGTTCAACGCGCCAACCACCTCTTTAATTATCTCCCAAGAAAAACCGCGCCGAGCCAAAAAGGCAGACATTTTTTGGTACCGTTCTTCTCTGGGCAGGTTCTTATAAGTCTTAAATTTCTTTTGAGCCAACTTTTGAGCCAAAGGTAGCTCCTTAACTTTTTCATCAATCACTTGCTTAATTATTTTTTCATTCACACCCTTCTGCCTTAATTCCATCTTCAAACCAAATTTACCTCTAGGACGAAAAGTTGAGCGCTGTTCTACCCACCAACGAGCAAATTCCAAATCGTTGACTTGTTTTAATTGTTTTAACTTTTTAATGACCTTCTCAATCAGCTCTGGCGGCGATTTTTTCCTTCTAAGATAATCGTGGATTTCTTTTTCTGAACGCGGGCGGCGGGAAATTAAACGAAGAGCTCGATTAAGAAGTTTTTGAAATTCGTTTTTAAAAACTAAATCATCAATTTGCTTTTGAGTTAAATTTTGACCAACTTTTAAACCAGCCTTCAAAAAATTATCTGCATCCAGACCAAAAGCAAACTTACCATCAAGATAAATATTAACTCGCTTTTTATTTTTTTGGGCTTTGATTCTAGTTATCTTTGCCATCTCACCAGTATGATACCAAAAAATCCGCCTAAGGCGGACTAATATCTAATCTCTAGAATCTAATATCTACTTCTTAACTTCCCCAATCTCTCTTCCCAAATCAATCTTACCTGCTTTAACTCCTTTCCAAATTTCTGTTTCAATTTGCTTGGCAATTTTGGGATGTTCTTCTAAATAAACTTTGGCTGTTTCTCGTCCTTGACCAATCATTGTTTTCCCAAATTTGAAAAAGGCACCTGATTTCTCAATAATCCCAAATTCAACCCCAACATCAACTAGATTTCCTGATTGAGAAATACCCCCAACGTTCATAATGTCAAATTCAGCCGTTCGAAAAGGTGGCGCTACTTTGTTCTTCACCACCCGTGCCCGGTGGCGAGAGCCAATCACTATTTCCCCTTCCTTAATGGTGCCAATTTTTCTTAAATCAAGGCGGACCGAAGAATAGAACTTCAAAGCCAAACCACCAGGGGTTGTTTCCGGATTACCAAACATTATTCCAATTCTGTGACGGATTTGGTTGGTAAAGATAACTACTGTTTTTGATTTGGAAATCGCAGCCGTTAATTTTCTTAGAGCTTGAGACATTAATCTTGCTTGAACACCAATCATGGCATCGCCCATTTCCCCTTCAATTTCTGCTCGAGGAACAAGAGCGGCCACGGAGTCAATGGCGACCACATCAACGGCTCCAGAGCGAACTAGTGTTTCTACGATTTCTAATGCTTGTTCACCAGTGTCTGGTTGAGAAATAAGAAGTTCATCCAAATTAACTCCAATTGATTCTGCCCGGGCCGGATCCATACCGTGTTCGGCATCAACAAAAGCGGCTGTTCCTCCCATTTTTTGAACTTCGGCAATAACATGAAGAGCTAAAGTGGTTTTTCCAGAAGCTTCGGGTCCATAAATTTCTACCACTCGACCCCGAGGAAAACCACCAACCCCAAGAGCAATATCAAGGGCAATTGAGCCAGTGGGAACAGTATTGACTCTCCTAACTTCAGGCTTTTCCCCTAATTTCATGATGGCACCTTTACCATATTGCTTTTCAATCTGTTCCATTGCCATCCTGACGGCTTGGGCTTTTTTGCTGGAAGTTTCTTTTTTGACAACTGGTTTTTTGGGAGTTTTCTTCTTTCTTGCCATGCCCATTAAATTTTTACACAAAATGTGATAAAATGCAACTAGAAAAACTTGTCTCGAGCTTGTCGAGAGATTTATCCTGAGTTTATCGAAGGACGGAGCGTGGCGCAGTTGGCTAGCGCACCAGTATGGGGTACTGGGGGTCGCCGGTTCGAGTCCGGCCGCTCCGACAGAAATCAAAATTTACCCACGAAAAGATAAAAAACTCCGCGGTTTTGGCGATTTTTATTTTGGTGATTATGGAGAAATTCCTATCGGTGTTTCCCTTACCACAATTGATAAAAATAATATCTCAAAAAGCAAAGATACTAAACACTTTCATAAAGAAAGACATGAGTTCTATCTCACTATTAATGGTAAAGCCATTATTGAAATCGAGGGAAAAGATATCACCTTAGATAAAAACCATCTTGTCATGGTTGAGCCAGGCGAAAAACACTACGTGAAGAAGGTTTTAGAGATGCCTTTTTCTGTTTTAACCATCTGCATGGTTAAAAAGAAAGACGATAAAGTAACTGTTTAAACCCAACCCAAAACTATTGCTATTCCTAAAACCAAAATAATCACTCCCGCCGCCAAATGAAAATATTTAATGTTTTCTTCCTTCCATTCAGATACACTTTCCACTGTGGTAAAGCCAATGTAACAAGCAACAGTGATAGCCAACATCGGCAGAATGAAAATCAAGTTATAAAGCAATAACCAAGGAATAGTTTCCATTAAATCAAGAGAACACAAAATTCCACCACAAATGATATAAGGACCAATGGTGCAGGGCAATAAAAAAAGAGTCACCAAAGCGCCAACCACAAAAGCGCCCTTTGGACTGGTGACTTTAAACATTAAATTCTGTACTTTAGGTCGCAAAAACATCGGCATCTCAGTCAGAAATCCACCGGGTTTGTAGCGAATAAAATCTCTAAGATTTAAAATTCCCAAAATAATTGCCGCCAATCCCAGGGCTTTATAAAGCCAAAGCTTAATACTAGTTAAAGCTTGAATTAATTGAAAGAAACGGATAATCACCAAGCCGTAAAAGAAATACATCACAAAAACAGAAGTAGTAAAAGCTAAACCGGCTAATAAAATATTGTGGCGTTTCTTCGGGGCAAAAGCCAAGATGGCAAAAAGCATCATCGTTAAAACCGCCAAAGCGCAGGGATTAATAGCATCAACAGCTGCTAATGAGACAACTTTAGGCAGGGTAAGTTCTCCTTGAACTATTTCTCCGGATTTTTGGGGCTCTACACCCTCGGGCAAAACTTTTGGTTTCCCTGGTAAAGTGGAAACATCAAGCTCTTCGAAATTAACCGAAGAGCCATCAATCAAGGAACAAGGATTCCCCTTTTCTTCTTCAAGTTTTCCCTCAATATTTTTCAAAATCGGGGTGTCACCAATAAGAAAATCATCCTCGCCAAAAATCACAAGAGGAATACTTAAACCGGAGCCATAAACCGAATTGTATTCATAAAGCAGAGGGGCATTTTCTCGTTCTTGATAAATTTCATATTCAATAATAACTAAGCCAGGGTATTTTTCCGGTAGTTGTTCAAGAAAAACTGGGTCAACTTTGGCGCAATGGGGACAACCAATACCAGTAAAGTAAACTACGCATGTTGATTCATCGGCCGCTGCCTGGCGAGGCAACAAAAAAAGACCAAATAGAAAAATAAAAAAAATTGCTAATTTCTTCATAAAAAATTATCTCTTCGGAGATTGCTTTTTTGCCCTTGCTTTTTGGGCTAAGCCCGCTTTGCGGCGCTCTTTCATTCGGGGATCACGAGTTAATAAGCTGGCTTT
>JAHIFH010000070.1 GCA_018900995.1 Patescibacteria group bacterium | reverse complement strand
TAAAACAGAGCCAAAAATTAACATAACATCTGCGGTCTTAATTTTTCTTATTTCACTAACCCATCTCTTAACGGAAGCAGGGCAATTATCCGCCTCTTTTCTTAAAATCAGAGAAGCATAATCTCTTGCATATTGATTCTCAAAATTAAAATTATAAAAACCAGATAAAAAGGAAAAAGTATAGGGTGTATGCTGGTATAAAGCCCAAAAAGAAACCCTAAGAAAGGAAACAATTTATCCGAGCTGTTGTTTTTTATCTCCCCATGCCAATATTTGTAAAACGCCCACCATGTTAAAAGGACTAAAAGTTCACAGGCATATGCAGGAGTCATACTCAAATCATGAATAAGTTCGGTAAAAAGAAAAGACCTGATAAGGGCTGCTATTAACCCGGCTTTTATGCCAAACAACTTTTTACCTATAAAAAAGTATGCTGTTGTGGTTATTAATCCTAAAACAGCTGAACCTGCAAATCCCCCAAGAGGGTGCAGACCGGACACCGCAAAAAAGGGAACCAGATAGTAAAAATATAATGGTCCCATAAAAAGCCCCTCTACAGAAAGAGGCTGGCCGATAAGCTGGATAGGGAAAACGCGGGTGACCGAATAAGCAAAATTAACAGCATATTCCTGATCAAAATCAAAATTGGCCATCTCGGAGAGATGATAAAAGCGCACAAAAGCAGCAATTATTAAAATAACAAACAGCAAAAAGATATCTTTCCTAACCGTTTTGTGCATTGGTATTGTTTTTATAACCTCAATCTTCTTAAATTTTACACTCTGAATCATAAAGTTGCATCACCTCTTGACCCTGCTTGGATTTTAGCATTCGCCTTAATTAAACTATTCACTCACGGTTCATACTGCAATCTTACGGGGTCTTGACAACTATTGGCACTCATGGTATCCTTTTGCTAATGACGCACCATGCGGTACATCATTATTTTTCAATATATGGATTTAACTGAAAGACAAAAGCAACTCTTAAAAGCTGTTATTGAACTTCATGCCAAAGGGGGCGAACCAATTCCCTCAGATTTAGTGGAAAAATCTTATGATTTGGGAATTTCCCCTGCCACTATCAGAAATGAAATGGTTAAGTTGACTGAGGCTGGATTTTTAAAACAGCCCCATACCAGCGCTGGCAGAACTCCTACTGCTATGGGTTTTAGGCTTTATATTAATGAACTGATGCAGGAGAAAGATGTGCCGGTTGTAGATGAAGTTAGTATGAGGCAGCAGGTTTTGGATGTTAGAGAGCAGTTTGATCATATGGTGCAAACTGCGACCCGTACCTTGGCTAAAAAGTGCGGCACCTTGGCACTTTCTGTTAATGACGGCAATGTTTATTATGCCGGAGCGGCTAATATTTTAGACTTGCCGGAATTTTTTGATATTGATGTGACCCGTTTTGTTCTCTCTCTTTTTGATGAATTTTCTATTTTGGAGCAAATTATTAACCAAGCCACCGGTTCTGATCCTTTGCATATTATTTTTGGTGAAGAAACCGGTTTCGAAAGTCTTGCTCCAACCAGTTTCGCTTTTGTGAACTTTGAAGAAATGTTGGACCATCAAGGCATTATTGGAATTTTAGGGCCAGATCGCTTAAACTTTCCTGTTGTTTTGCCATATCTAAGATATATTGGAAAAATTTTAACTGAGGTAGGAAGGATTTAAAAATGACAAAGAAAAAAACAGACAAACAAACACTGGAAGAGCAGTTGATAAATATGGAGCATCAACTGAAAAGAGCTTTGGCAGATTACCACAACTTGGAGAAAAGAGTGACAGAAGGAAGATCAGAGCTTGCAAAATGGGGCACCAGCGACCTATTGATAAAAATCCTGCCGGTTTTGGACCATTTGGATAAAGCTTTAGACGGAGCATCTGAACAGGAAAAACAAAGCGGTTGGTATAAAGGTGCGGAATTGGCAGTAAGAGAGTTACAGTCGGTTTTGCAATCCGAAGGTTTAAATCAAATTGCAACCGAGGGACAATTTGACCCGAATGTTCATGAGGCGCTTGACTTACAGGTAGGGGAAGATAATAAAATATTAAATGTAGTAAGATCAGGTTATACTTTAAATGGTAAAGTATTGCGGCCGGCAGCAGTGGTGGTAGGTCGCAGCAATGTCATTGCGAGCCCCGCTGAAAGCGGGACGAAGCAATCTGCTACAGAAAAGGAAGAGATTGCCGCGTCGCCTACGGCTCCTCGCAATGACAAAAAAGAGGAGGAGCAAAACTATGGCTAAAATTATTGGAATAGATTTGGGTACAACCAATTCATGTGTGGCAGTGATGGAAGGTGGAAAACCAAAGGTGATCCACAGCGCCGAAGGAGAAAATATTATTCCGTCTATTGCCAATCCTATTAAAAATATTGTGGGTAGAGTAGCTAAACGCCAGGCAATAGTTAATCCAAAAGAAACCATTTTTTCTATTAAAAGGTTAATAGGAAGGAGGTTTACGGACCCTGAGGTTCAAAGAGATATTAAATGGCTGCCTTATACAGTTAAAGAGGGTAAAAACAAAATGGCTGTAGTTGAGGTAGAGGGACACGAATATACTCCACAGGAAATTTCAGCTCAGATCCTGCAGAAAATTAAAACTGATGCCGAAAGCTACTTGGGAGAGAAAGTGACTGATGCTGTTATTACTGTTCCTGCTTATTTTGATGATGCCCAAAGGCAGGCAACCAAACAGGCAGGCGAGATTGCCGGATTTTCAGTACAGCGAATTATTAATGAGCCGACAGCTGCAGCGCTGGCTTATGGTTTGAATAAAACTCATGCTCATACTATTGCTGTTTATGATTTGGGCGGAGGGACTTTTGATATTTCTATTTTAGACCTTGGCGAGGGTGTATTTGAAGTTAAATCAACAAACGGCGACACTCATTTGGGTGGTGATGATTTTGACCAGAGGATTATTAATTATCTTCTTGAAGAATTTAAAAAAGAACAGGGCGTTGATTTAAAAGACGACCGTCAGGCCATGCAGAGGCTTCGCGATGCGGCAGAAAAAGCTAAAATTGAGCTTTCTTCTTCCATGGAAACTGATATTTCTTTGCCCTTTATTACGGCAGATAGCGCCGGGCCAAAACATTTTGAAACCAAGCTTTCGCGAGCTAAATTGGAAAGTTTAGTTAAAGATTTAATTGATCAAACCTTTGATGCGGTCAAAGAGGCTATAAAAGATGCTAAAATTTCTACAAAGGAAGTTAATGAGGTTGTTTTGGTTGGGGGGATGACCAGGATGCCGGCTGTGCAAAAAGCCGTTTCCGATTTTTTTGGCAAAGAACCCCATAAAGGTATTAATCCCGATGAAGTTGTT
>JAHIFH010000023.1 GCA_018900995.1 Patescibacteria group bacterium | reverse complement strand
TTGCCTGGCAAACTTCCATCAGGATGTTGAAAAGCATACCAGGCGTCGGACTGGGTAATACCCTGATTATAAAGCCGATTGATAGCATGCTTGGTGAAAATAGCATTCATATAACGAGTTTTCATCATGGGTTAAGGAGATTATAGTATAATAAAGGGCGATGAAAAAGAAAATTGTCATTACTGGAGGACATGTCACTCCAGCCTTGGCGGTGATTGACGAATTGAAAAAAAGAAATTGGCAAATCTATTTTTTGGGTCGCCACTACGCTTCTGAAACTGACAAAACCATTTCCATGGAAATGGAGATGTTGAAAGAAAAAGACCTTACCTTTATTCCTATTACCGCCGGTAAAATTCAACGCCATCTCAATCGATATACCCTCATTTCCTTTTTAAAAATTCCGGTTGGTTTTTTTCAGGCTCTGGGTTATTTATTTCGAATCAAGCCTCAAGTGATTCTTTCTTTTGGTGGATATTTGAGCGTGCCGGTAGTTTTTACTGGTTGGCTTTTAAGAATTCCGATTATTACCCACGAGCAAACCGCGAGCCATGGATTAGCCAGTAGATTTAACAGCCTTTTTGCTCAAAAAATTGCTATTTCTTGGGCTTCAAGCAGAAAATATTTTCCGAAAGAAAAGAGTGTTTTGACAGGTAATCCCATTAGAAGAGATATTTTCAAGTTTGACAAGAGCGTTTGGCAGGTTTTGATTTTGACAAAAAAAGACCCTTGATTTTTATTACTGGGGGAAATCAAGGGTCACATATCATAAATGAAACTACAGAAAAGATTATCAATCAACTTGTTAAAGACTATAATGTTTTTCATCAAATAGGTCACTTAAGTTCAGATTTTGAGACATTAGAGAGAATAAGGCAGAAGTTTTCTTCCAAGTTAAGAAATCGCTATCATTGTAAAAAATATCTTGACAGCCATGAGATGGGCACTTTTCTGAATAAAGCTGATTTAGTTGTTTCTCGGTCCGGGGCGAATATTGTTACCGAATTGGCTGCCCTTGGCAAACCGGCCTTATTAATTCCTATTCCCTGGGCTTATGCTGATGAGCAAAATAAGAACGCCCAGCTTTTAGTCGAAGCAGGAACTGTCAAAATTTTACCCCAAGACCAATTAACACCCAAGAGATTGTCTCAATTAATTAAGAAGATGATTAGTAATCTTAATCAATATAAAAAGAACTCTTCTCAAGCTAAAAAATTAGTTAAGCTTGATGCTGCTCAAGAAATTGTCAAGCTCGCCGAAAAACTTGTCCAGTGAAAACCAAGAAAACAATTGTTAAGCTGGTAAAACTCATTTTTCTGATTACTGGCTTTATCCTGATTATCTTTTCTGTTTTCCAGCTATTGAGGGGTGATTTTTTTAAAATTAATCAAGTTGTCTGCCTTGACAGGGACCAACCCTGTCAAACGGATTGGTGGTTTAAGGTCAATGGTTTGGTATTGGGTAAGAATATTATCTCTCTTTCACCCCAAAAGACAGAAGAGTTAATAAAAGAAGAGCTACCCGGAATTGACCAAGTTGAGATTAAGAAAAAACTGCCTGATAAGTTAATTGTTTATTTGACCAAAAGAAAGCCAATTGCTGTGGTTGAGGTAAATAGTGACTATTATCAGGTGGATTATCAAGGCATTATTTTAGCTAAACTAGACCAGCCAACCGACCTGCCCTTGATTGTCTGTAACGAAGTTTCGGTTTCGGCTAATAACCGTCAGTTTGAGTCTCCTGTAATTCTTTCTAGCCTTGATTTTCTTTATCAATTATTGATAAGCGACATTCAAGCCCGGCGGCTCGAGATAACCGACTCTCGGGAATTGACGGTCTTCTTAAAAACCGGACCTAAGGTTTTAATTTCTTTAGATAAAAACATAAAAGAACAGGTTGACTCTTTACAATTAATTTTAGAACGGGCTAAAATAGAGGGTAAGCAGATTGAACTAATTGACCTGCGTTTTGATAAACCAGTGATTAGCTATGGCTAGACCACGAATCATTGCTGGCATCGATGTTGGCTCTTCAAAAATAGCTACCGTTATTGGTTCCGCTGAAGAGGAAGAAAAGCAAGTTAAGATAATTGGCGCCGCCAGCGTTCCTTCTCGCGGGATTAGAAAGGGTCAGATAGTTAATATTGAGGAAGCGGCTAATGCAGTCGTTGAATCAGTTGAAGCAGCAGAGAGAATGGCGGGTTACAGTTTGACTCAAGCCATGGTCTCCATCAACGGACCTCATATTGCTTCTCAAAACTCCAGGGGCGTTGTCGCTGTGGCAGAACCAGAAGGGGAGATTAACGATAGTGATGTTCGGCGAGTGATTGAGGCTGCTAAGGCGATTTCTTTGCCTTCTTCCAGAGAGGTAATTCACGTCATTCCTCGATATTTTACCGTTGATGGTCAAGATGGCATTAAGGACCCAGCGGGAATGTCGGGAGTGAGATTAGAGATAGAGACTCATATTGTCACTGGCTCAGCCACGGCGATGAGGAATTTAGCTAAGTGCGTTTCTGAAGTAGGAGCGGATGTTCAAAATCTAGTTTCAGCTGGATTGGCTTCAGCAGAAGCAACTTTAACAGAAACAGAAAAAGAATTAGGAGTGGTTTTAGTTGATATTGGTGGGGGAGTAACTGATGTCGTTGTTTTTATTGAAGGTTCACCTTTTTACACCACTGTTCTTCCTATTGGGGCCAAGAATGTGACCAATGATTTGGCGATTGGTTTACGGCTTTCTTTGGAATCAGCTGAGAAGATTAAGATGGCCTTGTCGGAAAAGAAAGAGACAATGAAGCTTAAAAAGACTAAACCAGCCTCAAAAGAGGAAGAAGAAAATGAGACAGTTGGCAGCGATGAAGATGAGATTGATTTAAAAGAATTAGGAATTATTGAGGATATCAGGAAGGTTTCTAAAAAAACTTTGACGGATGGAATTATTAGGCCGCGATTAAATGAGATTTTTACTATGGTGGGTTTGGAGTTAAAGAAGAGTGAAGCGATTGGACTAACGCCAGCGGGAATAGTAATTACTGGTGGAGGAGCAATGACAGTGGGAATTAAAGAGGCGGCTAAGAGAAATCTATCCATGCCTATAAGAATTGGTATCCCTCAGAACATCAGTGGCTTGGCTGATGAGGCGGAAAAACCTGATTTTGCCACTGCCGTGGGCTTACTTCATCATGGAGTAAAGAGCGAAGTCCGAGGCATTAGCAATTTTTCCTTACTGAAAATCGGCAAGAGACTAGAGAAAATTCCTTTTCGAGGAGTAGCAGGAAGGGTGACTGATCTAATTAAGCAATTCTTACCCTAGACAATTGTGGTATCATGGATGTATAAAGGATTATTGCTTCCTAATTTCTCCTGCCCAAGGTAGCTAACAATGGCACTCGTTAAACCAGATACAGCCAGTTTTGCCAGGATTAAGGTTTTGGGTATTGGTGGCGGTGGGAGCAATGCCATCAACACCATGATTGAAGAAGATTCAATTAAAGGGGTGGAGTTTATTGCTGTTAACACTGATGTCCAGGCTTTGCTAGTTAATAAGACGGAAACTAAGATTCAGATTGGAGAGAAATTAACCCGCGGTTTAGGGTCAGGCGGTGATCCTGATATTGGTCGTCACGCAGCTGAGGAATCCCGAGAAAAGATTAAAGAATACCTAGGTGATACAGACATGGTTTTCATTGGTGGGGGGATGGGAGGCGGGACCTGCACTGGAGCATCGCCGATAATTGCTGAAATTTCTAAGGAATTGGGTGCTTTAACCATTGCCGTGGTGACTAAACCCTTTGCTTTTGAGGGAACCAGACGAATGGTTATTGCCGAGGACGGTATAGAAAATCTAAGAAATAAGGTTGATACCTTAATTGTTATCCCCAACCAACGGATTATGGAAGTGATTGACCAGAAAGTGACTTTGGTTGAGGCTTTCAAAATCGTTGATGGTGTTCTTAGTCAAGGCGTCCAGGGAATTTCAGATATCATTACCATTCCAGGATTAATTAATGTTGATTTTGCTGATGTGAAGGCAATTATGAGCGATGCTGGTTCTTCTCTACTGGGAATCGGTACCGGAGTGGGTGAAAATCGAGCCCAAGCCGCCGCCAGGGGAGCCATCTCTTCGCGCTTGCTAGATATCTCTATCGAAGGAGCCAAAGGAATTCTTTTCAATGTTACTGGTGGTAAGGATTTGACCATGACCGAAGTCGATGAAGCGGCTAAGATAATTTCGGCTGCGGCTGATGCCGACGCCAATATCATTTTTGGAGCGGTGATTGATGAAACCATGGTGGACCAGATTAAGATTATTGTTATCGCCACTGGCTTTGATGAAGCAAGATTGCGTTTGGCAAAGTTAGCTAGACTGAAGGTACCAAAACGAGAGCCCGAAGGGATTGTTAGCGAAGAACCAGAACCTAAAGGAGAAATAAAAGAGCCTGAAGAAGAGCCTAAAAAAGAAGAACCTGAAGAGGAAGATTACTCTGGATTCGATATTCCTGCCTTCTTGAGACAGGGAAAATAATTTGCTAGAATATAAGCTTAGATAAAATCGTCCTTTTGTTAGAGGGCGATTTTTTGTACAATCAAACTATGTTTAAACCCGTTTCAGCTAAAGTCAGCTTTCCAAAAATAGAAGAGAAGATTTTGCGTTTTTGGAAAAAAAATAAAATTTTTGAGAAAACTATTCGTCGGAGACCAAAAACAAAAGAACTTGTTTTTTATGATGGACCACCTTTTGCTACAGGCTTGCCTCATTATGGCCATATCGTACCAGGAACTGTAAAAGATATTATTCCTCGATATTGGACAATGAAAGGATATCGGGTCGAGCGGCGTTTTGGTTGGGATTGCCACGGGCTTCCGGTTGAATATGAGCTTGAAAGAGAGCTGAAAATCAAAGACAAAAAAGAGATTTTGAAAATGGGAATTGCTAAATTTAACGAAGCCTGTCGGGGAATTGTCTTGCGTTACACCAAAGAATGGGAAAGGGTTATTCCTCGCCTCGGTCGCTGGGTAGATTTTAAGAATGATTACCGCACCATGGACCCTGCCTACATGGAATCCATTTGGTGGGTGGTTAAAAGCCTTTGGGATAAGGGTCTGATTTATGAAGGATACAAAAGTTTACACATTTGTCCTCGCTGTGCCACTCCTATTTCCAATTTCGAGGTGGCTCAAGGTTACGAAGATAAAAAAGACAAATCGGTTGTAATTAAGTTTGAGCTTTTGGACCGACCAGGAACATTTCTCTTAGCTTGGACAACAACTCCCTGGACTCTTCCGGGTAATGTTCTTTTAGCAGTGGGACCAAAAATTAAATATATTGAGGTTTCAGGAGAAAAAGAAAAATACATTCTAGCTAAGGAGAAGGTAAAAGAGGTTTTTGGTCAGCAAAAGTTTAAAGTCAGTAAAAAAATCTCTTCTAAAGAACTGGTGGGTAAAAAGTATAAACCTTTATTTAATATTGCTCCCCGTGGGAAAAAGAGCTATGTTGTGGTGGCAGCCGATTTTGTTTCTACCGAGGAAGGAACTGGAATAGTTCATGTGGCACCAGCTTTTGGTGAGGAAGATCTTTTGACTGGTCAAAAAGAAAAAGCTGCTTTTGTGCAACATATTGACATGGACGGAAAAGTCACCAAGATGTTGCCTAAGTTTAAGGGAATTTCTGTTTTTGAGCTTAATGATAGAGTAATCGAGGATTTATCCCGAAGAGAATTGCTGTTTTCAAGTTTTGATATTGTCCATTCCTATCCTCATTGTTGGCGCTGCGAAACCCCATTGTTAAATTACGCAATGAAAACGTGGTTTGTTGCAGTCACAAGAATAAAAGATAAGCTGATTGCCAATAATCGAAAAATAAAGTGGGTACCTTCTCATGTTAAATACGGAAGATTTGGTAAATGGCTCGAGGGTGCCCGAGATTGGGCTATTTCTCGAAATCGCTACTGGGGAACGCCCCTGCCAATCTGGCGTTGCGATAAAACAGAAGAAATAGAGGTTATTGGATCCATCAAGGAATTAGAGAAAAAAGCAGGTAGAAAAGTCAGCGACCTTCACCTTCACAAAATCAAGAACCTCACTTGGTTAAACTCAAAAACTGGAGGGACAATGCGCCTCTCAGGTGAAGTTTTAGATTGTTGGTTTGAGTCAGGCTCTATGCCCTATGCCTTTAGTCACTATCCTTTTGAAAACAAAAAATGGTTTGAAGAACACTTCCCAGCTGATTTTATTGCTGAGAGCATTGACCAAACAAGGGGTTGGTTTTACACTCTTCACGTTTTAGCCACCGCCCTTTTTAATAAGCCTGCTTTTAAGAATGTGGTTACGAATGGAATGGTTTTAGCCGAAGATGGACAAAAAATGAGCAAGAGAAGAAAGAATTACCCTGATCCAGAAAAGCTGGTTAGAGAGTATGGAGCTGATGCCCTCCGGTTTTATTTAATGAGCTCGGCTGTTATTAAAGGAGAAGACCTTTGTTTTTCTGAAAAAGGGGTTGTTAATGTCCTGCGTAGGGTGTTTTTGACTCTCTGGAATGTATATCGCTTTTTTGTTATTAATGCCAATGTTGACCAATGGAAAACCCAGGTTGAGATTAAAAGCAAGCCTAAAAAACTTGATCTTTGGATTCTCACAAGATTAAATGAAACCGTTCTCAATGTCACCGAGTCATTAGAGCATTATGATATCTCGCAAGCCCTTGGGAATATTCCCCCTTTCATAGAAGATTTATCCACTTGGTACGTCCGTCGTTCTCGAGATCGGGTTGGCCCAACGGCTGTTGATAAAGAAGATAAAGATTTAACTTATACTACCTTACGCACTGTTTTAGTAGTTCTGGCTAAAATTCTGGCCCCTTTTACGCCCTTTCTTGCTGAAGAAATTCACAAAAACTTAACCGATGATGATTCAGTCCATTTGACTGATTGGCCTGAAGTAAGAACCAGGAAAGTTTTAGACCAAGAATTGCTTAAACAAATGGTTTTAGTTCGAAAAATCTGTGAATTAGGACACGCCGCCAGAAAAGAAGCTAAGATAAAAGTTCGCCAGCCATTAAAAAGTGCAAAGTGCAAAGTGCAAAGTGCAAAATTAGATGTAGAACTGCTTCAGCTGATTAAAGATGAACTCAATGTCAAAGAAATTATTTGGCAAAAAAAGAAAATTAAAGAGCCTCGGGTTGAGCTGGATACTGAAATTACACCTCAACTGAGAGTTGAAGGGGAAGATAGAGAACTGATTCGACAAATTCAGCAATTACGAAAAGAAAGGAAATGCCGACTGGACGAAACGATTGATGTTATTACGCCTAGACTACCGCATAATCAAGGATTTGTCAGCCATGCCACTATAGCTAGGGATTTTAAGAAAGGGGAAAAGCTAGCCATTAAGAAATGAGCAAAAGGTTACTCGGTTTAGACTGGACGCTTACTTTTTGCATCATATTCCTATTAATAATTGGGTTAGTCGCTGTTAGTAGTTTAGCTAGAAACCTTTTTTTCCAGCAATTTTTTCATGCTTTAATTGGTTTATTGTTTTTTTTCATCGCGAGCAAAATTGATTATCATCTCTACCCTCGTTTTAAATGGTGGATTTTTGTTGGTGCTATTGTTTTCCTGTCTTCAACTTTTGTTTTTGGGGCTGTCACTCGAGGCTCAATTCGCTGGATTAGGATTTTAGGTTTGACTCTCCAGCCCTCGGAATTAATAAAGCCGTTGATAGTTGTCTTTTTCGCTACTCTTTTTCTAGAATTTAAACAGCTTTCCTTAACTAATCTAGTTAAGGCTATTGCTTTGATTATTATTCCTGTTATTTTGGTTTTTCTCCAGCCTGATTTAGGTAGTAGTTTAGTGGTTTTTTTGTCTTGGCTTGGAATTGTTTTGGCAGCCGGATTGTCTTTGAAAATCGCTTTTGTGGCTTTGGCTATTTTAGTTGCAGGATTACCTTTTAGTTGGCGATTATTACGACCTTATCAGCAACAACGAATCTTTAGTTTTTTAAATCCCATGGTTGACCCTTTAGGGGCAGGCTATAATTTAATCCAATCAGTGGTTGCTGTAGGCGCCGGCCAACTTTTTGGCAGGGGATTGGGGAAGGGGACGCAAGCCCAGTTAATGTTTTTACCTGAGAGATACAGTGACTTTATTTTTGCTTCCATTGCCGAAGAATTTGGGTTTTTGGGCGGAATAGTCCTGATTATTTTAATTGGCTTCTTGCTTTGGCAGATTTTAGAGATTGCTCAGTCTTCTCGTGACAAGCTAGGTTTTTTAATCTCATTAGGTATTTTTTCTCTATTGGCTGGTCAGTCCTTAATTAATATAGGAATGAATTTGGGTCTTTTGCCCATTACAGGGGTAACCTTGCCCTTAATTTCTTATGGCGGCAGTTCCCTAGTGGCGACTTTAACCAGCCTGGGGATTATCAATAACATTTCCCAGCAGAGAAAAAGACAGCCAGTCATTGAAATAAAATAGTAGCTGGGCTATAATTCGACCAAAGGAAGAATTAGTTGCCATGAAATATGTAGTAGTTGAAATTAATGGTAGCCAGTATAAAGTCGCTGAAGGCGAAGAGTTGGCTGTGGATAAAATTGAGAGCGAAAAAGGCAAAAAACTTACTTTTGATAAGGTTTTGCTGATAGTTGACGAGAAAAAAAGACAAATTGGCAGTCCATTAGTAAAAGGGGCAAAAGTAACCGCTGAAATTCTAGAACAATTCAAAGACAAAAAAATCCGTGTTGCCACTTACAAAGCCAAATCTCGTTACCGCCGAGTCATTGGTCACCGCTCTCAATTAACAAGAATAAAGATTAATAAAATAACAGTCTCCTAATAATTTCCGTGTAAATCTTGACAACTGTGAAAAAATTTGTTACTTTAGTTAGTGATGGCAAAAACAAAAGCAGGCGGTAGTAAAGCCAGTCAATTAAGCCCTCGCGTTGGCAAAAGATTAGGGGTCAAGATTTTCGGTGGTCAGGCAGTTAAAGCAGGCAATATTATTGTTCGCCAGCGAGGAACCAAATTTCATCCAGGAGAAGGAGTTGGTATCGGTCGAGACCATACTCTTTTTGCCCTCAAGGATGGCGTAATTGAATTCATCAAAAGACAAGGTAAAAAACTGGTAACAATTTCTTAACTTCTATGGCTAAGCAAATAGTTGATATTGATGTCAATGAGCTTCAATCAAATCCCCTCCAGCCCCGAGGACTAGTCACCCCGGAGTCTTTAGTTGAACTTGTGGATTCGATTAAGGAACATGGTGTTCTTGAACCACTAGTGGTGGCAAAAACCCCGGCTGGTTACCAAATCATTGCTGGTGAGCGACGTTGGCGAGCAGCGAAAATGGCTGGCTTATCAACCGTCCCTTCTATAATTAAAGAAACCAGTCCTCGAGGAATGTTGGAAATGGCTTTGGTAGAAAATGTTCAACGAGAAGATTTGAACCCTCTTGACCGAGCTAAAGCCTTTATCAGATTAATAGAAGAATTTGGTTTAACCAACAAAGAAATTTCCAAGCGAATCAGTAAAAGCTCCGCCTATATTTCCAATTCAATTAAACTTCTTTCTTTACCCGATGCTCTAAAAGATGGACTTTTATCTGGATTAATCACTGAAGGTCACGCTCGGGCTTTAGCCTCAATTGATGATGTTAAACTAATGATTGAGGCTTACAAAATTATTCTTCGGGAATCTGGTTCGGTGAGAAGAGCAGAAGAAGTCGCCCGACGGATGAAGAAAAGAGCCAAGCAACCAACCAGAGCTCTAGACAAACAAGCTCCGCTTATCATTTCTGAGGAGTTTGACAAATTGCGCGATGAGATTCATGCCGCCCTAGGCGGAGACGAGGATATTATTGTCAAAGTGACTCGCTCGCGAGCCCAAACTAAAGTTTTGATTACTCTTAAAGGGAATTTAAAGAAAACAGAAGATAATCTCCAAAAGATATATAAAGGAATTGCTAAGAAAAACTAATATTCCACACTTCTGAGTATTCCTATCCTATCAGCTGGCCAATAACGAAACCAAGCTTTGCCAACAATATTTTCCTCTGGGACTGTGCCCCAATCTCGGGAGTCAGAGCTATAAGGCCGATTGTCACCAGCAACGAAGTATTCATCATTTGATAAAGTAATATCCTTGTCTGTTTGCCAAAAACGACCGGCGCTAGTACAAATGTTTTCGGGGAGATAATCTTCTTCTAGGGGTTGATTATTGATAAAGATATGACAGTTATCTACCTTGATGGTATCACCCGGGAGACCAATGATTCTTTTAATATAATCATATTCTTCATGCTGTGGGGCCTTAAAAACAATTACATCGCCTCTTTTCGGCTCGCTTAAACGATAGGTGATTTTATCAGTTAAAAGATATTCCTGGTCATGAAAATTGGGTTGCATGGAATTGCCTTTTACTTGATGAGGTTGAAAAAGAAAAAGATACATCAAAACAAACATCGCTAAAGCGATGACAAAGGTTTCAATGATGTCTAAGAAAAAACTACCGACTCTTCTGAAAAAAGCCATATGAGAACATTTTAATCATCTTTAGATTGTCTGTAAAGCCTGAATTTGATAAAATTAGGGTGACTTTCGGGCTTGTAGCTCAGTGGTAGAGCGTTCCGTTCACATCGGAAAGGTCCCAGGTTCAAATCCTGGCAAGCCCACAAATAATTTAACCACTATTTTACTTCCA
>JAHIFH010000022.1 GCA_018900995.1 Patescibacteria group bacterium | reverse complement strand
AGGAAATTATTGATGGACATGGAGCCGTTATTTCCGAATTTCCTTTGGGAATGCAACCAATGCCTGGGAGTTTTCCGGCTCGCAATCGGATTATTTCTGGCTTGGCTTTGGGAACAGTGGTTATTGAAGCGCCGCAAAAGTCTGGGGCGCTGATTACCGCTCGCCATGCCGCAGAGCAAGGACGAGAAGTTTTCGCCATTCCCGGTCCAGTGACTTCACCTAACGCTGCTGGACCATCTCATTTAATTAAAATGGGAGCGAAGTTAGTTTTTAATGTTAATGATATTTTGGAAGAACTGAATATCGAATCTCGAATTAGGAAGCAGGAACCAAAGAAGATTACGCCGGAGAACCCCGAAGAAGAGACAATTCTTTCCTTAATTAAAAATGAAGCCAAACATATTGATGAAATTGTTCGGGAGTCGGGCTTTGACCCTGGAAAGGTTGCCAGTATAATGAGTTTAATGGAGATTAAAGGAAAGGTCAGGAATTTAGGGGGAATGGTGTATGGTATAAATAGATGAGGAGGTTTTTGGACGAACACCCTCACCTTTAATTATTTATGAATTTAATCATTGTCGAATCACCAACTAAATGTCGGACCCTAAGCCGCTTTCTTAGCAAGGAATACAAAATTGAGGCAACAATGGGTCATATTAGAGACCTGACCAAAAAAAAGTTGGGGATTGATACCGAGAAGAATTTTAAACCCCAATATCTTCTTGTTCCTCAAAAAAAAGAGGCAATTAAAAAAATCAAGAGCGAAGCAAAGAAAGCCAGAAAAATTTTTCTGGCAAGCGTCGATTATGAGGAGCCAACATTGGTTAAATATCCAGATGGCTTAATTTACCACTTAAAGATAGGAGAGTTTATCGATAGGATGCTAAAGAAAAATAGGAATCTTTCTTTATTTGAAATTCCTGCTTTTGATTCCAAAACCCAAGAAGTCTCTTTTAAAAAATTAAAGGGTGTCAGCCGCCATCGGATCAATCAGAAACTTTTAGAAATTGTCCTGGATTATGGCAGGAGAATAAAAATTACTACCTCTCACAGTGTTTTTACTAAAGATGAGAAGGGGAGAATTAGGACCATTGCCGGGAAAGATTTAAAAGTTGGCGATAAACTTTTGGTTCCATTAAATCTGCCTTTAAAGATAAAAGAGATTGAAGAGATTGACCTTTTAAAAACAATTTATGAGAATAAAGAGCTTCGAGAAAAAGTTTTTATTAAAAGTGATTTAGTTAGTAGATATCGAAGAAGAAAACTACTGGGCTCAAGGGAAGGCGACATTCCTCAGTTTCAACCAAGATTAATTTTCTCTACCCGATTAAGAAGATTAGTTAGAGAAAAAAGAAAGGAATTGAAATGGAGCCAGCGTGATTTAGCTCAAAAGCTCAGTTGGTCTCAGAGCAATATTTCTGAATGGGAAAATGGAAAGAAAAATCCCACTTTTAAGTTTGGGGAGAAATATTTAAAGATTCTAGGCTTTGATTTTGAAAAAGCTTTGGAAGATAAATTGCTCTATTTGGCGCCTTCAACTATCCAGGTAGCAATTAAGAATGCTTTAGATACTCAGTGGCGTAATTCCAGAAAAAGCTTAAGTCGTACTTGGCAACCTCTAGGCTGGTTTAGTTGGAAGGAAGTAGAAAGAAATTTTAAAAACGATAGGAAACTAGTAATTTCTCGCCATAACCATTCGCATCTTATGCCTCGTTTTATTCCCGTTAATCGTGATTTGATGCTTTTTTTAGGTTTTTTTGTGGCTGAGGGAAGTTTTTTAGATAAAGGAAAGTATTTAAAGTTTTCTTTTGGGAAAAAGGAAATTGGGGGAGAAGAAAAAAATATTGAAACAATCAGAAAAATCTCTAAAAGACTTTTTAATCTTTCAGTCGGAGAGTTTGAGGAAAAAACTTCAACGAGTATAGTTTTGAAAAGCACTCTGGTAGCCTTTTTAATAAAAGAGATTTTCAAAGTTAAAGGAAGAGCAGCAGAAAAAGAAGTTCCCTGGATTGTTTTTAATGTTCCCTCATCACTCCAGTTTGCTTTCCTGGAAGGGTTGTTTTTAGGTGATGGAAGCCTGACCAAACAAAGCATTACTTTTAATACCGTAAGTCCACGGTTGGCTGAAGGAATTAGGTTTTTATTATTAGCAAGCGGAATATTAAATTCTTGTACTGTCTTTTTTTCTAAAAAGCCAAATAAAAAACCTTTTTATTATGTTTCAGTTACTGGAAAAGCTCGTCTTGCAAAAATTAGGGATATTTGGAAAAAACATTATCGGGCAGAAATTTTGGAAGCTCATTTAAAATCACCGTGGAGGATAAAAAAGAATTGGTCAAAGGTGACTGGTTCAAAAAATGATTTAGGACTTTTACAAATTAGAGAGATTAGAAAAATTAAGCCAACTTCGAAATTTGTTTATGATTTTTCAGTTGAAGGAGAAAATTTTATTTGTAGCAATGGAGGGATTTGTGCCCATAATACGGACCCGGATCGTGAAGGAGAGGCGATTGCCTTCCATGTTGCCTATATTTTGAAAATAAAAGAAGATGGCGTCTCCCGAATTGTTTTCCATGAGATTACCAAAGAAGCAATTGAAAAAGCGATTGCCAATCCCAGAAAAATAGACTTGAATTTAGTTGATGCTCAACAAGCGCGGCGAATCCTTGACCGGTTAGTTGGGTATAAACTCTCCCCTCTTCTTTGGCGTAAAATTCGCCGAGGTTTGTCTGCTGGGCGGGTCCAATCAGTTACCGTCCGTTTAATTGTTGACCGTGAGCGAGAGATTGAAAAATT
>JAHIFH010000021.1 GCA_018900995.1 Patescibacteria group bacterium | reverse complement strand
TTTAACTATGGTATACCCCTTGGCCAACAAGTGGAGATAATGAGATTTATAATTAAAGATTCTGATGGTGAGGACTATCAAATAATCAACCCACCAGACGCCATGGCTTTAACTGCCTTATATGAGAATTATCGATATTTGGGCTGGTGGCTGGGAGAAGAGGAGAGAGAGGATGGTATGTTGAAATATCGCATCTATGGCAGAAAGTACTCTATTTTGCCTCTTCAAGAGGGTGAGGAGCTGATTGAGTTTCCATCAACTTATATAGTAAAGATGGCTGATTAGCAGGGTGCTCTCTGGCGATTTCTACAAACTACAATAACAAAATCACTTTGGATCTCTTTATTCTTTAAGAGCAAATCTTCGACTTCAAAACAAAGGCGAAGAATTCGTTGAGTTTCTTTATCATCTGAAAGAAAATTGTGAGCAATCTCACTGAACAAGAACTGTAAGATAGTCCCTCCATATTTTTTGATTTCTATTACATTAAAAATTTGGTTTAATAAAGGTAAAATTTTTAAGGACTCGACAGCTTCTGATGGATCATCTAAAATCATGGACAACTTACTGGGTCTGAAAACCTTAGATTTAATTGAATTACTTTTCCATCGAGTTTTGTATTTATCGGGCAAGATGGAAAGGAGATTGTTGATGATCTCTAATTGCTTGTCAGTCAATTGAAATCGAGTTGGACCAACAAATTCATTGACAATCAAAAAACCATTTGGTTTAAGAAAGTTTTTGACTCGAAGCAGGATTTCTTTCAGTGGGGAAAAATGATGGAGCGAATGTTCTACTAAAACAACATCATAAAAATCTCTTTGCATTTTGACATCATAAACATCAGCTACTTGGTAATTAATAATCTTATCGTAGCCTTTTTTCTTGGCTTGTTTTCTTGCGTACTTTATTGCTGATTTTGAAAGGTCATAAGCATCAATTTTTTTGAAATCAGCGAGCTTTACCCACCTCAGTTCTCGATGACCAGTTCCACAAGCAAGCGATAGTCCTTTCAGATTCTTTTTACGAGAAAAATACTTGCGAGACACATATTCATAGTAATCAACTTTAGGATTTCCAGAAATTAAATAGTTCCAGCGTTCTTGTACTGCGGGAATATCCCACCAATTTGTTGGTGGGACTTGGGTAAATTTCCAAGCCTTTTTTACTTTTTCTTTCTTTTTGGAAGTCAGTTTTAAAAAAATCCGGTCAAATTGCCCTTTTGTTATTTTTCTTCCCAATCTCAATAAGTCACGAGAATTTACCAGGTTATTGAACATTATTCTTAATTATAGCTTATCTAAAGGCTAAGGAGCAGATTAAAGGAGAGAAAAACTTGGTTTCACTCAAACTCATAGGCTTGGAGAAGATAGTCTTTGGCGATTCGGATGTCTTCTAGGAGTTCTTGTTGAAATTCAGGAGAAAATCGGCAGAGTTTTGCCCAAAACTTGAGATTTTTTTCGAAGAAAATAAGACTAAAAATTGTCATTTTGATTTCTCTTTGAGCGCGGTTTTCTTTTTCTCTTTGTAAAAGCCGGATTGCTTTGTCTATTTGTCTAATTCTCCATTTAATTACTGAGGCTAAGAAATGTTTGAAAGGGCAGTTTAATTGTAAAATCTTTTTTCTCAATAAAGTCAATCTTTGTTTTGCCAGGCTTAGTAGCTCTAATTTATTTTTCGTTGTGTCTCCATCAAAGCTAATTGTATAAACTTTTGGTTCATCAGTCGTTTCTCCCTCGATTTCTTGCCAAATATCACCACCAGGCAACAATTTTCCAATTAGGAGACGAAAGTAACCGCCATCGCCCTCCTTATTTACATTAACTTGATAGTTTCCTTGTTTAGGGTTAGGAATAAAGACTAGTTTTTCGCTGTCGGCGACCATTATCCCGTCTGGGTCTATAATAGTTAAATTTGCTGAAGAGGCGATTTGAAAGACTAGAGAGGGTATATAGCTCACTTCAGGAGCTGGAATAATTTCTGAAGGAGAGAGACCTAATAGATTTATAATCGCCTCTTGTCCATCAGTAGATTCCACTAAACCTCCATGATTTAAGCCAATAAGCTCGATTACATTTGCCCCATTCAATTGAGCACTTTCAACTAGG
>JAHIFH010000020.1 GCA_018900995.1 Patescibacteria group bacterium | reverse complement strand
AGCCTCCCTTCCGTCGCAAAAAACTCGGCTACCGCACTCCAAAGCGTTTTAGGCGGCTTGTTTTCCGCCGCAATCCCGCCTTAACAACCCAACGACCCCGAAGCTTGGGAGGACACCGATGATTTCCGCTTTAAATAAACAAACCAATGGTACTCTTGAGTTAACCATCACCATTCCTAAAAAAAGAGTTACTACTGCCTATGAAAAAACTCTTCGTCAATTAGCTAAAGACGCTGAGATTAAGGGTTTCCGTAAAGGCAAAGCGCCTTTAAAAAAGGTCGAAGAAAAAATAGGCAAAACAAAAATCTATGAAGAAGTCTTGAAAACCTTAATTCCAGAAGTCTATGTAGAAGCAGTCAAAGAGCAAAAAGTTAAACCTATTATCAATCCTCAAATCAGTGTTGTTTCTTTAGAAGAAGGTAAAGATTGGCAAATTAAAGCGATTACTTGTGAATTGCCTGAATTAAAACTTGGCGATTACAAAGGCGAGATAAAAAAAGCCCTTGCTTCTGAAAAAATTTGGGTTCCGGGCAAAGATAAAGAAAAGAAAACCGAGGAAAAAGAATCTGAGCAATTGGGGAAAATTTTCCAAATCCTGCTTAAAACAATCAAAATTCAAATTCCTGAATTACTGATTCAAGAAGAAGTCAACCGGATGCTTTCTCGACTCGTTGACCAAACCGGTCGACTCGGGTTAACGGTTGAGCAGTATCTCGTCTCAATTGGCAAAACCAGTGACCAGATTCGTCAAGAATATCGCCAACAGGCAGAGGAATCATTAAAACTAGAGTTAATTCTCTCTGCTATTGCCGATGAGGAAAAGATTCAAGTTGACAATAGCGAAATTCAAAAAATGATTGATGCTGCTCCTGATGAAAAAACAAAAAAAGCGATGGAAATACCAACTCAGCGTGCCTATCTTCGTCAATTATTGCGCAAAAGGAAAGCGATTGACATTTTAACCAAACTATAGTAAGATTGGCCAAGTCCTGCCCCTAAACTTTCAATGGATAAAATAAAGACCAAAAAGAAAAGACCGGTTTTAAGTGACAATTTTTTAGAGAAGCTTCGTGAATTGGGCGAAGACCTAGGCGACTCATTCGCTCAGGATGTGATCGAGGGTATTCCCAGTACAGCGACAGACCAAATCTTTGACAGGAAAAAATCTGGCACGCTTAGACCCAACGAAGCTCTCAGTCTCGACGAAATCAAAGAACGAGAGCAATTCCGTCGCCCATTGAGCCGAGAGTTTTTTAGGGTTCGTCAAGAAGAAAGGCTGGTCTTCAAACAAGAAGAACAAAAAACTCGTCTTCAGATTAAGGCTATCCAAGAAGAATTGAAAAAATTAGCAGAATCAACTAAAGATTTAGCTAAAGAAGTAGAAATTGCCTCTAAATTAGAACCAGTTGAGCCAGGAGTTTATCACCTTAATTTCTTTGAGAGATTAAAACAAGCAATTATCATCTTCAGGAAAAATATTGAAGATTCAGCCAATTGGCTAACTCTTTTTAATCAGCGAGCAAAGAAAAGAGGCTATTACTGGACTCAATTCAAGAAATCTGGCACTAAATTCATGCTCTCCGCCGAGCGATACACCGCTACTCAAGCAGGTTAATCTTGCTCCCTTTCCTCAAATTTAGTAAAATTGTTTACAGGTTGGGTGGTTAGCTCAGCTGGTTTAGAGCGTCACATTGACATTGTGAAGGTCACAGGTTCGAATCCTGTACCACCCACTATGAGAATTAATCCTAAAAATAAATACTCAATTATTTTTTTAAAAAACATCGTTGGTGGTATTGGTTGGGCGGTAGGAGCCACTGTCGGCTTCGCTTTGCTTATTTCCATTCTCGGATTTATACTAAGCCAGCTCGGAGGATTACCATTAATTGGTGATTGGTTTGCTAGAATAATTGAGGTTACTAATAAAGCCTTAGAAGCCAAAAAGGCATTACCAAGATAATATGGCGAACAAAAATTTAGAAAAAATGAGGCATAGCTGCAGCCATGTTTTGGCGGCAGCGATTCTCAAGCTTCATCCCCAAGTTAAATTTGGCATCGGTCCAGCGATTGAAAATGGTTTTTACTATGATTTTGATTTTGGCAAGAAAAAAATTACAGAAAAAGATTTGGAAAGAATTTCAGCCGAAATGGAAAAAATCATTAAAACAAAAATGCCTTTCAAAAAAGAAGATGTCCCCATTAAAAAAGCCAAAGAGATTTTTAAAAATCAACCTTATAAACTGGAATTGACCAAAGATTTAGCCTCCGAGGGAAAGAAAAAAGTTACCATTTATCAAACTGGCGAGTTTATTGACCTTTGTGAGGGTCCTCACGTTGTCAATACCTCAAAAATTGGCCCTTTCAAACTTCTTTCAATTGCTGGCGCTTATTGGCGAGGAAGTGAGGTTAATCCCATGCTTACCCGCATCTATGGTACTTGTTTCCCTACTCAAAAAGAGCTTGATATTCATCTAAAAAAAGTGGAAGAAGCAAAAGAACGAGACCATCGAAAGCTAACCAGGCAACTTGACCTCTTTAGTATTAGCAACGAAATTGGTGCCGGCTTACCTCTTTGGCACCCCAATCTCGCCATTGTCCGGAGTGAAATTGAGGCTTTTTGGAAAGAGCTTCATCGAAAACATGGCTATCAATATATTTATACTCCCCATATTGGTAAAAAATCTCTTTGGGAGAAATCAGGTCATTGGCAATTTTATCGGGAACTGATGTATTCCCCAATGGAAATTGATGGTGTAGACTACCTCATTAAACCGATGAATTGTCCTTTTCATGTTTATGTTTATAAAAGCCAATTCCGCAGTTATAGAGAACTGCCTATCCGCTATTGCGAATTAGGAACAGTTTATCGTTATGAACCCAGTGGGGTTCTTCATGGACTAACCCGAGTCCGTGGTTTTACCCAAGATGACTCTCACATTTTCTGCCAACCAGGGCAACTTGAGGATGAACTAGTTGGTGTTCTCAATCTCACTAAAGAAATCTATGATGTTTTTGGGTTCAAAGATTTTCATTCCTATCTCTCCACCAGACCAAAAAAGTCAATGGGGAGCAATGCCATCTGGGAAAAATCTACCAAAGCCCTGAAAGGAGCTCTTAAGAAAACCAAGCTTCCCTATGATATTGATTCCGGAGCAGGTGTTTTTTACGGTCCTAAAATTGATCTTAAAGTAAAAGATAGCTTGGGCCGCGAGTGGCAGCTTCTAACTAATCAAGTTGATTTTAACTTCCCGGCTAAATTCAAACTCACCTATATTGGCAAGGACGGCAAACACCATCAGCCAGTAATGGTTCACCGAGCCATTTTAGGCTCTTTCGAGAGGTTTATGGGGATTCTTATTGAGCATTATGGTGGGGCTTTCCCAGTCTGGCTTTCGCCGGTTCAGGCAGTTGTTATTCCTATTACTGACAAACATAATCAATATGGACAAAAAATCGTTGACCAGCTTAAAGAAGAAAATATTCGCGTCAGGCTCGACAATCGGAGCGAAACTACTTCCGCGAAAATCCGTGACGCTGAGCTCCAAAAAATTCCTTATATCTTAGTCGTTGGGGATAAGGAGATTAAAGCTAAAAATATCAATGTCCGAGTTCGGGGTGAAAAAGTTCTTGGCCCAATGGTTGTTTCCAAATTTATTAACCTCATTAAAAAAGATATTGCCAAAAAAAGACAAGTCTGATAAAATCTAAGAGAAAGTTGACAAAGAAGTTTTATCGAATTAATCAATACATCCAGGCAAAAGAAGTCAGGGTAGTTGATGAAAAAGGGAAACAGATTGGGGTTTTGGCGACAGAAAAAGCACTGAAACAAGCCCAAGAGAAGGGGCTTGATTTAGTTGAGGTTGCCCCAAATACTAAACCTCCAGTTTGTAAAATAGTTGATTTTAAGAAATTCAGATTTTTAAAATCAAAAAAACAGCAGCAAGACAAGAAGCAAGCTAAAAAGGTCGATTTAAAAGTAGTCCAGCTCAGTCCTTTTATCGCTGAGAACGATTTTAATTTTAGATTAAATAGGGCAGAGGAATTTCTTAAAGAAGGCAATAAGGTCAAAATTGCTGTTGTTTTTAAAGGCAGGCAAATCACGAAAAAAGATTTTGGTTATAAGCTAATGGAAAGGGCTTTAGAAAAACTAAAACCTTATTCGGAAATTGATTTTGAGCCTAAGTTTGCCGGTAGGAAATTAGAAATGACTCTGAAACCAATTAAAGGAGGTAAAAGTGAAAAAGCAAAAGATGAAAATCAGAAAGTCAGTCAAAAGAAGATTTAAAATTACTAAAACTGGTAAGGTTTTGCGCCGGGGTTCTCATATCCGCCATTTAAGACGAAAAAAGAAAAAGAGCCAGATAAGAGCTCAGAAGCTGCCTAAAGAAGTTAAAGGAGCTTGGAAAAGAAAAGTTAAAAAATTATTAGGGAAGTAGATGGCAAGAGTTAAAACCGGCACTACTAGAAGAAAACGGCATAAAAAGGTTCTTAAAAGAACCAAAGGCTTTCGCATGACCAAGGGTCGGCTTTACAAGGTTTCCAAAGAAGCTGATTTACATGCCGGACAATATGCTTATGTAGGTAGAAAACTAAGAAAAAGAGACATGCGGCGTTTGTGGATAACTCGGATTAACGCGGCCTTAACTCCTTATAATCTTTCTTATTCCAAATTCATCAATGGTCTGAAAAAAGCCAAAATCGAGCTTAACCGCAAAATCCTGGCTGACTTAGCAGTTTCCGACTCCAATACCTTCAAAGAAATAGTTGACAAAACCCAAAAGGCTTTATAAAATAATCCTAATGCAAGTTCCAACCATTACCCGAGCAGCATTTTTTAAGTTTTTCTTTACTTAGCTGCCTAAAGGGGAGGTTGGATTTTGCAATTTTGAGGATAATTAATCTTTAAACGAATCACTCTCCCCAAGGGAGAGTTTTTTTGTTATTCTTAAACTATGGAATCCAATCGCATCCAAAATTTAAAAAACCAAGCTATTTCTTCGATTCTTGAGGCTCAATCTGACGAAGAACTAGAAGAACTAAGAATTGCTTATTTGGGCAGAAAAGGAAGAATTACCCAACTCCTTAAAGAAATTCCTTCTCTAAGCCCGTCAGAAAGGAAAGAAATTGGTCAATTAGCCAATGATGCTAAAAACGCAATTGAACAGGCATTAGCCGATTCTAAAAGAGCTCAGGTAGCTAAAGAAATTGATATTGATAAAGAGTGGCTTGATGTTACCGCTCCTGGAAAGAGGCCATCAGTTGGTCATCTTCACTTAGTCACTGAGGCAATTCAAGAAATCACCACTATTTTTGAAAAAATCGGCTTCACCCGAGTGGCTTACCCTGAAGTCGAATGGGACTGGTATGCTTTTGAGGGTTTAAACATGCCGGAAAATCATCCAGCTAGGGATGAGTGGGAAACTCTTTATATTGATCATTTAGAAAACAAAAAATATGGTCACGCTGTGCTCACACCCCATACTTCTTCTGGTCAATTAAGAGAAATGAAGCGCCTAGGCAAGCCTCCAATCAGAATGTTAAACATCGCTAAATGTTACCGCCGTCAATCAGATGTCTCTCATGCCCCCATGTTCTATCAATTCGAAGGCTTAGTCATCGATAAAGGCATCAATATCACCCATCTAAAAGGAACTCTAGATTACTTTGCTAAACAATATTTTGGTCCAAATCGGAAAACCAGAATTCGCCCTTTCCATTTCCAATTTACCGAACCTTCAATTGAGGTTGACGTTAGTTGTGATATTTGTCAAGGCAAGGGGTGTCGGCTTTGTAAACAAGGCTGGTTAGAATTAGGAGGGGCGGGGATGGTCCATCCGATTGTTCTCAAAAATGGAGGGATTGATCCGGAAAAATATACCGGCTTTGCTTTCGGTTGGGGAGTGGAGCGAGTTTTAATGATGAAAGCTGGTTTAAAAATTGATGACCTCAGGCTGTTATATACCAACGACCTAAGATTTCTAAAACAATTTTGATGAACATTCTTATTCCTGATTCTTGGCTAAAAGAGCACTTAAAAACAAAGGCGACGCCAAAACAAGTCGCCAATTATTTAACTCTTTGTAGTCAAACAGTAGAAAAAATTAAGAAGGTCAACGGCGATTCGGTTTATGAAACTGAAATTACTACTAACCGCCCTGATTGTCTTTCTGTTTATGGTATTGCCCGAGAATTAAATGCTATTTTGCCTCAATTTGGTATTAAAGCAAAGTTAAAAGAAATCGCTGAGAGTAAAAAAGAAATTCCTCAAGTTAAGAAGGGCTTACCCCTCAAGGTGAAAATCAACAAACCATCTCTTTGCCCTCGTTTTACCGCTTTAATTTTTAAGAACATTACTATCAAGCCTTCACCCAAAATTATTCAGGAACGCCTGGAAAAATCGGGTGTTAGACCCTTGAATAATGTCATTGATATCTCTAATTATCTGATGTTGGAATCAGGTCAGCCAATGCACACTTTTGACTATGACAAAATCAAAAAAGCTACCATGATTCTCCGCGAAGCGAAAAAAGGCGAAAAGATAGTTACTCTTGATAAGGAAACTCGCACTTTGCCCACAGGGGCAATTGTGATTGAGGATGGGACAGGTCGAATTATTGACCTCTGCGGGATAATGGGTGGAGCTAATTCAGAAGTTGATGAAAAAACGAAGAGAGTTCTTTTATTTGTCCAAACTTATGACCCAATGAAAATTCGCCGGACTTGTCAAGCATTAGCTTTTCGCACCGAGGCGGCTGCCCGTTTTGAGAAAGGTGTTAATCCCGAGGGAGTCATTCCTGCTATGAAAAAAGCAAGAATTATGTTTGAAAAAAATTGTGGAGCCAAAGTTGCCAGTGAATTAATCGACATCTATCCCAATCCTCAAAAAGCAAAAACAGTTAAACTAGATATTAACCAGGCTGAAAAACTAATTGGAGTTAAAATTACAAAGCAAAAAATCACCAATATCCTAGAATCTCTCGGCTTTTCTCTGGTCACTGATCACCAGTCACTGATCACTTTCTCCGTCCCTCACTGGCGTTATGACGATGTTAGTATTCCTGAGGATTTAATTGAAGAAATAGCCCGGATTTATGGCTATCATCGTTTGCCCAGCAATCTCCCCCGAGGTAAGATTCCGGCTGTGACTAAAGATTCTACTTTTGAATGGATTTATCAAATTAAAAATGCTTTCAAAAACTGGGGTTTGACGGAAGTAATGAGTTATTCAATGGTCAGCCAAACCCAATTAGAGAAAACAGAAATTGAGCCGAAAGAATGTATTAAAATCAGCAATCCTTTAACTGAAGATTTGGTTTATATGCGACCCTCGCTGATTCCTTCCTTATTAATGGTAGTCTCGGAAAATAACCAAGATGAAATAACCATCTTCGAGCTAGCCAATGTTTATCTTTATCAAAAAATTGACAAATTACCTGATGAGGCGCCAATGCTCACTGGACTTTTGACTGGCGAAAAATTCTACCAAGCTAAGGGAGTGGTGGAGTCTATCTTGGCCACCATGGGCATTAATAACTATCAATTCGAACCATATCAATTAAAGAGAACTTTTTATGGTAAAGTTTTTCATCCGGCTCGAACCGCAGAAGTGATGGTGAAAAAAGATTCTCTAGGTGTTGTGGGTGAGATTAGTCCCCATGTTTTAGCCAGGTTTGGAGTAAAAGGTAGAGCAGTCGTTTTTGACCTTGATTTTAGGGAATTGGTCAAGCATGCTTCGAAAGCAAAAAAATACACCCCCATTCCTAAATATCCCGCTATCGTTGAAGATTTGGCTTTTGTTGTTCCCCCAAAGACATTGATAGGGGAGATGTTGGAGGAGATTAAGAAGGTGAGTAAGTTGACTGTTTCTGTCGAGTTAATTGACTCTTATAAAAACACCCGCACTTTCCGAATTACTTATCAGAGCCCAAAAAAGACTTTGACAGATAAAGAGGTGGAGAAAATAAGAAAGAAAATCGTTCAAAAAGTCAAAACAAAATTCGGAGCCAAACTAAAGTAACTAGCGTTTTTCTGATTCGTGTCTTTTCTCGGTTGGTCCTCTTACAAATGTAGCAATACTTGTAAGTAAAGCTCCACGTTCTTTCTCTAAAACTTTGAAATTAGCACTTCTTCCAAGTCCGTTGAATATCTTCTTTGCCTTT
>JAHIFH010000019.1 GCA_018900995.1 Patescibacteria group bacterium | reverse complement strand
AAGTAAAAGAAATCCCCGCCACCAAAGTTAAGATAGCCACCAAAAGTAAACTTTCTAAACCAATTTGTCCTTGCCAATATAAAACTCCGGCAATAGCCAAAAAGAGAGCCAAAAGACTGGCAAAAAAACAATTGATTCGTCCAGGAGTTAAGCCTTTTTTCATCATTACCTTTATCTTACCATCCTCGAAATCAGTAAGTCAACTAAGTCCCAGTAAAAAGGTTTATGTTATTATTAATCCGATGGTTTCCATTCTTATTCCTATCTCAAATACCGAAAATCCCAAATTAATCGACCGGTGCCTCAAATCTCTTGCCAAACAAACTTACAAAGACTTCGAAGTCCTAATTGTAACCTCGGAGAATTCTGCCCAAAAAATCTCCCAGATTACCAAAAAATATCCTTTTATCAGAATTCTTGAGAAGAACCTTAGTAAAAGCGCTGCCCGCAACTTTGCCGCCAAAAACGCCAAAGGAGAATATCTCTATCACCTTGATACCGACATGGCCCTAACGCCCCGGGTTTTATCGGAGTGCGTCAAAAAAGCAGAGAAGGGGGTAGAAGCAATTATTGCCCCCTATGAAGAAGCATCTCAAGTTCATTTTATCAGTAGGTGCCGAGCGCTCGAAAAGCGTCTTCTCCGCGGTAGCCGCACCGTTATCACCCCTCTTTTCCTCAAAAAAAGTCTCTTTGAAAAAGTAGGCGGGTATGATGAGGAGTTAGATCCGATGGACGACTGGAGTTTACATCTCGCCCTAAAAAAAATAGGAGTAGAATCCAAAAGCATCTCCGCGCCGGTTTTGCTCAGGGAAACTATCAGTTTTAAAAAAGCACTAAAGAAAAAATATGAAGCGGGAAGGATCTATCCTGCTCTCAAGGCAAAACATCACCACCCTTTTCAATTAAATCCTAGACTGCGGTTTGAAGATTACTTTCGAAACTGGCAAGAATTAACTAAAAACCCCTTGATTACTTTAGGCCTTTTTTTTCTAAAAGCAGGAGATATCTTCTCATTCTTTTGGGGAACCCTTCACCCTATAACAAAACCCCAAAACCGCTATGCTTTAACTAAGGTTGCCGAAGAATACGAGCAAAAGCGGCTTGGCAGCAATTTTGGACGCTATAAACACTTCGCCGAATTAAACTCTCTCTTTAAACTTCTTCCCAAAAAAGATTGGCAAATTTTGGAAGTGGGATGTGGAACCGGAAGAATAACCAAAGAGCTTGTTAAAAGAGAATATAAGGTCTTCCCTATTGATAGTTCTCCAGCGATGCTTGCCCAATATAGACAAAAACCAGGGTTGCCCAAACCACAACTAGCCGATACTACCCAACTCTCCTTCCTAGACAACTCCTTTCCCATTGTCCTCTCCCTCCGGGTTATCTGGCATCTCCCCAAGGAAGATATCGCCAAGATGTTTTCTGAAGTGGCCAGAGTTTCCTCGAATCTTGTTATTCTCGATATCACCAATAAAAAAAGATGGCCCAAAATTTATCTCAATCTCCAGCAGCACACTTATTTCTTTACTTGGGAAGAGTTTGTTGATTTGTGCAAAGATTCTAACTTAAAAATAGAGGAAAGGATTCCCCTGGATACGCTTGCCCCTTTCTGGCTTAACTTCCTTCCATCCAAGCTGGCAATAACCCTTTTTCCCTTAATTTATAAGGCTGATTTGCTGCTTGCCAAGCTTATTCCTCCGGGGAGATATCTTGTCAAGCTTAGTAAGCTTTAGTCGATTTGCTTAACTATTCTTCTTCTCTTCTCCACCAATCAAGAGGCTTCTGCCAAAGTTTGAAAAGGAGAAAGTGAAGCCTTCTTTCTAAAAATTGTCCTAGCCGCAAGAAAGGACTTTTCTCTTTTAAGAAAGCTCCTTCCACAATGATTACCAGTAAGAAAATGAGTGTCGAGAATGATAGATAGGTAAAGACTTTTTCAAAAAGAGGTTGATGATACTCGTAAACAACTCTCTCACCTTTATTTAACTTAGGAAGCTTTATCGCGACTAAACCCGGTCCAGCCCGATAGACCTTAAGAGTTGTTGCTTGTTGCTTCTCAGTTGTCTCTAATGTTGCCTGAAAGTCTGGGTGATAAGCTTCCTTCCACAAAAGGAAACCACCATTCGGCACATCTTCTCCTACAATAAACTCCACTTTATCCGGATGTTCCCTTTTGTAAGTCACAGGGAGGTTAACTTTAGACTTTCCCTCAGTCAGCCAAGAGAAAAGGTTCGCCAAAAGCTTGAGCTCTTCGTAATAGATGTTTTCCCCTTGTTTGGCATGAGGAAAGATATTCATCCCCGACCAAACTACTCGTCCCTGACCGAACTTACCGACAACAATTAGAGGATAATCCTTAACGCCCAGAACAACTCTTGCCCAATCTTTAAGATCCGATTTTTCAAATGTGGAGACTCTCCACGGTTGATCCTGATAGATAAGTGGGCCGAATTGGGAAACGTCCACTTCCTTCACAATCTCTATATCTTCCAAAGCAAAGTCGGAAGTTTTACCTAAATCCTTCCAAGAAAGTTTTTTAAACGGGATAATCTCCAAAGCATTCTCGGTCTCCCAATCCGGCACCGTATATTGCCAGCCGGTGTCGATAAAGACACTCCCCCCACCGCGCACGTATTCCGATAGCAACTTATTCGCTTTTTGCCAACTCTTATAGGTATATCCATCAAGCAGAAGAACATCAAACTTCCGAAGTTCTTCTAAGGAATAGTCATCAATCATCCCCTTTCCCCAGACAATAAAAGCATCTTTATAAGGAATGACTCCGTAGGAAGAAAGGCGAAACACCTGATCGTATGCATCCAAAGATTTTTGAGAGATCACCAAAACAGCTGGTTTTTCCGAAAGCTCCGCTAGTGGGTTTTCCTCTGGAAACTTCAGTATCCCCTCTTCCCAGCTACCATCCCAAATCTCCCAGCCTGCCTTCTGAAATAACTGGGTATCGGTGATCTTGTCAAAAAAGATGTAGTTTATACCAAACTGACGGGCGAAATTATTTATAAGATCAGGGTT
>JAHIFH010000018.1 GCA_018900995.1 Patescibacteria group bacterium | reverse complement strand
TAATATTATTGTCCATCATCGTCTCCAAGGTGGTTCGACCCTGACTCAGCAATTAGTGAAGAATGTTCTTTTGACACCCCAAAGAACAATTCCTCGAAAGATTAAAGAATTTATTCTCGCTGTCCAGATAGAGAACCGTTACTCAAAAAACGAGATTTTGCAAATGTATCTCAATGAATCTCCTTATGGAGGAACTGCTTGGGGTGTTGAAGCTGCCGCGGAAACCTATTTTGATAAATCAGTTTCTGAATTAAATCTGGTTGAGTCAGCGATGCTGGCTGGTTTGCCTCAGCGACCCTCAGCTTACTCCCCTTTTGGAGATGACCCTAAGGCTTATGTTGGTCGAACGGAAACGGTTTTGCGACGAATGCGAGAGGATGGCTACATTACCAGGGAACAAGAAAAAGAAGCAGTTAAGCAACTTGAAGACTTGGAATTTGCTCCTGAAGGCTTGAATTTTAAGGCACCCCACTTTGTTATGTATATCAAAAAGCAACTTGAGGAACGCTATGGTCAGCGGGTAGTGGAACAGGGTGGCTTAAAAGTAACAACTACTTTGGATTATGGCATTCAAGAAGAAGCTCAAAAGGCAGTCACTGAGGAGATTGCCAAAGTAGAATATCTTCACATCACTAACGGTGCCGCCATCGTCCTAGACGTGCAAACAGGAGAGATTTTGGCGATGGTTGGTTCTAAAAATTACAATGACCCGGACTATGATGGCAAAGTTAACGTCACTCTTTCCTTGCGCCAGCCTGGGTCAGCCATTAAGCCAGTGACCTATGTTACCGCTCTTAAAAAAGGTTACACCGCTTCGACCCTCTTAATGGATACCCAAACTGTTTTCCCCGGTGGTCAAGGATTGCCTGACTACAAGCCGGTTAATTACGACGGTACATTTCATGGTCCTCTTCAAGCGAGATATGCCCTAGGTAATTCTATTAACTTAGCGGCAGTGAAAATGTTGGCTAAGGTGGGCTTGAAAAACATGCTCACCACTGGCTACGAAATGGGCTTATCGACTCTTGAGCCAACTAAAGAAAACCTAAGGCGTCTAGGTTTGTCGGTCACCTTAGGAGGAGGCGAAGTCCGCTTACTCGAACTAGCTCAAGCTTATTCTGCTTTCGCTAATGGTGGACTTAGGGTTGAGCCCATCTCAATTCTCAAGGTTGAGGATAATTCAGGACGGGTGCTGGAAGAATATAAACCCGCGTCTGGAACCCGGGTTTTTAGCCCCGAAGAAGCTTTTATAATCTCTCACATTCTTTCTGATAATAACGCCCGTCTGATTACTTTTGGCGCCCACAGCGCCATTGCCATCTCGGGCAGACAAATAGCAGTGAAAACAGGAACGACTAATGATAAGCGAGACAACTGGACCATTGGTTGGACGCCCCAGATTGTTGCCGGTGTTTGGGTAGGCAATAATGACAATACGGAGATGAAAGAAGTTGCTTCTGGAGTCTCAGGAGCAGCGCCGATTTGGCGGCGGGTTATTTTAGCAGCCTTGAAAGATAAGCCCAATATTGGCTTTTCTGTCCCTGGTGGAATAGTGACCGCTGAAGTAGATTCTGTTTCCGGATACCGGGCTCATGATAACTTTCCTTCAAGAACGGAGTATTTCATCCAAGGAACCGAGCCAACAGGTGAAGACCCAGTCCACGCGATGCTTAAGCTCTGCCGGGGACAAGATAAGTTAGCCACTCCTGCTCAGGTTGCCCGGGGCGATTACGAAGGAAAGGAGTATTTTGTCTTTAAAGAAGAAGACCTGGTTTCTACTGACGGAACTAATCGCTGGCAGGAAGGAATTAACCAGTGGCTTGCTACTCAATCGGATTCACGCCACCACCCCCCAATAGAATATTGCGGTGATGTTGAAGAAGTTGAAGTAACAATTGAAGAACCAAGTAATGAAGCAGAGATTGATAGTAATGAGGTGCGAGTAAGAGGCAAAGTAGTTGCCGTCAATAAAATTAAGAAAATTGAGATCTTAATTAACAGCGAGGTTAAAGAAACAATTGAGAACAGTAGCAAATTTGACAAGATTTTCACCTTGAGCAAAGGCGCCTATACGATTAAAGTCCGCGCCACTGATGAGAAAAATAAAACTGGTGAGCGAGAAGTCAAGATTGGAGTGAAAGTTCCTTGGGATTGGGAGCCATCGCCCACACCTTCGCCCACTCCATCTCCTAGTCTTTCTCCAAGTCCAACCTAGCCCTTCGGGCTAGTTGCGGCTTCGTGATATAATAAATGTTTGGGCAATGGCAATAACAAAAGAAATAGATTTAGATTTAGGAGAAATTCCTAAGAGAGAACAACAATTTCTGGAGGATCCTTCCTATTCAAGAGACGGATTAATTCCTGCTTGGTCTGAAGTAGTAGTGAAATTTAAATTAAAAGACCTCCATCCTCGTGATTTTAGCTTGTTAAGGGGATATTACCGGGCGCAACAAAGATTGGCTGAAGGAAGAGGCAAAAAGGCAAAGAAGATATTCAACGGACTTGGAAGAAGTGCTAATTTCAAAGTTTTAGAGAAAGAACGTGGAGCTTTACTTACAAGTATTGCTACATTTGTTAGAGGACCGAGCGAGAGAAGACGTGAGCTAGAGAACCGCTAGCTACTTTAATTTAGCTTCGAATTTTGTTTTAAGTTTATGGACAATTTTTCCTCTTATTTTCTCAACTTCTTTATCCGTCAATGTCTTTTTTGGGCTCTGATAAGTAATCCGAAAAGTGCGGGTGTTTTTGTAAGAGTCGATTAACTCAGTCAACTTGATTAACTGGCTAGCTTTTTCTATTTCCTCAAACATCTCCCCTACTAAAGTTTTTGGAGGCACAACAAAAGTTAAATCTTCAACGATAGCCGGATATTTAGGAATGGGGGTGTATTTTTTTGCTTTGGAAGCGCGCTTGGCTAATTCTCTGAAATCAAGGTCAAAAACAACTACTCTACCTTTTACTCCAAACCTGGCTAAGACATGGGGACTAATCTCACCCACAACACCTAGAGAATCTTTTTTCACCATCACTTCTGCGGTTCGAGCCGGAT
>JAHIFH010000017.1 GCA_018900995.1 Patescibacteria group bacterium | reverse complement strand
CCCAGTTTATTTATATGAGGCCGCCGCGACCAGACCGGAACGAGTTAATTTAGCCAATGTTCGAAAAGGGGAATATGAAGGGCTGAAAAAAGAAATTGCCACTAATCTCGATAGGAAACCTGATTTTGGTCCTGCGAAAATGCATCTCACTGCTGGAGCCATGGTCATAGGGGCAAGAAAATTTTTGATTGCTTATAATGTTAATTTAGATTCAAAAGATGTTCAGATTGCCAAAGAGATTGCCAAAATTGTTCGGGAAAAAGATGGCGGTTTTCCGGCAGTCAAAGCTTTGGGTTTTGAAATCAAAGACAAAGGCTTTGTTCAGGTTTCCATGAATCTTTGTGATTTTGAAAAAACCAATATGGATGTTGTTTTTCGGAAAATCAAAGAGGAAACCGAGAAGCGAGGAGTTAAGGTTTTGGGTTCAGAAATCTATGGCATGGTGCCAAGAGCGGCTTTGGAAGAGATTGATTTAAAAGAATTACAACTTATTGACTTCAAAAAAGACCAAATTTTAGAAGAAAGATTGAAAAAATGAAAAAATTCCTTAAAGATTTATCCTCAAAAAAACCTGCCCCTGGTGGTGGTAGCGCTTCGGCTTTAGCCGGGGCAATGGCGGCGGCTTTGGTTAATAAAGTTGCCATTTTGACGATTGGGAAGGGGAAATATAAAGATGTAGAAGAAGAATTTAAGCAATTAAGTAATCGAGCTATTAAGCTACAGAGCGAGCTCTTCAAATTAGCCGATAAGGACGCAAAGGCTTTTATGGATGTAATTAAGACTAAGAGTAGTCAAGAAGCAATTAAAAGGGCGGCTGAAGTCCCGCTGGAAACCGCCCAAAAATCTTTAGCAGTTTTAAAAATGGCATGTTATGCTTCCGAGCATGGCAATCAAAATCTCCGTTCTGATGCTTTTTGTGCAATAGAATTAACTACAGCCGCTATTTATGGTGCCCTAGAAAACGTACGAGCTAATCTGCCCTATATTAAGGATGAAAAATATCTTGGGGAGTTAAAGGATAAAGTAGACCAGGTTTTAAACGGGACTGAGAGCCTTGTCAAACCATAGTTTTTTGTGTTAAAATTAGGAAAATACACATATCCGGAACGAAGTTTCCTGACTACCCCTTCCGGATAGAGGTTTAAGGAAACAATTCATGGCTACTAAAATCTCACTTAAAGATTTGCTGGAAGCCGGAGCTCATTTCGGTCATCAGGCGCGTCGCTGGAATCCTAAGATGAAGGATTATTTGTTTGGTGTTCGTGACGGCATTCATATTTTTGATTTAGCTAAGACAAAGGAAGGTTTAGAAAATGCCGCCGAATTCGTTAAAGCTACGGCAGCCGAGGGCAGGCAGATTGTTTTTGTGGGCGCCAAACGGCAAGCACAGGCGATTATTAAAGAAGAGGCAAAAAAAGCAGGGATGCCTTTTGTTGACCAAAGATGGCTCGGGGGAACAATTACTAATTGGGAAGAAATAAAAAAGAGAATCGACCGGCTAATAAAAATGAGAGAGAAAAGGGAAAAAGGTGAGTACAAGAAATACACTAAAAGAGAACAATTATTAATTGATCGAGAAATTGATCGTTTAGAGAAAAAACTTGGTGGCTTGGTTGGATTAGAAGGTTTACCTAAAGTCATTTTTGTAGTCGATACCAAGACAGAAGAGATTGTAGTTAAGGAAGCCAATCAAAAAGGAATTACGGTGGTGGCGGTTGTTGATTCTAATTCTAACCCCGATTTGATAGACTACGTAATACCGGCTAATGATGATGCCGTAGGAACAATCAAGTTAATTGTTTCTGTCATCGGTGAAGCTGCTAAGGAGGGCAGGGAAGCTTGGGAGAAAAAAGCAAAAAAAGAGAAGAAATGATAAAGATGACTACTGAACAAATTAAAAAACTTCGGGCAAAAACTAAAGCCGGAGTGATGGATTGTCGTAGAGCCCTTAAAGAATCAAGTGGTGATATGAAAAAAGCAGAGGAATGGTTGCGGAAAAAGGGGATTGAGTCAGCTTTTAAGAGAGTTGGTCGAGAGACTAAACACGGTTTAGTTGAGGCTTATACCCATCATAATGGGATTATTGGTTCTGTAGTCTCTGTGGCCTGTGAAACAGATTTTGTTGCTCGGACCAAGGAATTTAAGGAATTAGTTCATGAGCTATCCATGCAGGTTGCGGCTACTAACCCGAAAAGCAAAGAGGATTTTCTGAAACAACCCTGGATTCGTGATGAGAGTAAAACTATCAATGATTTGGTTAATGAGCTAAAAGCCAAAACTGGTGAGAATATTGTTATAGGAGGTTTTAGGCGACTAAAGCTAGGAGAAAAAGGTGGATGAGATTCGTCAAAAAATGGAAAAGGCGCTGAAGATCCTGCACCAAGACTTGGTTAATTTAAAAGTGGGGCGGGCAACTCCAGCTTTAGTAGAACAGATTCAAGTCGAGGCTTATGAAACCAAAATGCCCTTGGTGGAATTAGCCACGATTACTTCGCCGGAACCAAACCAGCTCTTAATTACTCCCTTTGATCAAACAATAATTAAAAATATTGAGAAAGCGCTAGCCTTAGACCGGGATTTGGGTTTATCACCCGTGGTTGATGGTGAAGTCATTCGTTTAACCATTCCTCCTCTTAATGAAGAAAGGCGGAGGGAATTGGTGAAGCTTTTGGGGCAAAAATTGGAGTCTGCCAGAATTATGATTCGCCAAATTCGTCAAGGCAAGATGCAGGAAATCCGGGGTGCTTTTGAAAATAAAGAAATTTCTGAAGATGAAAAGTTTAGGAAAGAGAAAGAGCTTCAAGACATTACTGACGAATTTAATCAAAAAATTGCTGAGATTGGGAGGCAGAAGGAGCAGCAACTACTAACGGTTTAAAAAATGCTCTTAACTATTATTGTCTTTCTTTTCATTTTATCTGTTCTTATTCTCGCTCATGAGCTTGGGCATTTTTTATTAGCTAAAAGAGCTGGTATTAGAGTTGAAGAGTTTGGTTTAGGTTATCCTCCAAGAATATTGGCTAGAAAAATTGGGGAAACAATCTATTCAATTAATTGGATATTGTTTGGCGGGTTCGTTAAGCTCTTGGGTGAAGAGTTAGAGGAAATTCAAAAAGTCAAAGAAAAAGAAAAAAGTTTTTGGGCTAAGTCCAAAACAGCTAGAACTAGTGTTATTGTCGCTGGGGTACTGGCGAATTTTATTTTAGCTATTGTTTGTTTTTCCATTGTTTATTCTTTTATTGGTATTCCCACCAAGACTGATCAAGTTAAAATCGTTGGTTTGATGGAGAACTCGCCCGCAGCTCAGGCAGGACTTTTGGAGGGAGATATTGTCTTGAGTGTCAATGAAATTGAAGTTGCTTCGATGAATCGATTCATCGAAATCGTAGAGGAAAACAAGGGGCAGCAAGTTGCCATTAAAGTCGATAGGGAAGAAAATAATCCTTGTTTGGAGCCAGTTTTAGGTGGGATGGGGTTTAGTTGCGAGGGAGATAAATTAATTCTTTTTGTCATCCCAAGAGAGGAGCCACCGGAAGGAGAAGGCGCCCTGGGAATAGTAATCAGCGATGTAGAAATGAAAAAATACCCGCTTTGGCAAATGCCATTTTACGGAACAATTGAAGGTTTTAAAGAGGCTTTTGCTTGGACGGGTTTGGTGATTGGGGGAATAGGGGGGATGATTGGCAATTTAATCACTAAAGGTCAAATTCCCCGAGAGATTGCCGGACCAGTAGGGATTCTTCAGATTACTTCTGGCGTGGCTCGAAGCGGGGTTTTGACCATTCTTCAATTTATTGGTGTTTTGTCAGTTAACCTGGCAGTGATAAATATTTTGCCTTTTCCGGCTTTAGATGGAGGGAAACTAATCTTTATTGGCTATGAGTTAATCACCAGGAAAAAACCGAAGCCCCAGATTGAACATTGGGTCAATTTTGCGGGAATGGCATTTCTGCTGTTTTTGGTAATTTTGGTGACGGTTAACGATATTGCCCGATTAATCGAGACTACCTCAATTGTCTCTAAACTCCGGACGATCCTCTCGTTTTAGGGAAAATGATTTTCTCTCTTCTAGAAATTTCGGCTTTTGGAAGATCTAAGGCTTCTGATTCTAGTGTACTTCGTGTTTCGGGAGATAGGCTTTCTAGGTATTGCTCAAGCGCCTCTCTTATTTCTCTTTTCCCTACAGGCCCGATACCTTTTATTGCCTGGAGTTCTTTGTCGGAAAGGCTCAAGACCTGGGGAATAGTTGATATACCTTTTCTCAGAAGAGCATGAAGGGATCGAGTACTCAGAACCTCTTGTAAGGACCATATATCTCGAATCTTAATTTCCTCTCGTTCTCTTGTTATTTTTTCCCATTCTTCAGGTCTGGCTATTTCTAGGCAATGGTCGTAAAGTTTTTGCGCTCGGGATGGATGTCTTAGGGCTCGCATTCCTAAAGTTACCCACTGGCGGGCTCGCTCTCGGCAAACATCAAAGATTTTTCCAATCTCGACATTGGTAAATTTTCCCTTTCGACGATAATTGTCCCAAGCCGACTCTTCAATTCTTCCTTGACTTCTTGCCCAGTCGACTATTGTTCGAAATTGAGGATAGCGAAAGTTTCCAAGAGAGTCTTGCTCTTCAAGGGGAAGATGTTTTAAGGCTAAAGCGGCGGTTTTCTTTTGATTAAATCGGTAGGAAAATCCCAAAATATTTTGTGCTTGAGCCTTGAGAAGAAAAAAGTTTATTTTTTCCCAAGCTACCGTTCGTATTTCTTCATCGACTATCTCCCGGCAGGTTTCAAAAGCGAATAAGCAAGTTTCGGCTTCTTCTAAAGAAAAATCTATCCTGGGCAAATTCTCCCAAGGAAGTGCTTCGTTGGAAAGGATTCCTCTTTGTTCAGGTGAAAGCTCATCTGAAGTTGGCATACGATTTCTTATTATAGGATATTTGCCATGTTTGTCAATAGTTCATGACCTATAATTTGACAAGTTAATGAGCTTGGGTTATACTTAAATCAGCTAGCCTGAGATTTACACATTAGCGTTTGTCTCTAGGCTTTTTTCTAACCTTTTTCGCACATAAAAATAATGAGCAGAGGCTCTTGATATATATTGGTCAGTCACGCGCAATCGGGCACAAGATCTAAGAAAGGAGAGTAGGGACGATGAAGTGGAGATGAAGAACATAGACAGCTCATCTTAACAAGTTAACAAGGAGGAAAAGTGGATTTTCCCCATGATTCTAGTCTCGGAGCTATCGCAGGCTGTCAGGTCCCAGAGGATTATCAAGCTTTACAGGACTTGGTGCAAGCAGCGAAAACACTTGGGGCAGTAGTGACAGCTCCCATCCTTTCTCCGGGGAAGAGAAAGGTAGAATGTAGCGGTCTGTGTGGAATTTGCGCCCACGCCGACGACTGCGACACTCCTTACCAAAATATTTTAGGTAATCAGGACTTCATTCCTGGAGTAACGATTGCCTAAGGAGGTGCGAATTACGACTCCCGGTTGGGGATGATTGCCGCAAGGCAGGACTCAACCGGGTTTTCTTTTGGTTAAAATTTGCTCTTCTAGAAAAGTTTCACTATAATTTGACTGAAGGGAAAATTATACGAGCGTTACTGCGAAGTATAATCTAATCAATGCGTTATTCGAAGCTTTTAGGTAAGACTTTAAAAAAAGCCCCGCGAGAAGCGGAAGCCATTTCCCATAAACTTCTCATCCGGGCGGGATTTATTGACCGTCAAGTTTCGGCTGGTATTTATTCCTTTTTGCCTCTTGGCTGGCGCGTTCATCAAAAAATTGCCAACATTATCCGAGAAGAGATGGATGCTATTGGTGGGCAAGAGGTTTTCTTGCCTACTTTGCAACCAAAAGAACTTTGGGACAGATCTGATCGCTGGGACCATATGGACCCACCTTTGTTTAAGTTAAAAGACCGGCACAAAAAAGAATTTGCTCTCGGTTCTACCCATGAGGAGGTAATTACTGATTTAGCCGCTCGGTTTATCAAATCCTACAAGAACCTTCCTTTATATCTTTACCAAATTCAGAACAAATTCCGGAACGAGATGCGCTCTACCGGCGGGCTCTTACGAGTGCGGGAGTTTGTGATGAAGGATTTATATTCCTTTCATACAACCGAAAAAGACCTTAATGATTATTATCAGAAAGTGATTGAGGCTTATAAAAAGATTTTCAAGCGCTGTGGTTTTGTGACGAAAATTACCGAGGCTTCTTCAGGAACAATTGGCGGAGATATTTCTCATGAGTTCATGATGATTTGCCCAACCGGAGAAGATAGCGTTTACTTTTGTACTAAGTGCGATTTTGCTACTAGTAAAGAAAAGAAAACAGAATGTGAACATTGTGGTTATCAACTGAAAGAAGGACGGGCGATTGAAAATGGTCATGTTTTTAAACTGGGGACGAAATACTCAAAATCAATGGACGCATATTTTATTGATAAAAACGGCAAGAAAAAATTAATTTGGATGGGTTGTTATGGAATTGGAATTGGGCGCTTGATGGCAACGGTTGTTGAAGCCCATCATGACAAAAAAGGAATTATTTGGCCCAAGTCGGTGGCTCCTTTTCAAGCCCATCTGTTAGCTATTGGAGAAAAAGCAAAGGTTAAGAAATTTGCTGAAGGGGTTTTCAAGAAATTAATGGATGGCGGGATTGAGGTTCTTTTTGATGACCGAGAGGATATTTCCGCTGGAGAAAAATTTGCTGAAGCTGATTTGATTGGTATCCCCGTCCGACTCGTGGTTTCTGAAGAAACTTTTAAAGAAAAGAAAATTGAATGGAAAGAGAGAGATAAGGAAAAAACAACGAAATTGGCCATCGGGCAGGCAATTAAAAAATTAGCCAATGCCTAAGAAAAAACCGAAAATCGTCTGCATTGGTGGGGGGACAGGAACTTATCAAGTTCTTCTTGGTCTTCGTCAATATCCAGTAAAGTTAACTGCGATTGTTACCATGTCTGATTCAGGTGGGTCAAGTGGGCGGTTACGGCGGGATTTAGGTATTTTGCCTCCGGGT
>JAHIFH010000001.1 GCA_018900995.1 Patescibacteria group bacterium | reverse complement strand
TTTTTTATACTGTCTCATTTGTCTCACTTAGCCATGATGTGAGACAATGAGTTATAAGGACGAAAGGGTCCTAGACCGACCTGCTCAGCTCACATTCGTTCGCTGTTTGCCTGTCTCGATACATTGGGATTAAATATAGTTTGTTACTCTAAAAGCAAGTTCTTGATTCGAGCTCTAAGCTGAGAAGAAGAAATATGCATAAAGACTGTTATTCTATCCCCAACATTGACAGGTAGAATAAGGCAATCTCTTCTTTTTATAAAATCACATAGATAAACCACTTCTTTTTCGGGGCGGAGATCCTCATTCAGATGTAAATTGCCGAGGAAGTCTCCTCTTTCTAAAAGCGGTTTTTTGTCGACTGCCTTCACATACCACATTTCGTCAAGTACTGCAATACCTATGGTGTAAATGTCGTCTTTAATACTGCCATCAATTCCCCTTCCTCCTCGAACTCCATGGATAAGTAGTAGCTTAAGACCATCTTCAAGCTCAATAGGTCTGGCTGTAGCCCCCATTTTTTTACTAAGCCACTCAATATTTCTGAAATTTGAAAAATCAGTAATTTTCAACAACTCTCCTTGGGGGTCAAGATAATGCAGTTGATGAGAAACCCCATCCGGTCTATAAATAATTCCGTTTTCAAGAGGAATTACATTTTTGCCTATTATGTTTTTAAAAATCTTTGGGGCCCCTACAACTTTTAAATTACCATCTTCGATTTCAACCTTGACAAGTGCTGGGTGTGGATTGTATTTATCGCCTTCACGAAAAACAACGGTGAAGCCTAAGGTCCCATTTGCTCCAACTCGAGGATCTTCCCAGTTGACTATCTCGTCATCGACAGGGAGTTCAAAATCTTTTAATCTTTGGCGATTACCACACGGATCAGTAACACATACTTGAAGAGAATTCCTATCGGGTTCTCCTTCTCTAACATTTCTCATATCAACTGCTCGGGATAGGAAAATTGTGCCTGGAATTTCAGGTGCAGGAATAGAGGCTGTATTGTAAATTGCCCAATCTGGAGAGATTGTCTGTGAGTTATTAAACTTCTGAAGTGCACCGGAAACTTCCCAATCTTTCGGTGAAAGTCGATTTTCTGTTCTCGAGCTTAACTCGAGTCTTCTGACTCCTGAAACATCAATAAGTGGTGCTTCTTGTATCATAGACGTATGATAAGTATATTATATAAATCTTTTCGTGAAAGAAAGTCAAGTTTTCTATAGGCTTGAAATTAAAAAGGCAGTAAAAAAGGTTCTAATGTGGTCTAGCTCCCGCAGCCCTTCGACTTCGCTCAGGCCTTCGGCTCTGAGGCTCAGGCTCGAAGAGGCTTCCAGCCATGAGAGAAAAGAAGGTCTTGAGCGACAGTGAGCTTGTCGAACTGGAGTCGAAAGAAAATGTATTACGTTTATATTCTTCGAACTTCCTCAAACACCTTATATATTGGTCAAACAAATAATCTTAAAAGAAGGCTCGAAGAGCATAAAGACAATAAAACAAAATCCGCTAAGTATATTCGGTATTTTCCATTTTTTGACTTAGTTTATACGGAAAGCTATTCCACCAGGAAAGAAGCAATGCAAAGAGAAGCCCAACTAAAACGCTGGTCTCATTCCAAAAAGGAAGCCCTTATTATGGGCGACAAAATATTGTTAAAAAAGTTGTAAATCCTGAGTGAACGAAATGAATCGAAGGGGTCAAGGGCAAAAAAGGAAGCATTAGTTAGAGAAAATTTGGTATTATTGAAAAAACTTTAGCCAAATCAAGCTTCTAGACCGACCTGCTCAATTTTTTCCTTATTTTCTATTAGTAATCTATACCTTGATAAAGATTAAGCTGGTTACCAAGTTCTTTGTTGAATGAATTTATGAGACTAATAGTTAACCAACTTGTTATCACTATTGAAATTATGGTTAAAAAAAGCGCTACTAATCCAATCTTTTTTGATTTTCCATCCGATTGACGTAAATATTTAATAGCAGGCCAAATTCCAAGAGGAGGTAAAAAGAAGCTTACAAAGTAAATCAATAGCTGTTTTAAAAAAGTTGTTGATAAAGGTTTCTCTTTTAGTATTTTCCCGCAATTCGGACAAAAATAATCTGATAAAGAAATTTTCCCTTTGCAGTAGGCGCAGGTTTGAGAGTCCATACAATATCAATACTACTCTTAAGGATGAAATGGTTCTAGACCGGGCTTCCAGCCAGTTTAAAATCTCAACCCCAGATTAAGTGTGTTATAATTAATCTATCAATAATAAAACCACAACAGAGAGTTTAGAGAGTTTAATTGCTACTTTTCTCGAAAAAGGCGGTCGTATTAATAAATTTTATCTTCGAAATCGGAAAAAGGGTCCTTCTCTTGTTTATTTAAAGGGTTGGTATCGCGGCCGCAACATCCGTGAAGCAATATTAAGGGCGCTTGCAGACCAGTAATCAATTTTAATCCACACAAAATATACCTATATACCTGTTTTTTGGACACTTTTCAGGTAAAATTTGGCCTTTTATGGTTTTCTTTCTATTAGGAAATTAGACCAGGAGTTAACGATAACCTCCTCTTCTTGGTCCTCGATCGTCTCTTCTGGGACTTCCCCCTCTGCTGTCAAACTTTGGTCTCTCTTCTCTTGGTCTAGCGACATTAACAGTAATCTTTCTTTCTTCCAACTCAGTCTCATTTAACTTTTTAATCGCTTCATCTGCTTCATTGTCGTTTTCCATTTCAATGAAGGCAAACCCCTTGCTCTGACCGCTGTACCTGTCAGTAATCACTTCACAGGAAGCAACCTTACCAAATTTAGAAAACATTTCTTCTAATTGAGAGCTCGTTATACTAAAGGGAATCCCACCAACGAATAGTCTTTTGGACATTAACTTATCACCACCTTTCTTTTTTTACAACACTGTCTCTGTCTGGTGGATAGGAAAATTCTTTGGAGGATATCTTCTTATCTAACTAGAGGAAACAGAAATTAATATGCATTCCTTCTTAAGGGAATACACTCGTATTATAACACATTGTTTTTAAAACTGCTATATTTTCTCGAATATAGGGTGATTAGGCTCTAGACCGACCTACTCAGCCAAGTTACTCAATCTGATAAATCGAAAGCAAGGGATAATTTTTATCTTCTGAAATTAACTCCAATTCTTTATCCTCAAGAAATTTTTTCAGATGAGCTTTCTCTGAATTGCCTCTGGAAATAATATGGATTTCCTGACCATCATATTGCCAATAAGGAAAAGTAATTGCTTGCTGAGAAATGAAAACCCGGTGATTCTCTTTTAAAGCCATCTCAATTTCTTCCTCGACCATCTTTTGGTTAGCGCCCACAATGTAAAGGGCATTATCATAAGGCAACTGAGGGCGCTGATAATCAGACAAGATTAATAAATCTTCCCTCGTGATGCTGCTTTGGTTAACTAGTTCAGCTTGAATCTCTGGTATCGGTGGTTTTTGATAAGCCAGAAAAGTGGGTAAAAAACTAATCACTAAAATAACCATTAATCCCCAGTAGATTTTTCTCCAAGGAACTAGTGCCAAAAGCAAAGCTAAAGGATAAACCACTAAAGCGCTCCACCGACCATATAAACCTCCGTACCAGAATTTGCCTGTAATAGCAAAAGAAGCTATAAAGAGAGAAAGAAAAATTAATGTCTTAAATTTTTTCTGTCTGATTAACCAAACAAAAGCAATAATTCCGCCTAAAATTGCGGCGATTGAATAGCCATAAAACAAAATCAAGAAATCATTTCTTAAGACTCGCAAAATATCTAACAAGGTCCAAGAAAAAAGTACGCCCCCTTCACCTAATAATAATGTTCTCATTCTCACGACTGGCTCGGGAATAGCTAGTGCTAGGGTGGCATAAAGTCCAGCAAGAGCTAACCCTAAAGATAAAAATACCGAAAGAAAAAAAATACCTAAATCTTTCCTGAGTCTTTTCGAACGATAAAGAATTAATCCAATCGCCGCTGGGAACCAAACAAGAATGCCTGGAAAATTAAATATCGCCAGTGCCCAACTAATGACTACCAAAATTACCCAATAAATTTTTCTTTTTCCCAAAGATAAATCCAAAAACAGCAAACCGAGTAAAAATAGTCCTTGTTCTACTGTTTCGTGCAAAATATTCGTTTGAATTAACCATAAATAAGGAAAAAATATGAGCGGAATTAATGAAAAAATGGCGATTTTATCATTAAAAAGCCTTTTAACTAAAAAATACCAAGCTAAAATGCCCAGAATGCCAAAAAGCGCGGAAATTAAGCTAATTACCCAAACCTGCGGTTGACCAGTTAAACTAAGACTCACTTTTTGAAAAATCTGCGTGAGAAATAAATAAAGGGGATGAACCGCTTCATGAGAAGCAACAATTGATTGCCCAAAATTAGAAGAAAGAGATTCACGATAGTACTCGGGTGAGTCGTAAAAATAAGGATAATGAGCCAAAAAGAAGAGGCGGGAGATTAAGAGTAGGCTAAAAATTAGCCAAAAATATTTCTTCATACTGATCTCAATCGCTTAAGGACTACTTCTCTTCCCAAAACTTCCATAGTTTCAAATAAAGGCGGAGTGGCGGTTTTGCCTGTAATAGCAATCCTGACTGCCATAAAATACTTGCCTACATGCCAGTTGTTTTTCTTGGCTAAACCCCGGAACAATTTTTCTAATCTTTTCGCCTGCCATCCTTTGATTTTTTCTAACTCAGCCACAGATTTCTCCAGTTGTTCTTTGAATACTTTTTCTCCCTGACTTTTTTTCATGAGTAATTTTTTATCTACTTTTGGTTCTTTAATAAAAAAATCAATTAAATCAGGGTAATCAGATAGTTTAACCAATCTCTCCTTAATTAAAGGAATAGTTTGATTAATTAAAGTGGTCTTTATCCCCTTCGGGGCGAATGGTTTGATTAATTGAAGTAGTTGTTTATCCGTCTTTTTTCTAATACAAACCCCGTTAAACCAATCTAATTTTTGTAAATCAAATACCGGCGCTGAGGTAGAAACTCTTTCAAAAGAAAAATATTTAATAAATTCATCTATCCCAAAAACATCTTTTTCTTTTGGATGTGACCAACCCATATGGCAAAGAAAGTTAACAATCGCCTCAGGCAAATAGCCTTGTTTTTGATACCAATCCAAAGCAACTGGGTTTTTTCTTTTAGATACTTTAGACCGGTCAGGATTTCTTAATAAAGGAGTATGGGCAAAAAACGGTGGTTTTTTTCCTAAAGCCTGATAAATCATTAATTGTCTGGGTGTATTGGAAATATGTTCTTCACCTCGAATAACATGAGAAATTTTCATTAAAATATCATCAATTACGACGGCAAAATTATAAGTGGGGTAACCGTCAGATTTAATAATGATAAAATCCTTGATTTGATTGTTTTGCCATCTTGTTTTTTTGCGAATTAAATCCTGCCAACTCGTTTCCCCTTCCGGAACTTTGAATCTCAGTGCCCCTTCATCTTCATATGCTAATTTCTTTTTCACCAATTGTTGAGCAAATTTTTTGTAAGTCTCTAATCTCTCTGACTGCCGGTAAGGACCATACTTGCCCCCAACATCTGGCCCCTCATCATGTTTTAAGCCCAACCAGGCTAATCCTTGAAAAATAGCTACTTCTGCTTGAGGAACATGGCGTTTAACATCTGTGTCTTCGATGCGAATAATGAACTTGCCTTTTTGTTGCTTGGTAAAAGCGTAATTGAAAACAGCCTGGTAAGCAGTGCCAATATGAGCAAAACCAGTTGGCGATGGAGCAATTCGAGTTCTAACCTTCACTGCCTTGATTTTAGCATAGCTCCACTTTATACTCAAAGTAAACCTGCCTATGGCAACATTAACCCAAACTGCCATCACTACTCGAAAAGCGCTAAAATATGGCGCCATTCTCTTAGTGGCTATTTTTATCTTGAAAACTGCTTGGGGTGTAGGTCAAGATATTTGGAGAAAAATCCATCCCCCGCCACCGCCTCCGCCCACAGTCGCTTTTGGCAAGCTGCCAAAGTTAAAGTTTCCTGAAAAAGACGTTCCCAAGTTAACCTATCGCTTGGAAACTATCCAAGGAACACTACCAAACCTGCCTAACGTTGGCACAACTTATTTTATGCCTCAAAATCCTCCTAATTTACTTGCTTTAGACAGGGCTAAACAGAAAGCTCGTCAAATGGGCTTTACTGGGCAACCGGAAAATATTGGCGGCACTAACTACCGCTGGATGACCTCAACCACACCGCCAACAACCTTAGAAATGGAAATTAATAGCGGCAACTTTCATCTTCGCTATCAATATGAAAATGACCAAGGGCTTCTAGTCCAAAAAAATCTTCCCACTGATGAACAGGCAGCTCAAGAAGCCAAAGCCTTCCTCCAAACCAATCACCTTCTGACCGAGGACTTAGCCACCGGTAGCGCTGAATTTAATTACTTAAGATACATTTCTCCTAATTTAGTTCCCTCTATTTCTCTTTCTGAAGCAGACTTTGTCCGAGTTAATCTTTTCCGAGCCGATCTCAATGGTTTGAGAATTTTTCCTCCTAATCCAAAAGAAGCCTTGGTTTCTTTCCTCTTTTCCGGCAACAGAGAAAGAGGGAAGCGGATTATAGAAATCCATTACACTTACTTCCCGATTGACCGCAATACATCGGCTACTTATCCCTTAAAACCAATCAATGCCGCTTGGCAGGAATTACAAACAGGTGAGGGCTATGTTGCTAATTTAGGACAAAATGAAGATAAAGAAGTTACCATTAGGCAAATTTATTTAACCTACTACGACTCCGAAGAACCACAAACTTTCTTACAACCTATTTATGTTTTTGAAGGGGATAATAACTTCTATGGCTATGTCCCAGCTATGGACCCTGCCTGGACGGATTAGTGGCTTGCCACTGATGATTAGAGAAAGCCCAGTCAACTAACCTGGCTGTTTCACCAAAACGGTCTTCGCTTCCCAAAATCACGGTTATCACTCCCCGACTATCCCTTTCCACATAACCGATTAAGCACTCACCAGCTTCTTCAGTCCAGCCAGTCTTAACCCCTTTCATTCCCGGTAACCAATGAAGCAATTCGTTGATGTTGTAGAGATGATGTTCAATTTTTCCAGTTACATTTGTCACTGTAATTTGAGTAGTGGCAACCATCTCGCCAAGAATTGGGTCCTTCATAATCACTCTTGCTAATCTGGCTAAATCTAAGCTTGTTGAATAAGAATAGTCTGATAATAAATTCCCCTCTTCATCATTGTCCAAGCCAGTGGGATTGGCAAAATAAGTATCTTTTAGATTTAATTCTTTGGCTTTTTTGTTCATTGCCTTAACAAAACCTTCAGTACCTCCAGGATAATTTTGAGCCAAAAGAGTGGCGGCATCATTGGCTGAAGCAACTAAAACTCCATATAATAAGCTTTCTACGGAAATCATCTCGTTTTCCCCCAGCTCCATATCCTGCCCTTGAAAATTAATCTCTTTGGCCACCAAGACATTGTCCAAACCATAGTGTTCCAAAGCCACTAAGCCAGTCATTAATTTGACAGTTGAAGCCGGCAAGAGCTGAGTTTGCTCGTCTTTAGCAAACATCACCACGGCTGAATCGCGATCAATGACTACCGCTGACCGAGCGGTTAACTGAGGCACGAGAATCTCAGTAAAATTTATTGGATAATCAGCAACTATCGGTGGTTCTAAATTTATCGCTTGAGTCTTTGGTGGTTGATAAGTGGCTTGGACAATCGAATACCAGTTATTGCTAGGAAAAAGGAAGAAAACCATCCCCAACAAAAAAAGAGAGGCTCTTTTAATTTTTAGGATAGTAAAATTAGGTCTCCCTTTCTTCACTTTTTAACAACCTTAATTTTTAGTTCTTCAAGTTGTTCCTCCTCTACCTCGCTTGGAGCATCCATCACTGAAGCCTGACCCGAAGAAGTAACCGGAAAAGCCATTACTTCCCGAATTGACTCTTCGCCAGCAAAAAGGGCTATAATTCGATCCAATCCCAAGGCAATCCCTCCATGAGGAGGTACGCCATAATCAAAGGCTTTTAAGAGATGTCCGAACTTCTTGGCTATTTGTTTTTTGGTATGACCCATTATTTCGAAAACTTTTTCTTGAATTTCAGGATTAGTAATCCGAATGCTGCCGCCACCAATTTCCGCCCCATTGCAAACCAAATCATATTGCCAAGAACGAACTTTGGCTGCCCTACCTTTTTCGAGTAAAGCAACATCTTCTGGATTAGGTGCGGTAAAAGGATGATGCATCGCGTCCCAGCGTTTCTCTTCTTTTTTCCACTCAAATAAGGGCTGGTCAATTACAAAGGCAAATGCCAGAGTGTTTTCTTCTTTTTTCTTGCGGAGATCAAATTTATCATCACCATATTTTTTCATCGCTTCTTGGTATTTAACTTGAGGAAAAGGCTTTCGCTGAACTTTCTTTCCCATCTCTTTACTTAAATCAATCATCAGTTTTTCTATTAATGCCAAAACGTCTTCGCGCTCAACAAAGGACATTTCTAAATCTAACTGAGTGAATTCTAACTGCCGGTCAGCCCTGAGGTCTTCGTCACGAATACAGCGAGCAATTTGGTAATACTTTTCAAAACCGGCGACCATTAATAACTGTTTATACTGCTGAGGCGATTGAGGAAGGGCATAAAATTTCCCTGGTTGAAGTCGACTAGGAACAATGAAATCTCTGGCTCCTTCAGGAGTTGATTTAGTTAATAGGGGTGTCTCAATTTCAATAAAGTCTTTTTCATCAAGCCAATCGCGGATAAACTTAATTATTTTGTGACGAAGCTCAAGATTTTTCACTAACCGGGGACGCCGGAGATCAAGATAGCGATATTTCAAACGAGTCTCTTCGCCGATTTGATAACCATCACCGCGAATATCAAAGGGTAAATCATCTGATTTGGCTAAAATTTTTATTTTTTTAACCTCAACCTCTATCTTGCCAGTTGGCAACTTAGGGTTGACCATTTCCTTTGGTCTTCTGTTAACTGTTCCTTCTATCTCAATCACATCGGAAATTCGCAACTCTCCTAATTCTTTTTTGCCCACTATTTGAACAAACCCGCTCCTGTCTTTCAAATCAATAAAAACTAGCTTGCCATGATCTCTCCGGCGGTCAACCCAACCGCTGAGCTTAACTTTCTTACCAATTTTTCGGGGGGTTTTAATTGCTAATGTTCTTTCCATAGTTTCATTTCGAGCGCTAGCGAGAAATCAACTTTATTCTAGCTCTTACGATAGTATTTTGCAATTTGATTTTTAGCTAAACGAGTGAGGACAAAATTGAGCCAATCTCGAGAAGGTCCTTTTTTCTTTTTGTCCTTAACTATTTCCACCACCTGTCCACTTTTTAATTTATAATTCAGAGAAGCAAGCTTACCGTCAACCTTAGCTCCGCAACAACTATCACCCAGGTCGGTATGAACTGCATAAGCAAAATCAACCGGGGTAGCGCCAACAGGCAAGTCAAAAACATCGCCTTTAGGAGAAAAAATAAAATTGCGATGTTTCAGGGCATCAAACTTTAAAGAATCAATAAACTCTTGAGAGTCAGTGATTTCTTTTTGCCAAGCCACTAACTCTTTAACCCAAGCCATTTTCTCATCAGGAGCAAAGAACCCCTTTTCAAGCTCCTTATCGGAGAGCCCGTCCTGCTTCTTTTTTCCGTAAAACCAATGAGCGGCAATCCCATTCTCTGCTTGCTGGTGCATTTCCTCTGTCCGGATTTGAACTTCGGTAATTCTTCCCTTAGGACCAAAAACAGTGGTATGGATTGACCGATACCCATTGGGTTTAGGCTGAGCAATAAAATCACTTATCCCTTTGGCGGGAACTGGTTTGTATAATTCATGAATAATTCCCAACGTGGCATAACACTGTTCAACTGTCTTAACAATAATCCGCAGAGCCATCAAATCATAAATTTTTTTGAAATCTTTGTTAATCTCTGGTCGGCACAGTTTTTTGTAAAGAGAATAGAGATGTTTCGCCCGACCATGAACTTGAGCCCTAATCCCTTTCTCAGCCAGAGTTTTAAGAACTTCTCTTTTCAATTTTTTAATATATTCATTGGCTTCTTTAAAATAAGGCACTGAGTATTTTTTCGCCCACTGATATTCTTCTGGGTAGGCGTAGGGAAAGGCTAAATCTTCAAGTTTTCCTTTCATCTCACCTATTCCCAATCTTTCCGCCAAGGGGGCATAAACCTCTAGAGTTTCTCGGGCAATTCTCTCTTGCTTCTCGGGAGGTAAAGGCAAGAGAGTTTGCATATTATGATAACGATCAGCTAATTTAATAAGGACTACTCGTAAATCTTTAGCCATGACAACAATCATCTTTCTTAGATTTTCAACAAATTCTTCTTCTTTGCTCCCTCGAAGCTTAATCTCGCCAATCTTGCTTACCCCGTCAACTAAGAGAGTAATCTCTTTGCCAAATTTCTTCTCAACTGATTCCAATTTTACCCCGCCATCTTCAACCACATCATGAAGCAATCCTGAGGCAATCGAATGACTATCAAGTTTCCAATCAGTAAGAGCTTGAGCAACCGCCAGAGGATGGGTCATAAAATCATCTCCCGACAGTCTTTTTTGTCCTTCGTGAACTAAAGAAGCAAACTGATAAGCCTTTTCAATTAAACCAATATCGGCTTGAGGATTATATCTTTTCACTTGGCTTAAAAGAGAAGCAAATTGTTTATCTTTCATCTGTTTTTTTAATATCTTTTATTCGTAACTCCAGTTTCTTTCGGCTATTCCATTTGTTTAAGGAAAAATTATAAGCAATATCAATTGGCTTTTCCCAAGAAAGTTGGGGCAGCAGTTCTCCTTTTCCAAAAGCAATCGCCTCAAAACCGTTCACTCTAAGTTTAAGATGTTGATTATCTGCCCCCACTCTCTTGAGGTTAGAGATTCTCACTTGCCGGCTACTAAAAACAGGCTGAGAATTATTAATACCAAAAGGGGCAAATTTTTCCAATTGCTGGTAAAGAGCCAGATTTAAATCAGTTAATTCCACTCCCGCCTCAATTTTTATTTTGGGCACTAATTTAGACTTATCTAAACTTTCTTCCGCCCTTTCAATCAGTCGCTTTTTCACTTCTTTTAATTTCTTTGAGCTTACATTAAACCCAGCTGCCTTAGGATGACCACCATGGTCACCAATAATATCTTTTAACTCTCGAATTGCTTCAACAATGCTAAATCCGTCAATTGACCGAGCTGAACCTACCCAATGGTCCTTTCTTGGAGCTAAAACAATAGCCGGTCGATAAAATTCATCTTTAAGAGAGTTCGCCACCAAACCGATAACACCATGCTCATAAGATTTGTGATAAACAAAAATCAAAGCACTTTTACCATCTTCCTTAAGCCAAAGGTCACGAGCATGAAGACTTGTTTGCTTCATTAATTCCTGACGCTCCCGATTTTTCTGGTCAATTTTTTGAGCTAAACTAATGGCTCTATTCTCGTCTGAGGTACAGATTAAACGTAAAGCTTCCATCGGGTCATCCATTCTCCCGCTGGCGTTAATTCTTGGACCAATGATAAAGCTCACTTCATAAGTATCAATTCTTTCTTTTCCGATGCCAGCAAATTGATAAAGCGATTGTAAACCAGGGCGTTTGGTCTCCCTGACTGCCTTTAAGCCAAATTTAACAATTGACCGATTAGGACCCACCAAAGGCACCATATCAGTCACTGTCCCAATTGTCACTAAATCTAAGCTTGGCGGTTTGATTTTGGAATTAATCTTTTTCACCAACCAATTAGCTAAATACCAACTAACTCCAGCCCCAGCTAGCTTAATCGTATGAATAATGGCGGTGGCTTTCGGCTTTTTCTTTCCTGGTTGGTGGTGGTCAGTAATAATAATGTCAACGCCTTTTTTCTTAGCATGACTTACCTGGTGATAATGAACAATACCTTGGTCAACAGTGATAATTAACTTCACTCCATCTTTTACTATTTGGTCAATGACATCGACTTTTAAACCATAGCCCTCTTCCCTCTGAGGAATGTAAGGCATGATGTCTAGACCTAATTTATTTAGTGCTTCCCACATAATTGCTGTTGCGCAAACCCCATCGGTATCATAATCACCATAAACAATCACTTTCTCATTGTTCTTAATCGCTTTTTTAATTCTTTTAACTGCTTTAGTTAATTGAACCAGAGAAATTCCTGTATCTTGAGGGGTTAACTTATAAGGATCTTTGGGATTAAGAAATTCTTTTTGCTGTTTTGCGGTTTTTAAACCACGATTTTTGAAAAGAGCTTTAATAATCTCCTCTCTTCTTTGTTTTGGGTTTTTTGATTTGATTTTAGTTAAAACTTTCCATTGCATAGTCTTTCTCCTATATCTATAATGGATAATACCAGGATGAAGCTTAAGTTACCAGAGTTTGTTAAAAAAATTATTGATAAATTTGAGAAGAATGGTTTTGAAATTTATGTCGTCGGCGGTGTCGTGCGCGATATCCTTCTTAAACGCTCGGCTGTAGACTGGGATTTTACTACTAACGCCATCCCAAAACAAATTCTTGTCTTATTCCCTGATGGCTTTTATGACAATCAGTTTGGCACTGTCGGAGTTGTCAACCCTAAAGAAAAAAAGAAAAAAGTTTACTATGGCAAGCCTCCTATTTATGAAATTACCACCTTCCGAAAAGAGATAGGCTATACTGACCGCCGCCGCCCTGATAAAGTTGTTTGGGGAAAGGCGGTTGAAAAAGACCTGGTTCGTCGCGACTTCACCATTAATGCCATGGCTCTTAAAAGAGTTAAAGAACAACAATTTAAATTAATCGATCCCCACAATGGACAAAAGGATATTAAAGCTAAGCTAATTCGAGCAGTTGGTGACCCTAATAAGAGATTTCAAGAAGATGCTTTGAGAATGATGAGAGCAGTCCGAATTGCCACCCAACTGGGCTTTAATATCGAAGAAAAAACCTTTATTGCAATTAAGAAAAATGTTAATTTAATTGACCATATTAGTGCTGAAAGAATCAGAGATGAATTGTTAAAACTTTTATCTTACAAACATGCAGCTGATGGTTATTTGATTTTACGAAACTCAGGTTTGGCAGAGAAGATTCTGCCGGAAGTAGAAAAAATGTTTGGGGTAGAACAAAAAAGCCCAGGCAGACATCACCTTGATGATGTTGGCACCCATGCAATTAAATCCCTGAAAGCAAATAAATCACCAGATCCAATTGTTAATCTAGCTATTCTTCTGCATGATATTGGTAAACCAGTCGTCGTTGGTAAAGACAAAAAAGGGACAATTACTTTTTACAACCATGAAGTCGTTGGCGCTTCTATTGCCAGAAACATTGCCAGACGATTAAGATTTTCTAAAAAAGATGAGCAAAGACTTTTTATTCTTGTTCGCTGGCATCAATTTAGTGTTGATGAAAGACAAACTAACAAGGCTTTCCGTCGCTTTATTAGAAATGTCGGTAAAGAAAACCTGACGGACATTTTAGAAGTCAGACGGGCAGACCGGGTTGGCGGTGGCGCCCGAGAAACCTCCTGGCGATTTGAGCGATTCAAGAAAAAATTAGTGGAAGTCCAAAAGCAACCTTTCTCGGTAACGGATTTGAAAGTTAATGGTAATGAAGTAATGAAAACTCTCGGCATCCGCCCCGGACCAGCGGTGGGCAGGATTTTAAATCAATTATTTGAAGAAGTGGCTGAAGATAAAAAGAAAAATGAAAAAAAATATCTTCTTAAAAGAATCAAGGAAATTGGCAAAAAGCTAATTTAAAGAACCCGACAGTCTTCAATGCAGCAAAAAAAATTCATCAAAAGAAGTGAAGATTTTGTTTGTGAAGTTTGTGGAACAAAAGTTAAGGGAACCGGCTACACTGATCATTGTCCAAGTTGTCTTTTTAGCAAACATGTTGATGTTTTTCCAGGGGATAGAAAGATAAAATGCGGTGGATTAATGGAACCAATTGGAGCAACAAAAAGAAAAGGAAAATGGCAAATACTTTATTGTTGCCAAAAATGTGGTTATAAAAGGTTCAATAAAATTGCTCCTGAAGATAATAAAGAAAAAATTGCTAAACTTTCTCAGTATCCGGTAGAAAATGTTAAGTAGATGGAGGAAATCTTTTCTTCTTCCACCTCCAAACAAAGAAGATAATTAGCCCCACTGGAATCCAAATAATCGCATAAACCCCAATCCAAATCAGAGCTCTAGCAACACCTCTTAGCGTACACACAAGTGAACGGACGGCAAGTTTAAAGATGGCCCTTGGTCGGAATGCCTCGGCAGGCGCGTAGGGCAAAGCGAATTCGTCAGTTGAAAGATAAACCGTTATCTTGGACAATTTAGCGGTTTGTTCAAGATATTTTTGCCTGCCTTTAAGATTATCAATCTGGTCTTGAATATAGATTAGTTGCCGCTGAACATCCAAGATATCCTGAACCTCAGTCGCCATCTCTAAAATTTCTTCAAATTTAGCTTTGGTTTTCTCCAGAGTTGCCAACCTGGCTTCAATATCAACATATTCATCAGTAACATCAGTTCCCAGAATTCTTTCGGATGTGACCTTCACTCCCAAAGAACGGAAATAATCTAAAGCGGCTCGAAAGTTCTCGGCCGGAATTCTAACTACTACCGTGGCAAAAGGCGCTTCTTCAGGATTAATTAAAGAAGTGCTCACCATATAGCCACCAGCACTCTTCGCATGGTCAATAATTTTATCGCTTATTTCGCGGACATTAGTAACCACTAAAGACATGGTTGATTCTTCAACCACTAAACGCTCTTCTCTTTCAGTTGGAGCATATTCTCTACTAGGAATAGGTGGTATCCCGATTCCTTCACCAAAACCTGGGGCATATTCAATATCCTCAATCGCCCCAAACTCACTCATTGGTTCCATATAAGTCTTTCTCAATGGGGCAAGACCAAAAAAGTAACCAGGAAAATAGTCTTTAGCAACAAGGAAAAGGAGAATAATGACTATTAAAGTAACTAATTTATTCTGTTTTATCCAATCTATTATCCTTCTCATCTTCTTATCTCCATTTTAGAAATACTCTCTCTATTAAGTCAAGACACAGTCCAAGTTATTTTTTTCTTTTTTCAGCAATTTGACTCCAAACAACTAACAAAGGCGCAGCAGTAAAAGTTGAACTGTAAGTACCAGCAATTGTACCAATTAACAAAGCAGCGACGAACCATTTAATCGTCGTTCCCCCTAACAAAAGCAAAGCAATTAGCATAAAAATAATTGTCATTGAGTTATTAACTGAACGGCTTAAAGTTTCGGTGACGGCTTTATTAACCAAATCCTCAAAAGAAGTCTTGGGCAACAATTTTTGGGACTCCCGGATGCGGTCGTAAACCACGACAGTATCGTGAACGGAAAAAGAAAGAATCGTTAATACTGCCGTTACAAATAGAGTATCTATTTCAATCCCCAGAAAATGTCCTAATAGGGAAAAACTGCCTAAAAGAATAAAAGTATCATGGAACATGGCTAAAATAGCGCAAACACCAAATTTCGCGTCTTTAAACCGCCAGGCAACATAAGCCATAATAAAACCAGCCGCTAAAACAATTGCCCAAATTGTTTTCCTAATTAACTCTTTGCCCAAAGTTGGACCAACGGTTTCAAAACGGACTTCTTCTGGCTCTTGTTCAAATTTCTCCTTAATAATGGATTTAATTTCCCCTGCTTGTTCTTTTTCGATTGGCTGAAGACGGATCAAAATTTGGTTTTCCCCAGATTCTTGAACTGACGAAATCTCAAAACCTTGGTCAGTAAGAAGTTGTTGAACTTCTTTAGTATCGAGAGCGCTTTCTGTTTTTAGTTCTAATAAACTTCCGCCAGTAAAATCAATTGCTGGTTTTAAACCAAACAAAATCAAAGAAACAATCCCTGGCACTAAGACAAAAGCTGACAAAAGGAAGTAAAACCATTTAAATTTCATCCAATTCATTGTTTTGCCTCCTTTCTTGAAAATGTTCTCAAGATAGTTCTGGTAACAACAATTCCCGTGAATAAGCTCAACAAAACTCCTAAGCCCAATGTTAAGGCAAAACCTCGCACCATCCCCGAAGTATTCAAAAACGACCAACTAAAGGGATTAAAAAGAATAAAACAAGTAATTAAAGTACAAATGTTGGCATCGCGGATAGAATCCCAAGCCCGACCAAAACCCAACTCCATGGCTAATGGTCTTGGCTTACCAGCTCGAACTTCTTCCTTCATCCTCTCAAAAATCAAAATATTGGCATCAACCGCCATTCCCACAGAAAGAATAAAACCGGCAATGCCTGGCAGAGTAAGAGTAACCGGAATTAATTTATAAAGCATTAGAGTAATCAAACCATAAATTACCAAACCAGCATCTGCCAAAATCCCAAGCCAGCCATAATAAGTTGCCATAAATAGAATCACCATGATTAAACCAATTAAACCCGCTTGGATACTTCTTCTCACTGACTCGGTACCAAGAATAGCACCGATATTTCTTTGCTCCACAACTTTAATTGGCACTGGTAAAGCTCCAGCATTGAGTTGGGTGGACAATAACTTCGCTTCCGCAGTAGTGAATTCTCCAGTAATTTGCGCTTGACCGCTGGTGATTTTCTCTCTTACCAATGGGGTAGTGATGGGAAATTCATCAAGAAAAATGGCTACTGGCTTGCCCACGTTTCTGCCAGTAATTTCTCCAAATTTTTTCGCTCCTTCATCACTAAATTCCAAACCAACTGTTGGTTGACCGGTATTAGGATCAAACTTCACCTGAGCCCTATTCAATTCCTTGCCAGTTAAATCTGTTGGCAAAAAGTCGCCAAGAGTTGCCGCCTCAGTCGCTTCAGCAGATAATTCGCGAAAATCAAGTTGAGCGGTTTGGCCAATCAAGTCAATCGCCTGATTAACATCAGTAATCCCAGGTAATTCAACAATCAAACGATAATTTTCTCCTAACTTAGAAGTTTGGACTAAAGACTCAGCTAAACCAAATAAATTAATTCGTCGGTCAATATTTTCTTTAGTTGCCTCGAGAGCTGAATCGCGATCTTCAGCGCCAATTTGGCTCATATCCGCCTGAAAAACCAAATGACTCCCTCCGGCTAAATCAATTCCTCGTTTAATTTCTAAATCACGAAAGAATCTTAAATTGCCAATTTGAAAATCCAGTATTGGTCTAGAGATTTTTTGATCAACCTTAAATCCCATTACTTCAAACTTCAAGGAAAGCTCGGAAGGAAAATCAATAAAAACAGCAACGAGAGTTAAAATAACAATTAACCAGAGCAGATAGCGGCGATAATTCATCTCTTCGCTTTTCTCCTTTTAGTGAGAGTGGAGGCAAGAGGAAGCTGGCGACTACCAGAAAAAGTGTAAGTCACTTTCCCAGTTTCTGGTTCCACCTTGACTTGAACAACTTGGCCGGCTTTAATCCCTATTGTTTTAACAAAATCTGAAGGGATGGTTACCGCTAAGCTATTACCAGTTTTAATGATTTTTTGTTTCCCCATTATCCTCCTCCATATTTAGCCACTAAATCCTCTTGGTCACCAATAATCATAATTCTTGAGCCTAAAAGAATGCCTTGTAAAAAGGGGTCGCGTTTCTTTTTGCGAAAATTAAATTCGTCTTTCGTCATCACTGTATAGTTAATTTCCCTTTCTAACTTTGCTTCTTCTGTCCGCACCAGTTTCACCAGTGTTTGCATATTAATATCACCTACGACTAACAAGTCAACCCCACCTTCCTCGGTGGGTAAGCGACGGGCAAAACGCCCAGAAAACATCACCAGTTTCACTCTCCCTAATTTAGACTTATTCTTAATAATCTCTTTGCCCAAACCAACGGTCTTGTGAACCATAGAAAGCAAATCCTCATAAAGAAGATGATCGCGGTTAAAGTAATAGTAGAGCCTATTCCCCCGCGGTTCTTTTTTAACTATATTGGCTTTTTCCATCCGGGATAACTCTCGACGAACGGCATTAATCTCCTCGCCCACTTTTCTTACCAATTGGCGAACGTAAAAAATTTCATCAGGCTGATAAAGAAAAGTCTGAAGGAGTTTTACCCGGACTTTGGAAACCATTATTTCTTTTAACATGGTATTTCCGGGCAGGTTGACTAATAATTAACTTCCTTGCCAAGAGGAACAATCTCGATCCAAATTGGACCTCGATTAAATTTAATTTCTTTCCCCTTAGAGTCCTCAAAGATGGTTCTGTCTTGGCGCTTGGCTTTGCTCCAAGTTGCTTGAGTTGCCTGCCCATCTTGGAAAACAATTGCCTTACCTGTTCCGGTGGTGGTATAAAGCAAATGCTTTAGTTCGTTTATCGGTCCTTTTTCTCTCATAAACTGGACGATAATCACTTTCGCCATTAGTTGCTCTTCATTATTCAAATCTTTGTGGGCTTGACCACCATTAGAGCGAAGATATTGGTTGTTTTCTTGGTTGTATTGCCAATTAACTTCATACTCCTGGTAACCGCTCCAGAAATTAAATTTAATATTATTAATATTGCCCTTATCTGAGGCATCATCTTTAAATTGCCAAGAGCGCCAGTCCTCATCCCATTTATTACCTTCGTCATCTCTGGCATCAAGCCCTCGCTGGTGAGCGATTTCATAAAGCTTGTCAGCCGTGGTGTACATGGTGTGTTCGGTGGCTACCGGTCGCCCTAGCCGCTCATAATCCCGCCAAAAAGTTGGGAATCCAAGCGAGAATTGATTCATATCATTCCCTTTAGCCAGCCAACCATAATCAGCAATTTGTCCTAAAGCATTAGAAAGACCTGGCTTATTGGCTCCACCAACATGAGCGTAAAGAGGATAATCACCATATTCAGAAGCAAAATCCAAATAATAAGTTCTGGCTGAGCGCACCGGACCAATAATGAAATCTTCAGCTGCAGCGTCACAATAATAAACCGCTAAAAAGCGAGTAATTCCTCCTTCGGCTACGGCTTCATAGATAATATCGGCTTTAGAAAGACCTGACTGGGGGCGGGCTTCGGCATGATTTTCAATCATCACCGTCAAAGGTCTTCGCCCTTCCCAAATCTGTTTTTCTCCTTTAGTAAACATCTCGTTGTTAAGGGGGCAGACTTCAGTCTTGGGCGCAGTTAAATCAACTCTTGATCTGGCTTCTTCTACCGGAAGGGGCGAGATTAGACCGGGAGCAATTGGACCAACTAGAAAGCGAAAAGCGGCATAAGAAATTCCTGTGGAGATGAAGTAGAGAATCAAACCCCCGATGAGCATAGGAACTAATTTTTGTTTGTCTATTGTCATTTGATCTTTTTGGCTCTTTTAATCGCCTGTTTTTCCTCTGCTGATAAATCATAACCAGCGGCTTTGCCTTTTCTTACTGGCTTGGCGTAAATTCTGGTTGTGTCCCGACTATGTAAACTAGAGATAACCAAGCCACTGTCCTTCCCATCTAATAATGATAAACAAAAACTCTGGTCGCCGCCAGTTTCCGCAAATGGATTATAACGCACCAGACCAACTTTTTGAATATTATACAAACTATCCTTCTCTAATTCCTCGGCCGCTTTAACCAATTTATCAACTTCTTTTGCCTGTCTATCAAAATCTTTAAGCATTTTCTCCAAAATTGTCTTCAAATCCTTCTTGGTCACTCCTTTAGTTAACTTGCGCAATGAAAGATAGAAATTAAAAAAAAGAACGCTCAAAACCGTGAGCCAAAAGATAAGAACGCCAATAAGAATAATTAGGATTTGGTCAAAATCGAGTAACATCTTTACTTGATTTTAGACAGGTTTGATGTTATTGTCAACCTGGCGCGTCAAACGCGCTCGAGAAAAAAGATGGCCAAAAAACGCAAAACAAGACAAGAAAAAATCATTCTCCAACTCAAAAGAGAGTTAGCCAAGAAAACCCAAGTTCCAGCTTCAATAAGCACAAAATCCAAACCTAGTCAAGAGGCAATTTCTCAGCCCCCCAAAATTAAGGCTAAACAGGCGCGCGCGCAAGAAAAGTCCGATATTTCCATCTCTTCTTTTAACCCAAAACTAATTAGGCACGACTTAATTAAAACCTTAATTCTAAGCTTAGTTGTCATTAGCCTCGAACTTATGCTATACTTAGCCTTAAGGTAGGCTGAAAGTTTTTCCCTGCCCGAAAATTAAAAATATTTAATTTAAGTGGAGAGGAGGTGAAAAGAATTTATGGCAGACATCATGTTTTATTGTGTTAAGTGCCGTGCCAAGAGAAGTGGCAAAAACATTCAGAAAGTAACTATGAAGAACGGCAAGCCAGCAAGAAAGGCAACTTGTGAAAAGTGTGGCACAACTATGTTCAGGATTGGAGCCTAAGTCTTCTCTGAAAACTTATAACTAAGAAACCCAGCTCCCCAGGTGGGGTTGGGTTTTTCGTCTAAAAAGCCTATTCCTTAGGGTCCCTCGACAAGTTCGGGATAAACTATAATTCTTGTGCTTTTGGTCTATACTGCAAAGCTTCAGCTAAATGAGAAACAGTAATTTTCTCTTCTCCTGCCAAATCAGCAATTGTCCGAGCCAGCTTAATCACTCGATAATAAGAGCGAGCGGTTAAATTCATTTGGGAAACGGCTTGGCGGAGCAAATTCAAGCTATCATTATCCAAAGGACAAAATTTCTTAATATCTCGGTTTTGCATCTCGGCGTTGGATTTGATTTTCGTTCCTTTGAATCTTTTTCTCTGGAGATTGCGTGCTATCTGAACCCGCTTTCTGATACTTCCAGATTCCTCGCCGATCACACTCTCCCCTGTTAACTTTTCCACCTTCACTGCCGGTACTTCAATATGAAGATCAATTCTATCCAAAAGAGGTCCAGATAAACGCTTTTGATAGCGAATAATCTGCCCGGGTAAACAACGACACTGTCTTTTCTCATCACCAAGATAACCACAGGGGCAAGGGTGTACATTGTTTATTAAACTTACTTATTCAACGGGGTATTTTTTGAAGCATTCATCTTTAAGTTCTTTCTCGTAGTCGTCTAGCCTCTCAGCCTCATATGTAGGTAACCTACAGTCCTCTTTTAAACCCAAACTTTTGCAGGAACTCATCCATGTTTCATGTCTAGCACTTTCTGCACTCATAATACAAATTGTTAACTG
>JAHIFH010000067.1 GCA_018900995.1 Patescibacteria group bacterium | reverse complement strand
GATGTGACCAGGGCCGGTGATTTTAATCTGGACAACAGAATCAATAGCATTGATTATTCCTGTTTGGTTCAAAATTTCAATAAAAATGGGGAAAAGTTTTTGTCCGGACAATCTGGACAATAAGTCTTGAGTGTGGTTCAATAAAGTTATGATAGATCTGTCCAAAATAAAACAAATTAACAAAAAGATTATTTATGCCGTTGTTGTTTTTATTATTATCTTTGAGTTAGTTTGGGCTTGGCAAACATTGCAAAAATCTAAAGTGGTGCTAGTGGGAAATACTGCATCTGTTCCGGTTCAGACAGAACCAGCTGTTATATCTCTCATCTCACCTAAAACCGATTTGGAAGTTGGTGAAAAAATTACCGTAGCGATTAATATTACTTCTTCTAAATTAACTGACGGAGCGGATATTATTATTTTTTATGATCCTAAAGTTTTGACTGTTATGCCTGATGCTCAAAGCGGTAAACCAGTAACCTTGGGTACGCTTTATGTAGAATATCCATTAAACAGCGTTGATGAAAAAAATGGACGGATTGCTGTTTCGGGACTGGCTTCTGCTCAAGCAGGGGTTATTCCAAAAGGGATATTTGGTTCTATTGTTTTTCAAGTTAAAGTAGTCGGTCCCACTAAAGTTTCTTTGGATTTTACCCCTGGATCTACTATTGACTGTAATGTAATTGAAACAAAAACTGCGCGGGATTTACTAAGTCTTGTTAATAATCTAGAATTAAATGTAATGAAGAATTAGGTGTAAATATAAAATGAGAAAATTTTCAATATATAAACTATTTTTACTTTTTGTTGCATTCTGCGCTTTACATTTTGCATTTTGCGTCTCGTCTGCGTATGCTGCCGGGGCAACTATGTCTCTCTCCCCCTCGACAGGGATTTTTAATAAAGGATGCAGTTTTTCTATTGATATAAACCTTGATACAGGTGGAGCCCAAACAGACGGTACTGATGCAATACTTTTTTATGATCCGACCAGGTTTAATGCCACACTGATTAGGTCAGGTACTATTTATTCGGATTATCCGGGTAATAGTATTGATCCTCAAAACGGCAAAATCACTATTTCGGGGCTTGCTTCTGTTTCCTCGGCTTTTGCCGGTTCCGGTGTTTTAGCCACCATTGACTTTATAGCGCAGGAAACCGCTCCTGAGGGAGTTGCGCAAATAAAATTTGATTTTGATCCTAATGATAAAGCTAAAACCACTGATTCTAATGTAGTGGAAAGAGGAACAGTAGCTGATATTTTAACTCAGATAACCGACGGCAGTTATACGATTGGGGCAGGTAGTTGTGTGGCCACAGGTAGTGCTGTTCCCCGAGGATCTACCGGTGATGGGGTGGTTGTTCCTACCAAAGTGCCGCCCACCAAACCTCTTCCTCAGTCTGCCGACTTCCAGACAACTTTGATGGTGGGATTTGTCGGCAGCCTGATGGCAATTTTAGGTATTATAGGTTTGGCGTTGCTTTAAATTAAAATGTTTCGTCTTATCACCGACTTTTTAAAATATCTCGAGTTTAAAAGAGGAGCATCTGAAAAAACTATCCAAAATTATGACCATTATTTAAAAAGGTTTTTGTCTTTTGCGGGCGATATTCACCCTTCCGAAATAAATTTGCCTCTTATTAGGCGTTACCGCCTTTATCTTTCCCATTGGAGGAATCCCCAAAGTAAAAAACCCCTTAAGAAACTAACGCAAAACTATCATCTTATTGCTTTTCGATCACTCTTGAGATATTTGGCGCGCCGCGATATTAAAACATTATCAGCAGAAAAAATTGAGCTCGGGAAAACAGAAGCCTCTCCTATTAAAATTTTGAACCAGGAGGCTTTGGTAAAACTTTTGGCTACTCCTAATATTACCTCAAAGCAAGGGCTTCGAGATCGGGCCCTTTTAGAAACTTTGTTTTCCACAGGCATTAAGGTTTCAGAGCTTGCTTCCTTAAACTACAGTACTATTAATTTTAACAAAAAAGAATTTTCTATTTTTGGTAAAAAAGGCCAAAAAAGAACGGTTTTTCTTTCGGATGCTGCTGTTAGTTGGCTGGACCGATATCTGAAAAAAAGAAAAGACACTTTTAAACCCTTGTTTATTAGATTTGCCGGCAGGGTTGATGCAAAAGATGATGGTGAGGGTATGAGATTGACTCCCCGCTCAATTCAAAGGATTGTAGAAAAATATGTCAAAAAGGCAGGGCTTTCCGTGAAAGCTACTCCCCATACACTAAGGCACTCCTTTGCCAAAGATCTTGTGAAGAGTGGAGTAAGTTTAAGATCAGTTCAAGAAATACTGGGACATTCCAATATTTCCACCACTCAAGTTTACACCCAGATTTTAAAACCTCCTTTAAACAACCGATTCAGCCAGTAAAGCAGTTTTAATTTCCAAAGTAGCAGAGCGGCAGGTGTCAGTGCAAGAACAATCAGCACAACCAGAAGGATTGTTTAAGGATGCAAAATAGACCTCAGTAACCTTTAACGGCCTTGCGGCTGGTCTTATTCCGAGTGTTTCTTCGGCCTCACGTACCAATCGCGGTAAACAAAAAAGACAGGATTCGGTTTTTTCTCCACCGCTATGTAATCTGGCAAATAAACCATAAAGTACAATTGCGGTTTGATCT
>JAHIFH010000016.1 GCA_018900995.1 Patescibacteria group bacterium | reverse complement strand
TTTTCTACCATTTTTATCCAAGCCTTATCCATCCTATTAGAAATAGCAATAAACTCTTTGGCAGCGGCAATAAACTCTGGAGTGAGTGAATTCTGTCTTTCTTTACCCATATCTAATGGGCAGAATTCAAAAAAGCAGGGAAATTATAGAGAGATTATAACAGATTTGGAGGAGGGGAGAAACTTTTGCAGGGAATTTCAGTAATTTAAAAAATTCCCACGTAAGTTTGTGCCATCGCCAACAAGAAAATAGCCGCCCCTATTAAAATCAGCCATTTAATCAGGCTAATCGGGACATAGACTATTTTCAGTGCCTTTAGGATAAGGACAATAACCAGGCAAAAGATAGCAATTTTGACTAAAGTTAGGAACATAAGATAATTGTAGCAGGGGATGGTGGCGATGGTCAATTCTTAAGTTGGAAAAATGAAACCAAAGGTTTCGTTCGCCTGTATTTCGAGCTTTGGCGAGAAACAAGGTTCTTCCGCTAAAGGCGGAAGGTTCTTATCTTCGAGCTCCAGCGAGAAACAAGGTTCTTGCCGAAGGCAAGGTTCTTATTCCTAGTCCCGACTGCGTCGGGACCTGCGGGTCGAAGTATCGACCCTTGATACAGTTGAAGCAACCCTTGACCTTTTTTGTTTTTTATGTTATTTTGACTTTAGTTTAGTATCAGGGTAGGCGTACAATAGGTACGCCTTGTTGCCGTTCGAGGTTTTACGGCTTTTTTCATACCTAAAATTAATTACTGATGCCCGTCTCTAAACCAAAGCGCCTAAACTGGGGTAAAGAATACAAAAACCTGCCTCAATTAAATCTCCTGGAAACTCAGCGAGAATCATATCAGTGGTTCATTGAAGAGGGGGTTAGGGAGGCATTGGCGGAAATTTCCCCGATTGATGATTTTACCGGCAAGAACTGGCAGCTTACTTTTAGTAATTATCATTTTGATAAATCTCGGATAACTCCTTCGGAGGCGATCAAAAAAGGCTTAACTTACGATATCCCTTTAAAAGTAGAAGCGACCTTGACCAATAAAAAAACCGGTCGCAAGGTTGCTAGAGAAGTTTTCTTGGGTGATATTCCCCAGATGACCGAGCGAGCCACCTTCATCATTAATGGAATTGAAAGAGGAATGGTTAATCAGATTATCCGCGCCCCAGGCGCTTTCTTTTTTGGTGAAATTGACCGGGTAAGCGGGCGGTTGCTTCATAACGCAGAAATTCGTCCTCTTCGAGGCTCCTGGCTAGAACTCAGCATTAATCGTAATGATGTCATCAGTTGCCGTTTAGATAGAAGGCGGAAATTTCCGGCTACTGTTTTACTGCGCGCCTTTGGTTTAGTTAATGATGAGGAAATGATTGATACTTTTAAAGACCTGGTCAAAGAAAGTAAAGATTACATTTTGGCTACTCTAGAAAAAGATCCTACCAAGACCAAAGAAGAAGCCTTAGTTGAGATTTATCAGAAAATGCGCCCCGGTGAGCCTGCGGTTTTGGAAAATGCCCGGGAAATGTTTGAAAATATGTTTTTTGATCCGCGCCGCTATAACTTGGGGAAAGTGGGTCGTTACAAAATCAATAAACGCTTAGGCTTTAAAACGGCTGATATTAAAAAGAACCGGATTCTTCGTCAAGAAGATGTCGTTGCCGCCATTCGCTATCTTATTCAACTCCAAAATGGCGAAGGTCGGGTTGATGATATTGACCATTTATCTAACCGCCGAATTCGTCGTGTAGGCGAGGTGGTAGCCGACACTGTTTTTCGTGTTGGCTTGCTCCGCTTAGAAAGGTCAATTAAAGAAAAGATGAGTCTGATTTCCACTGAAGAAAAAGCCACTCCGGTTCAGTTAGTTAATGCCCGACCGGTGATGGCTTTGATTAATGAATTTTTTCGTTCCAGCCAGCTCTCGCAGATTCTAGACCAGGTTAATCCCCTATCTGAGATTGATAATCTTCGTCGGCTCTCGGTTACTGGTCCTGGAGGAATTACCCGTGAACGAGCGAGCTTTTCAATTCGCGACATAAATGCTTCTCAGTATGGTCGGATTTGTCCGGTTCGTTCCCCTGAGGGACCCAATATTGGTTTGGTGACCTATATGGCTCTTTATGCTCGGGTGAATGAATACGGTTTTCTGGAAACTCCCTACCGCAAAGTAGTGAAAAAGAAAATTCGGAGCAAGACTCGAATGAGGGTGACGGATGAGATTGTTTATTTACAAGCTGATGATGAACAAGAGCATTATATTACCCATAGCGGGGTGAATGTTGATAAAAGAGGTTTTATCACCGACGCTTGGGTGCCGGTTCGCTATCGAGGCGAATTTTTAGAGACGCCAGTGGAAAGAATAGAATATGTTGATATCGTTCCTCGTCAAATCGTGGGTACTTCTGCCTCCTTAATTCCTTTTCTTTCTCACGATATGGCTAACCGAGCTTTAATGGGAACGAATATGCAATGCCAGGCAGTTCCCTTAGTAAAGCCTCAGTCGCCGGTGGTGGGTACTGGTATTGAGACAGTCGTCCCTGAAGAAATGGGCTGGGTAATTAGGGCTCGCCATAATGGTAAAGTGATTTATGTTGACGGCGAGAAAATAGTCCTGAGAATTAAGGATAAAAAGAGAGATTTAGAAGATACGGAAAATATCAAAATTAAAGGTCGAGAGGAAACTTATTATTTAACTAAATTCAAACGAACCAGCCCTAATAGTACTTGTTATTCTCAGCGACCCTTAGTCTCAGTTGGCAACACAGCGAGAAAAGGTGATTTATTAATTGATGGTCCAGCTTGTGACCAAGGTGAACTGGCTTTAGGAACAAATCTGGTTATTGCCTATACTTCTTTTGAAGGACTGGGTTATGAAGATGCCATTATTATCTCTGATAGGGTTGTTAGGACTGATGCCCTAACCTCGATTACTATTGAAGAATATGATACTTCGGTGGTGGAGACGAAGTTGGGTCCCGAAGAGCTCACTCGAGATATTCCCAATGTAGGCGAAACGGATTTGGCTAACCTGGCTGAGGATGGAATTGTCGTTGTTGGTAGTGAAGTTAAACCTAATGATATTTTAGTGGGCAAGATTGCCCCTAAAGGCGAAACGGAATTAACGGCTGAGGAGAGGTTATTACGGGCAATTTTTGGAGAAAAAGCAAGAGAGGTACGGGATACTTCTTTACGGATGCCTCACGGTGAGCGCGGAACAGTGATTGATGTTCAAATTCTTGACCGAGCAAAAGGGGATGAGTTGGAGCCTGGTACTCTTGAAAAGGTCATTGTCAAAGTGGCTCAGGTACGCAAGGTAACAGTGGGTGATAAAGTAGCTGGACGCCATGGTAATAAAGGAGTAATTTCCAAGATTGTACCTGAGGCAGATATGCCCTATTTAGAAGACGGCACGCCAGTGGATATTATTATTTCTCCTTTGTCTGTTCTTACGAGAATGAATCTTGGTCAGTTGCTTGAGGCACACCTTGGCTGGGCGGCTAAAAAGCAGGGATATAAAGTTGCTCTGCCGGTTTTTGAGGAGATTGGTGAAGAGAAAATTGCTCAAGAGTTAGAGAAAGCCGGTTTGCCAGCTGAGGGGAAAGTCACTCTATATGATGGTCGAACAGGCGAACCCTTTGCTAAAAAGAGTGTTGTGGGGATTAGCTACATTCTTAAATTAGTCCACATGGTGGAAGACAAGAGCCACGCTCGGTCAACTGGTCCTTACTCTTTGGTCACTCAGCAACCCTTAGGCGGAAAGGCGCAAATGGGTGGTCAGCGCTTAGGCGAAATGGAAGTTTGGGCGCTGGAGGCGCATCGAGCCGCTAACACTCTCCAAGAAATGCTGACGATTAAGAGTGACGATGTCGTTGGTCGGGCAAAGAGTTTTGAAGCCATTGTTAAGGGGACCCAAATTCCGGAATCAACTGTGCCTGAATCTTTTAAAGTTCTTGTCAAAGAATTAAATAGCCTGGGTTTAAAAATTGAGCCTACTGGGGTAGTTGAAGTTAAAAAGGAAGAGGAGACCGAGGAGAAGCTGGAGGAAGAAGAAGAAACTAAGGAAGAAGCCGAAGAGCTGGCTCGGGCAGCCGGAGCGACGGTGGTGAAAGAAAAGGAGGAATAATGGTTTTTGGTAAAAACATTGTTGATTTTTCTGGTTTGAGAATTAAGTTGGCTTCACCGCAGGAGATTAAAGATTGGTCACACGGTGAAGTTACCAAACCAGAAACGATTAATTATCGAACTCTGAAACCAGAGAAAGATGGTCTTTTCTGTGAGCGAATCTTTGGACCAACTAAAGACTGGGAATGCTATTGTGGAAAATACAAGCGGATTCGCTATCGGGGAATTGTTTGTGATAAGTGTGGCGTTGAAGTCACTCAGTCTAGGGTCAGGCGAGAACGAATGGGTCACATTGACCTAGCTTCGCCAGTAGCCCACATTTGGTTTTTTAAAGGTATACCCTCAAAGCTATCGTTGTTCTTGGATATTTCCCCCCGAGGTTTAGAGTCAGTCGTTTATTTCTCTCAATATCTAGCTTCTGGGGTTGATAATAAAAAGCAGCAAAAAACTATTGAGCGCCTAGAAAAAAATTTGGCGGAAAAGAAGAAGGTTCTTAAGGAAGAGCGCGAAAGGAAAATTCAGGAGGCTAAAGAAGAAAGTCAACAAAAAAAAGCTAGGATTAAAAAAGAGATTAAAGATAAAGATAGGCAGACTTTAGCTCTAGGAGAAATCGACCTTAAAGTTAAACAGAAAATCCAGAGCCTTCGCGACCAATATTTAGCTGAAGGAGAAAGAGCTGAGGAGGTTTATCAAGCGATTATTAATTTAGTGAAGGGTTTAAAAGAGAAAGCACTTCTAAGTGAAGATGAATACCTCAAGTTGGTGGAGTATAGAGCGACTGATTTCTTTAAAGTCAACATGGGAGCTGAAGCGATTCTTGAGGCGGTTAAGAATATTGGTCTGGAAAAACTCGCCGCTGATTTGAAGAAAACCGTTAAGGAAAGTAAAGGAGCTCGCCATATTAAGGCAATTAAAAGGCTCCAAGTAGTTGAGGGTTTTAGAAAAGCCGGGGTTAATCCTGCTTGGATGATTTTGAAGATTCTGCCGGTAATTCCTCCAGATTTAAGACCAATGGTTCAACTTTCCGGGGGTCGCTTTGCCACCAGCGATTTGAATGACCTTTATCGTCGGGTAATCAACCGAAATAATCGACTCAAGCATTTAATTGAATTAGGGGCACCAGAGATTATTCTGCGTAATGAGAAGCGAATGCTTCAAGAATCAGTTGATACTTTGATTGATGCTGCCAAGCGACCGATTCGGCGCTATCGCCGGCGTAACCAGCCGTTACGCTCGCTCTCTGATATGTTGCGAGGAAAGCAAGGGCGATTTAGGCAGAATTTGCTGGGGAAACGGGTTGACTACTCAGGTCGGTCAGTGATTGTTGTTGGTCCTGAGTTAAAACTTAATCAGTGTGGTTTGCCCAAAGAGATGGCTTTAGAAATGTTTAAGCCCTTCGTTTTGCGGGAAATGATTTTGACGGGGTTGGCGCCGAATGTCAAAAATGCTAAGAATGTTCTTGAACAAAGACCGCCTGAAGTCTTTGATATTTTAGAAAGAATTACTAAAGACCATCCTGTTCTGCTTAACCGAGCGCCAACTCTTCACAAGTTAGGTATTCAGGCTTTTTACCCGGTTTTAATTGAGGGGGAAGCAATTCAGATTCATCCTTGTGTTTGTTCTGGCTACAACGCTGACTTTGACGGCGACCAAATGGCGGTTCATGTCCCTCTGGGTGAAAAAGCGAAAAAAGAGTGTTTGGAATTAATGACACCTGATAAAAATTTACTTAAGCCCTCTGACGGTTCGCCAGTAACTGTTCCCGATAAACATGAAATGGCTTTGGGCTGTTTTTTCATCACCTCGGTTAACAAACGACTGTCGATCTCTCCTACAATTTTTTCTAATCGAGAAGAGGCTATTTTAGCCTATCAAGAAAAGGAAATTGATCTTCGGAAATTAATTAAAGTCAAGATTAATGGTGAGATTGTAGCTACTACCCCTGGGCGACTTATTTTTAATCAGATTCTGCCTCAAGAATTGCCGTTTGTTAATGACGAGATTAAGGGGCCAACGATTAAAGCCTTAGTGACTCGGGCAATGCAGGTTTGCTCAAGACAAGTGGTCGTTGATTTAATTGACGACATTAAGAGACTTGGTTTTTGGGGTGTTACTCTTTCTGGTCTTTCAGTTGGGGTGATGGACTGCAAGACATTAGAGGAGAAACCGAAAATTATTGAGCAAGCGAATAAAAAAGTAGCCCAAATTGAGGAGAATTATAACAAAGGGCTGATTACCGACCAGGAAAGAAGACGCTTAACCCAGGAAGTTTGGATGGAGACGACCGAGGAATTAGCTGATAAAACCTGGGAGAAGTTTGATGCGGAAAACAGCGTCCGCTTGATTATTGAAGCCAAGGTAGGGCGGGCTTCTAAAGAGCAGGTAAAACAGTTGTCGGCCATGCAGGGACCGGTGGTTGACCCGATGGGTAAGATTGTGGAACTGCCGGTCAAGTCTAATTTTAGAGAGGGCTTGTCAGTTTTTGAATACATTACTTCAGCTCGAGGCTCGCGCAAGGGGTTGACGGATACCGCCTTGAAAACTTCTGATGCTGGCTATCTTACCCGAAGGCTGATTGATGTTGCTCATGATGTCATTGTCCGCGAGGAAGACTGTGGGACAAAGGAGTCAATTACAATTGAGTCTTCGGACAAGCGGGGAGATAAGTTTTTCAAGAGAATTCTCGGTCGGGTTTTGGCGCAGAAAGTGGTCAGTCCTAAAACCAAAAAAGTTTTGCTCAAAAATGGCGAGGTGATTACGGAAAACAATCTTGGGCTTTTAGAGAAACATCAGGTGGAGAAAATCGCCGTCCGTTCGCCCTTGACTTGCGAGGCGAAACATGGCCTTTGCGTCCAGTGTTATGGTTGGGATTTTTCCACTAAGACAATGGTTGAGATCGGCACTCCAGTGGGCGTGGTGGCAGCGCAATCAATTGGCGAGCCAGGGACACAGTTGACCTTAAGAACCAAGCACTTCGGGGGGATTGTTGTTTCCGATGTCACTCAAGGTTTACCGCGAGTAGAAGAGCTATTTGAGGCAAGAAAGCCGAAAGCTTTGGCTCCTCTTGCCGAGATAGCCGGTAAGGCAAGTGTTGATGAGACAGAAGAAGGCTATCGCATCAGAATTAAAGGTGTGGGGGTGAAGCCGATTGAAGAAAGAGAATATCTTGTTCCCACTGTCAGTCAAGTGAAGGTCAATGATGGCGAACTGGTTGATGCCGGCACCCCCCTGGCAACGGGATCGCTTGATGTCCGCGAGGTCCTGGAAATTAGAGGCTTAAAGGCGGCTCAAGAATATCTAATTGAAGAATTACAAATAGTTTATGAATCTCAAGGCATTCCTATTCAAGATAAGCATTTTGAAGTGATTATCAGAAAGATGAGCGATAAGGTGCGGGTTGAGACTTCGGGTGATAGTTCTTTGTTACCTGGGCAATTTGTCAGCCGGGCCTTGTTTAAGGAAGAGAATGCCAAGGTTTTGGCAGAAGGCGGCGAACCAGCATCAGCCCAGGTGGTGATTTTGGGAATTACCCGTTCGTCTCTTTACACCGAATCTTGGCTTTCGGCTGCTTCTTTTGAGCGAACGACCAATGTTTTGACTGATGCCGCTATAGAGGGGAAAGAAGATGATTTACTTGGACTCAAGGAAAACGTTATTATTGGTCGCTTGATTCCTGTTACTCCTGAACGCGCTCGGATTGAAAAGTAGCTTCAATTTTGCTAAAATTGAAAGCAGAAGTAAAGATTGTCAATTACTGGTTACCGATCACTAAGATTATGCCAAGAATTAGCCAACTCGTTCGTAAAGGACGAAAGAAAACCAGAAAGAAAATTAAAGCCGCGGCTTTGCGGAAGGCTTTTAATGCTAAAGACCGACGGATGACGGAAACAACTAGCCCTTTTAAGCGGGGGGTAGTTCTTCATGTTAAAACAATGCCTCCTAAAAAACCCAATTCAGCCTTAAGAAAAGTGGCGCGGGTTCGACTTTCCAATAAGAAAGAAATTACTGCCTATATTCCTGGTGAGGGACATAATTTGGCTGAACACGCAGTAGTTTTGGTTAGAGGTGGACGAGTCAGAGACTTGCCTGGGGTGAAATATCACATTGTTCGGGGGAGATTCGATACTGCCGGTGTTTCGGGAAGAAAGAAAGCTCGTTCTAAGTACGGCACCCGCAGCGGTGGTGTTGTTGCCCCGGTGGCTGGTCCAGGCGAAGAGGCTGGTAAAGAGGCTAAAAAGGGAGAACCCGCCTCCGTTAAAACTACGACGGGCGAAGAAAAATGAGGGGTAAAAGAGCGTCTAGAAGAACTATTGTTCCTGATGAGGTTTATCGAAGCCGAATTGTGACTCGGTTGATTAATCGGGTAATGCGTCAAGGTAAAAAGACCGTCGCTCAAAAACACGTTTATAAGGCTTTTGATTTGGTTGAAAAAGAAACCCAAAAGAATCCCCTAGAAATTTTCCAAAAAGCTTTAGAAAACGTTAAGCCGAAAATGGAAGTTCGACCTCGAAGAGTTGGTGGGGCTTCTTATCAGGTGCCAATACCGGTTCGGGGTGACAGGCGAGAGTCATTGGCGATTCGTTGGCTAATTCAGGCTGCCCAAGCCAGATCCAACAAAGAATATCATCACTTTTATGAGAAATTAGCGGCGGAATTAATGGATGCGGTGAACAAACAAGGCGGGGCGGTAGCAAAAAAAGAAGAAATTCACAAAGTCGCGGAAGCTAATAGGGCATTTGCTCACTTCAGATGGTAAGCTATTTCATTCCGAAGCCAACCTGCTTCTTGACAGAGGCGGTTTTTTGTTTGTTTAAAAATTGATACAATTTAAATATGGCAGAAAAAAGCGAAATAGTTAAAAAAAGAAAGGTTCCGATTGAGAAAGTCCGGAATATTGGTATCATTGCCCATATTGATGCCGGGAAAACAACCACCACTGAGCGGGTTCTCTATTATACTGGCAAAACTTACAAAATAGGCGACATTGATGAAGGGACGACTCAAATGGACTGGATGGAGCAAGAAAAGGAACGGGGAATTACGATTATGTCCGCGGCGACAACTACCTTTTGGAACAACCACCGTATCAATATTATTGATACCCCTGGTCACATTGACTTCACGGCTGAGGTTGAGCGTTCCCTGAGAGTTTTGGATGGTGGAGTTGTTGTTTTTGATGCTGAGGAAGGGGTTCAATCGCAGTCAGAGAAGGTTTGGCACCAAGCTGATGGATATCAAGTACCCCGCCTCTGTTTCATTAACAAAATGGACAAATTAGGGGCGGATTTTGAGCGAACAATAAAGATGATTAAAGACCGTCTTGGTGTCAAGCCAATCATTCTCGCTATGCCTATTGGGAGCGAAAAAGACTTTGTTGGAGTGGTGGATATTCTTAATCAGAAAGCTTTAATTTGGGATGAAAAGAAAGATCCTAAAGGCGGAAAGTTTGAAACTAAGGAGATTCCTACTGATGTAATAAAGCAGGCTAAGAAATATCGGGAAGAATTGATTGAGCGCGTGGCTGAAGCAGATGAAGCCCTAGCGGAAAAATTCTTGCGCAGTGAAGAAATTAGTGTTGAAGAGTTGAAAGCCGGCATTCGTAAAGCAACGATTGCTAACCAGCTCGTGCCTATTTACGCTGGTGCTTCCTTACGAAATAAAGGCGTTCAGCCGCTTTTGGATGGGGTGGTTGACTTCCTTCCTAATCCCCTTGATGTACCGGCAATTAAAGGAATTAATCCCAAGACTAATAAAGAGGAAACCAGACCTTGCGATGCCAAAGGGCCTTTTGCCGCCTTGGCTTTTAAGATTCAGACTGACCCTCATGTCGGCCGGTTAACTTATATTCGGATTTATTCAGGCAAGCTGGATGCTGGTGAAGAGGTTTACAACAGTAGTCAGGGGAGGTCTGAACGCGCCGGTCGGCTACTATTAATGCATGCCAATAACCGGGAGCAAATTGATTCCGCTGAAGCAGGGGAAATTATTGCTGTTGTTGGCTTAAAAGAGGCGACTACTGGTGAGACTCTTTGCGATAAAGATAAACCTATTATTTTAGAAGCGATTACCTTTCCTGAGCCGGTGATTTCTCTTGCTATTGAACCAAAAACTCGGGCTGACCAAGAAAAGCTTGGTACTGCTTTGAACCGTCTTTCCGAAGAAGACCCGACTTTCCAGATTAAATCTGACCGAGAAACTGGCCAAACAATTATTTCTGGTATGGGTGAGTTGCATTTGGAGATTATTGTTGACCGGATGAAGCGCGAGTTTAATGTTGAAGCCAATACCGGACGTCCTCAAGTCGCTTACAAAGAGACAATTTCTAAGATTGCTAAAGGAGAAGGGAAATACATTCGTCAATCCGGGGGGCGAGGTCAATATGGACACTGTTTTTTAAGAGTTGAACCTTTGGGTCGAGGCGAGGGCTTCAAATTTACCAACGAGATTCGGGGAACCGCCATTCCTTCTGTTTATATTCCGGCAATTGAAAAAGGTGTCAAAGAAGCAATGGAAAAGGGTATTTTGGCTGGTTATCCTATCACCGATGTTGCCGTGGCTGTTTATAATGGTAGTTATCACGAAGTTGACTCTTCAGATGTGGCTTTCAAAATTGCCGGTTCGGCTGGTTTTCAAGAGGCAGCTAAACAAGCAAGCTTGGTTCTCCTGGAGCCAATTATGAAGCTGGAAGTAACCACCCCTGAGGAGTTTATGGGTGATGTTATTGGTGATTTATCGAGTAAACGGGCTCAAGTTCAGGGAACCGAGGCTCGTGGCCAAATTCGGGTGATTACTGCTTTAGTGCCCTTAGCAGAAGTACCTGGCTATGCGACCACCTTAAGAAGTATGACTCAAGGCAGAGCCAACTTTTATATGGAATTTTCTCATTACCAAGAAGTGCCGGTTAATATTACCGAAAAAATTATTTCCACCAAAGGCGGATCCGCCTCCGGTGGAGAGGCCAAGCAGGGCCTGCCTGCCGGCAGGCAGGGCTTGCAAAAGAGAAAATAGTCTTGTAAAATCACGTTTAAGGCGATAAAATACTCAATTAGTTGACATTAAGTTAAAATAAGCTAAAATATCAACAGGAGAAAAAATATGGCAACAAAAGCAAAGTTCGAAAGAAAGAAACCCCACGTTAATATTGGGACGATTGGTCATGTTGACCACGGTAAAACTACCTTATCTTCAGCCATTACTAAGATTTTGGCGGATGCCGGCACGGGAACTCAGTTTAGGCCTTTTGATACCATCGACAACGCTCCTGAAGAAAAAGAGCGCGGTTTGACGATTTCCATTTCTCACATTGAATACGAAACAGAAAACCGTCACTATGCCCACATCGATTGTCCCGGGCACAAAGACTATATTAAGAACATGATTACTGGTGCCGCCCAAATGGACGGCGCCGTTCTCGTAGTGGCGGCTGATGATGGACCTATGCCCCAAACACGAGAGCACATTCTTCTAGCTCGTCAAGTTGATGTGCCAGCGATGGTCGTTTTCCTGAATAAGACTGACCTGGTTAAGGATAAGGAGATGCTTGACTTGGTTGAGATGGAAGTCCGGGAGCTCTTAACTAAGTATAAGTTCCCTGGCGATAAAATTCCCATTATTCGTGGCTCAGCCACAAAAGCCCTTGAGGGTGATGAGGAATCTAAGAAAGCCATTCTCGAATTAATGAAGGCGGTTGACGAAACTATCCCGACGCCTAAGCGTCCTTTGGATAAGCCTTTCTTGATGCCTATCGAGGATGTCTTTTCCATCAAGGGTCGAGGGACAGTGGTTACTGGTCGAATTGAGCGGGGTAAGGTTAAAGTGGGGGAGGAAATTGAGATTGTTGGCTTGCACGACACTAAAAAGACAGTCGTTACCGGCGTGGAAATGTTCCGTAAGACTCTTGATGAAGGAGTGGCTGGCGATAATGTTGGCGTTCTCCTTCGGGGAATTGAGAAGAAAGACGTTGAGCGAGGTCAAGTTTTGGCCAAAACCGGCACCATTAAGCCCCATCAAGAATTTGAGGCTGAGGTTTATATTTTGACCAAGGAAGAAGGTGGCCGTCATACCCCGTTCTTCAGTGGTTACAAGCCTCAGTTCTATGTCCGAACCACGGATGTGACCGGTGAGGTGACTCTTCCTAAGGGAGTGGAAATGGTTATGCCTGGCGATAACGCCAAGATGATGGTTAAGCTCATCCAGCCGGTTGCGATGGAGGAAGGACTCCGCTTTGCTGTTCGTGAGGGTGGACACACCGTTGGTGCGGGAGTGATTAGTAAAATCATTGCTTAAGAGAAAATGCCTAAAGGCAGAATAAGGGTACGTTTAAAAGCGTACGATCATCGAGTTATCGATGAGAGTTGCGAAAAGATTTTAGAAACAGCCTTAGCCACAGGTGCCAAGGTGGTTGGTCCCGTGCCTCTTCCCACTCACCGCAAGCTAATTACTGTCACTACTAGTCCTCACACTGACAAAGATGCCCGTGAACATTTTCAGATCCTCACCCACAAACGCTTAATTGATATTCTTGAGCCTACGAGTAAAACAATTGATAGTTTGATGCATCTTGAGCTTCCTGCCGGCGTAGACATTGAGATTAAGATGTAGCTCGCCTGATTTGCTTTTTTTCCTGAATTTTTCTATAATTGTCCCTAATGGAGGTGAGGTTAAACACCTATTGAAAAAATTGAGTTAGTTTAAGGAGTAACTGCTAAGAGTGCCTCCGGCACTCTTTTTAGTGGCAAGAAGATGTTAAACGCTATTTTAGGTACCAAAGGAAAGACTGCCCAAAAGTTTACCCAAGATGGGACAAGAATTCCGGTGACCAGAATAAAAACCGGACCTTGTTACGTGGTTCACATCATGAGGAAAGAGAAAAATGGTTATGATGCAATTCAGCTTGGTTGGGGAGAGAAAAAGATGACTAAGATTAGCAAGCCATTACAGGGACATTTAAAAGGAGCTAAGTTAGAAAAAGCTCCTCGTTTTTTGCGCGAAATTAGGTTAGAAGAGCCAGTGGGTGACAAAATTAAGATTGGTGACCGAATCAAGGTCACTGATGTTTTTCAACCTGGAGATGAGGTTAAAGTTACTGGTTGGTCCAAAGGCAAAGGCTTTACTGGTGTAGTTAAGCGCTGGGGATTTAAGGGTGGCCCGCGAACTCATGGTCAATCTGACCGTGAACGATCCCCAGGCTCAATTGGACAAGGCACCACACCTGGACGAGTTCGTAAAGGCAAGAAAATGCCTGGTCGAGCTGGTGGAAATAAGGTTGCCGTTCAAGGCTTAATGGTGATGGCAGTTGATGACCAAAATGATGAGCTATTGGTTAAAGGATTGGTGCCTGGAGCCCCAAATGGATTTTTATTTATCACCAAAACTGGCAAAAACAAGAGATTTCTTCCTTTAATGGAAAAAGGCGAGAAAGAGATTGAAGAAACTGAGGAACAGCGTGCGGAGCGTTTGCGGCGAGAAAAAGAAGCGAAAGAAACTTTAAAGGAAGCGGCAGAGGAAAAGGAAACCCCTAAGGCACCAGAGGAGAAAAAAGAGGAAAAACAAACTGAGGAAGGAGAATCCGCCTCTGTTAAAACTACGGCGGACAAGGAAAATGCCTAAAGCAGATTTATATACCATTACTGGCAGAAAATCAGGACAATTGAGCTTGCCTAAAGAAATGTTTGGAGTAGCGATTAATAAACAATTAATGGCTCAGGCAGTCAGGGTTTACCTCTCTAATCAAAGAAAAGCTCGAGCTAAGACTAAAACCCGGGCTGAGATAAGAGGTTCAAGAAGAAAAATTTGGCGCCAAAAAGGCACCGGTCGAGCCCGCCATGGTGATAAATATGCCCCGATTTTTGTTGGTGGCGGTCGCGCTCACGGCCCAACTGGAAAGGAAAATTACAAGTTAAAAATGAGTAAAGTAATGAAGAAAAAAGCTCTTTTTTCTGCCTTAACTAGTAAGCTGAAGGATAAAGAAGTGATAGCCATTAAAGGCTTAGCCAAGATTGAACCCAAAACCAAAGTGATGGCGAAAACAATAACTGGTTTGCCATTAAAAGAAAAGAAAAAGATTTTACTGGTATTGCCGAGTATTTTGGATAATATTATCCAAGCCGGCAGAAATTTAGCAGGAGTAGAGCTAACTCAAGCTAATCAACTTAATACCTATCAGGTTTTAAAACATGACCAATTAGTTTTTATGGAAGAAAGCATTGAGAAGTTAAAAGAAACTTTTTTAGGTAAAAAAGCGTGAAAGCAAAAGACGTTTTAAAAAAACCAGTGGTAACCGAAAAAGCAAGCCAAAAAGCAGCTTGGGGTCGCTATTTATTTGAAGTTGATCGGCGGGCGACTAAGCCGGAAATAGCCAAGGCAGTTGAGGAGACGTTTGGGGTTAAAGTGAAAAAAGTGAGAACAACGATGGTACGAGGAAAAGCCAAAAGAAGCGGTCGCTATCGACGCCTCGTTAAGCAGGCTGATTGGAAGAAAGCAATTGTAGAGTTAGTTGAAGGAGAGAAAATTGATCTTTTGGAAAGTGGAGAGTGACAAAAATGGCAAAAAAATTAAAAAGAATTCTTAAAAAACGCTCGGGCCGAAACGCCAGTGGTAAAGTTACCACTCGCCATCAAGGTGGGAGAGAAAAGCGGTTTCTAAGAAAGATTGATTTTAGACGCGAAAAACGCGAAATGGAAGCTCGGGTAGTTTCGATTGAATATGATCCCAATCGAGGCGCTGATGTTGCTCTTTTACATTATCCCGATGGTGAGAAAAGATATATTCTCGCCCCAGTCGGGTTAAAAATTGGTGAGCAAGTAATAGCTGGCGAGAAAGTTGATTTTAAAAAGGGTAATGCTTTGCCTTTAAAGAGAATTCCGGTTGGTACAATTATCCACAATATTGAGTTAACGCCAGGCAAAGGTGGTCAGATTGTGCGCGGCGCCGGTACTGGGGCGACGATTGCCAGTAAAGAAGGAGGTTATGCGGTTGTCAAGCTGCCTTCAGGCGAGCAAAAGATGATTAAAGAAGTGTGTTATGCCACCATTGGTCAAGTGAGCAAGCCTGAGTTGAAGACAAGAAAACTGGGAAAAGCAGGAAGAAAGAGGCACATGGGAATTCGACCTACTGTCCGAGGGGTGGCTCAACATCCTGGCTCTCATCCTCATGGCGGTGGTGAGGGGCGTTCGCCAATTGGGATGCCCAGCCCCAAGTCACCCTGGGGAAAGAAAACTTTGGGCAAGAGAACTCGGAGACCCAAGAAATACAGCGATAAGTTAATTGTTAAGAGGAGGAAGTGAAATGGGCAGATCATCTAAAAAAGGACCATATATCGACCAAAAATTACTTAAGAAAGTCATGGCTCAGAAAGCGACTGGCAAAAAGGAACCGATTAAAACCTGGGCGCGAGCCAGTCAAATTCCACCGGAATTTGTTGGCCATACCTTTCAGGTTCATAATGGTCGAAATTTTATTGATGTTTTTGTTTCTGAAGCGATGGTTGGTCAGCGACTAGGTGAGTTTGCCCCAACCCGGACTTTTCATGGCCATGGTCGGGTGGTTAAGCGAGTTGTTACTAAAACTTAAAATCATGGAAGTTATTGCTCAAACCAAATTTGTTCGTCAAACGCCCAGGAAATTACGCCTGGTGGCGGATGAAATCCGGGGTTTAAGGGCTCTGGAAGCGGAAATAATTTTGAAAAGCCTTAATAAAAAGGGAGCGCGGTTGTTGTTAAAGACTCTTAGACAAGGAATAGCCAATGCAGAAAACAATTTTAATCTTAATAAAGAAGGCTTAAAAATTAAAAAGCTGGAAATTGGTGAAGGTTCGCGGATGAAGCGCTATCGGTTTGTGGCTAAGGGCAGAGTTCATCAGATTTTAAAGAGGATGGCTCATATCAAAATTGTGCTTGAAGGAGAGGAGAAGAAGGAGGTTAAGAAGGAAGTTAAGAAGAAGAAAGAGAAAAAGGAGAAACATGGGACAAAAAGTTAATCCATTCGGTTTCAGATTACAAGATTCTAAACAGTGGAAATCACGCTGGTTTGCTCGGGATCCTAAGCAATACCGGGAAAATATTTTGGAGGACTATAAAATCCGTCGTTACCTAATGGATAAATTGGCTTTAGCCGGGATTGTTGAAGCTCGCATTGATCGCTCCATTAATAAAATGAAAATTACTTTGGTTGTTTCTCGTCCGGGAGTAGTGATTGGGCGCGGCGGTTCGGGCTTAGAATTACTGAAGCAGGAGCTAGTTAAAATGGTGAGTTTGCCTGAGCCAGAAAAAAATCTGGAAATTGATGTTGAAGAAGCAAAAGAGCCGGAATTATCTGCTCACTTAGTGGCGACACGAATAGCTCAGCAATTAGAGAAGAGAATGCCCTACCGCCGAATAGCTAATAAAGCAGTAGAAAGAGTGATGAGCGCTGGTGCTAAGGGAGTAAAAATTGCTCTCGCCGGTCGAGTGGGCGGAACAGAAGTTGGCCGGACAGAAACTTTTAAAGACGGAGCTATTCCCTTGCAGACCTTGCGAGCCAATATTGATTATGCCCAAGTACCGGCTTTAACTCGATTTGGTTATGTGGGGGTTAAAGTCTGGATTCATAAAGGAGAAAAAGAGGAGAAGTAATGCTAGAACCAAGAAAAGAAAAATATCGGAAACAATTCCGCGGCAGGATGAAAGGTAAGTCGGTTCGAGGTTCGACCTTGAACTTTGGTGACTATGGCTTAAAAAGTTTGGGTCGAGGCTGGTTGACGACTCGACAAATAGAAGCCGCTCGAAAAGCGATTACCCATCAAACGAAAAGACAAGGTAAGGTTTGGATTCGGGTTTTTCCTGATAAGCCGGTGACGAAAAAGCCAGCCGGGGTAAGGATGGGCTCAGGCAAAGGAGCGGTTGACCATCATGTGGCAGTGGTAACACCAGGGAGAATCATTTTTGAGTTAGCCGGGGTAGATGAAGCGATTGCCAGCGAAGCAATTAAGAGGGCAGGGGCGAAGATACCTTTTAAAACAAAGTTTGTTAAGAAGGAGTAGTTGATGAAAATAAAAGAAAAACAGGAATTACACCAAAAAACAATTGACCAGCTCCAAAAGGAAGTAGCTAAGACAGAAAAAGAATTGGCTAAATTAAAACTAGAACTCAAAGCCGGTAAAGTTAAAAATGTTCGGGGTTTAATGAATCAGCGCCATCGCTTAGCGGTTTTAAAAACAATTTTAAGAGAAAAGGAATTAAACCAATGAAAAAATTTAGCGGTCACGTTATCAGTACTAAAATGAACAAAACTGCCACAGTGGAAGTGGTCAGATTGGTGGCTCATCCGATTTACAAAAAAAGAATGAAGACCAAGAAAAAATTTCATGCTCATGATGAATTAGGAGTAAAGGTGGGTGATCGAGTGGTGATTGTTGAGACCAGACCAATTAGTAAAACGAAAAAATGGAAAATTATTGAGGTGATGAAAAAATGATTCAATTAAGAAGTGTTCTTAAACTGGCGGATAACAGTGGTGCCAAAAAGTTAAAAGTTATCCGGGTTTTGGGTGGCTCTAAAAGGCGTTTTGGGCAAATTGGCGATTCAGTTGTGGCAGCAGTTGACCAAGCTGATCCGGAAGGGGTGGTTAAGGACTCAGAAATCGTCAGAGCGGTGATTGTCCGAACCAAAAAAGAAAAACGCCGCCCTGATGGGTCTTACGTCCGTTTTGATGATAATGCGGCAGTGATTATTGACAAACAAGGTAACCCAAGGGGAACAAGAATTTTGGGTCCAATTGCCAGAGAGATTAAAGATTTAGGCTATGCGAAGATTGCTTCTCTGGCACCGGAGGTAATATGAAGTTAAAAAAAGGGGACTCGGTCATTGTTATTAAGGGGAAAGATAAAGGTCGGAAAGGAAAGATTGAAAAAATTTTCCCCAAGACTGGTAAAGTCCTTATCCCGGGGATTAATGTTTATAAAAAACACGCCCGGAAACAGAGTGAAAGAAAACCAGGAGGAATTATTGAGATTGTTAAACCATTGGCGATTGCCAATGTTGCCCTGGTTTGTTCTAAATGTAAAAAACCAACTCGGGTTGGTTACCAAATTGATAAATCAGGCAACCTGCCTGCCGGCGGTCAAGGTAAAACAAGAATTTGTCGAAAATGTCAGGCACTAATTTAAAGAAAAAATATCAGGAGAAAATTGCTCCAAAGCTAGCTAAAGAACTAGGATTGGCTAATGTTTTGGCTGCACCGAGAATGGAAAAAATTATCATCAATGTTGGTTTAAGTGAAGCGATGGAAGATAAAAAAGCCCTTGAAACAGCCAGTAATAATCTAGCGGTTATTACCGGGCAGAAGCCAAAAGTAACAAAGGCCCGCCAGTCAATTGCCGGTTTTAAATTACGCGCCGGTCAGCCAATTGGTTTAATGGTTACTTTAAGAGGCCAGCGGATGTATGACTTTTTTGAAAAGTTAGTAACGGTAGTTTTGCCTAGATCAAGGGACTTTCAAGGCGTTTCTTTGAAAAACTTTGATGGGCAAGGCAATTATAGTCTTGGAATTCCCGAGCAAATTGTTTTTCCGGAAGTTGATTATGCTAAGGTTGATAAAGTGAAGGGATTGGAGATAACGATTGTCACTAATGCTCGAACCGATGAGAAATCTAAGCGCTTGTTAGAATTATTAGGGATGCCATTTGAGAAGGGCTAACTTGTCCTGAGCCCCTCGATAAACTCGGGGTAAACTAAAAAGGAGTCGAAGGATGGCAAAAAAGTCAAAAATTATCAAAGACCAGAAAAAGCCGAAATATTCCAGCCGCCAACATAATCGTTGTCGGCTTTGTGGACGACCAAGGGGCTATATTCGTCTTTTTGGTCTTTGCCGGCTTTGTTTTCGCGAATTAGCTCATAAAGGGGAATTACCGGGTGTAACTAAATCAAGTTGGTAAAATGACTGATCCGATTGGTGATTTAATTACCAGAATTAGAAATGGCTACCTCGTTCACCAGAAACAGGTGAGAGCTTCCTATTCAGTGATTAAAGAGAGCTTAGTTAAAATTTTAGTTAAAGAGAGTTACCTTAAAAAAGTAACCGTCGAGGGTAAAAAACCGCAAGAGAAAGAATTGGTTTTAGAATTGAAGTATCCAAACCAAGAACCCGCGATTAGTCATGTTGAACGAGTTTCTAAGCCTAGTTTAAGAGTTTATCTCCAAGCTAAGGAGCTGAAGCCGTTGCGAAGCGGTTTTGGGATGAGAATTCTTTCTACTTCCCAGGGATTGATGACGGATAGAGAGGCTAAAAAGAAAAATCTTGGTGGAGAGGTTATTTGTCAAGTTTGGTAACCATGAGTAGAATCGGTCAACAACCAATAAAAATACCTGAAGGCGTTAAGGTTGACTACCGCCAATCAGCTTTAGTGGTTAAGGGTCCTAAAGGCGAATTGAAGCAGAAGATTAGACCAGAGCTTAAAGTAGAAGTCAGCCAAGATAAAATTAAGGTGAGCCGGAAAAAGAATGATAGATTTAGTCGTTCTTTACATGGCTTAACCCGGACTTTAATTGCCAATATGGTTGCCGGAGTAACCGAAGGCTATGGTAAAGTTTTAAAGCTAGTAGGGACAGGCTATCGGGTTAAAAAAGAAGGGGAAAAACTTGTTTTGTCTTTAGGCTTTTCTCATCCGGTAACAGTTGAGCCGATTGAAGGCATTCAATTCGAAATTGAAGGTGATGATACGATTAAGATTTCTGGGGCCGATAAAGGTTTAGTGGGTCAGGTGGCGGCGAAGGTTCGTCAAATTAGACCCCCAGAGCCTTATAAAGGCAAGGGAATTCGTTATCAAGGCGAGGAGGTAAGGCGTAAACCAGGTAAGGCTGGAAAAGTGGGTGCCGCTGGCTTTGGGGCAAGTGAATGAAATAAGAGATAAGAGATAGGAGATAAGATGAAAAAGAAAAGTCAAAAAGAAAAAAGAAAAACCAGAGTGAGGATAAAAATCAGGGGAACGGCGAAAAAACCGAGATTGTCGGTTTTTCGTTCCCATCAAACTATTTATGCCCAGATAATTAATGATGAACAGGGAAAAACTTTGGTTTCCGCCAGCGAGAAAGAGATCAAGTCAAAAAAAAATAAAACTAAGACGGAGAGGGCGAAATTAGTGGGAGAGATTTTAGCCAAAAAAGCTTTAAAAAAGGAAATTAAACAAGTTATTTTTGATCGCGGTCCTTACCGTTATCATGGCCGAGTTAAAGCCTTGGCTGAAGGAGCCAGAGAGGGAGGACTAAAATTCTAGATATGGCCGAATATAGAAGATTTTCAGCAGGAAACCAAGAAGAAAAAGAATTTGAAGAGAAAGTGGTTCAAGTTAATAGGGTTTCTAAAAAAACCAAAGGGGGGAACCGAATCAGCTTTTCCGTCCTAACTGTCGTTGGTGATAAGAAAGGTAAAGTGGGAGTTGGCTTAGGGAAGGCACCGGATGTTGTTTCTGGGATTAAGAAAGGCCTTAGGCAAGCTAAAAAAGGGATGATTGAGGTGCCAATAAAAGGAACGACCATTCCTCATGAGATTAGGATTAAGCGAGGGGCGGCTAAAATTTTGTTAAAGCCAGCGCCGCCAGGAACCGGAGTCAAGGCAGGTGGGGCAGTGCGAGTAGTGGTAGAGGCAGCCGGAATTAAAGATATTGTTTCTAAAATCATGGGGAGTAATAATAAAATTAATAATGTTTATGCTACTCTTGAGGCATTGAAGCAACTCAAGAGTAAAAGAGTGAAAGAGTAGAAGAGCAGGAGTTTTTACTCTCTTGTTTTCCCGCTCTCTTGCTCTAAGCGGAGCGCTTATGGCTAAATTAAATCAATTACCAAAAACAACCAAAAGAAAGAGAAAAAGACTTGGTCGGGGTTATGGCTCAGGCAAGGGCGGTCATACTGTTGGTCGAGGAGCTAAAGGACTTAAAGCCCGCGGTAAGGTCAGTTTGACTTTTGAGGGAACGAAAACGAAAAAGTCATTTCTCAAAAAATTGCCGCTTCAACGGGGTAAAGGGAAATTTAAATCTTTGAAACCTAAGCCTCTGGTGGTAAATGTTAAATATCTTAATCTTTATAAGAAAGGAGAGAAAGTCAATTTAACCACTTTGGTTAAAAAAGGCATTGTTGCCGCTGATGAAGCTAAGAAACAGGGAGTCAAGATTTTGGGCGACGGCGACTTACAAGTGGCTTTGACAGTGGAATTGCCAACCTCTAAAGGAGCGGTGAAAAAGATTGTTAAAGCTGGAGGAAAAGTGGTTGAAGTTAAAAAGAAAGTCGTTGCTAAGAAAAAAGAAAAGCCACCAAAAACAACCAAAAGAAAGAGAAAAAGACAAAAAAGAAAGGAAAATAGATGAACAGAATTCTCACCGTTCTTATCAATGCTTGGAAAATTAGCGATTTGAGAAAGAAGCTATTGTTTACGACCGCTATTTTTATTCTCTTTCGTTTCGCCGCTCATATTCCGGTTGCGGGCGTTAATATTGTCGCTCTCCGCCAACTCTTTGAGCGAAATCAATTGCTAGGCTTGTTAGATATTTTCTCTGGTGGAACTTTAGCTAACTTTTCCATTATGGCTTTGGGCTTAAACCCTTACATTAACGCCTCAATCATTTTCCAATTACTTACCATGGTCATTCCTCAACTAGAGGAATTGTCTAAAGAAGGCGAATATGGGCGACAAAAAATTAATCAATACACCCGGATTTTAACCGTGCCTTTGGCAGGAGTTCAATCTTTGGGGATGTATGCTCTTTTGAGAAATCAACAAATTATTGGTAGTTTGTCCCCCTTAAACCTGGTTAACCTAGTGGTGACGATGGTCGCCGGGACAATTTTCTTAATGTGGCTTGGTGAATTGATTAGTGAATACGGAATTGGTAATGGTATTTCGATGTTGATTTTTGCGGGGATTGTTTCTCGCTATCCCGTTCAATTCGGTCAGACATTTGCTATTTTTGAACCTGGTAATTTGTTTAATTTGATTATCTTTTTAGTGATGGCTTTGTCGGTTATTGTTGCTATTGTCATTATTGATGAGTCCAGTCGAAAAATCAGAATTCAGTATGCTCGTCGAGTTCGAGGAAGAAAAATTTACGGTGGTCAATCAACTTATCTCCCTCTTAAGATTAATCAGGCGGGGGTAATTCCCATTATTTTTGCTGTTTCTTTAATTCTTTTGCCTTCAATGTTAGGTAATTTTTTACAAGGTGTTCCTCAGCCAACCGTGGCTAAGATAGCCGGTAGCCTAGCGAATATTTTCCAGCCTGATGGGGTGATTTACAACCTGACTTATTTCTTTTTGGTGGTTGGTTTTACCTACTTTTATACAGCCGTAGTTTTTAACCCCGATAAAATTGCTGAGGAAATCCGAAAGTATGGCGGTTTTATTCCTGGTATCCGGCCCGGTCAGCCAACGGCTAATTATCTGAATCGAATTCTGAACCGGATTACCTTAGCAGGGGCAATTTTCCTAGGTTTGATTGCTATTTTACCGTCAATTGCCCAAGGCTTGACCGGGATAGCTACTTTGACCATCGGTGGAACTAGTATTCTTATTGTTGTTTCCGTTATTTTAGAAACCACTCGCCAATTAGAAGCAATGATGACAATGAGGAGCTACGAGGGCTTTTTACGATGAAAATAATAGTAATGGGTCCGCAAGGCTCGGGAAAAACAACTCAGGCAGAACTTTTAGCTAAAAAGCTAAATCTGCCACACTTGCAAACAGGAGAGCTTTACCGGAGAGTAGCTAAAGAAAGATCTCCACTTGGTAAAAAAGTTAAAGAGCTTCTGGACAAAGGCCATCTAGTACCAGACAAAGAACATAATGAACTTTTAGAAAATGAAGTCGAAAAACCTTTATACAAAAATGGCTTTGTTTTAGATGGATCACCCCGGACCCTCAGTCAAGCAAAGGGCCAACCTTTCAAAGTAGATAAAATCTTTTACCTTGATGTTTCCGATGAAGAGAATACTAAGAGATTATTAAAGCGAGGCCGGAAGGATGATACACCCGAGCTTATTGCCGAAAGGCTTCGTATTTATCATCAAGAGACAGAGCCTGTGCTTAAATATTTTCGCCAGCAAGGAATTTTGGAAGAGGTTGATGGCGAGAGACCAATTGAGGCGATTTATCAGGACATTATGAACCGGTTGGAGCAATGATTCCCCTTAAGTCAGCCAAAGAAATTAAGACAATGGAGGTAGGGGGCAGGAAATTGGCTTGGGTGATGGGGCAAATCAAGATTAAGCCGGGGATGAGTTTGAAAGAAATTGATCGTCTCGCCGAGCAGCTCATTGAAAAACAAGGAGGCAAGCCTTCTTTTAAAATGGTTGAGGGCTATCATTGGGCAAGTTGTCTTAATGTTAATCAAGGGGTAGTTCATGGAGTGCCTAACGACTATCAATTGAAAGACGGCGATTTACTCAGTATAGATATAGGAATGTTTTATCAAGGGCTTCATACTGATATGGCGAGGACGATTAGAGCGAAGAGTGAAGAGTCAGGAGTCAGGAGTCAGGATGAGAAGTTTTTAGAGGCTGGGAAGAGAGCTTTAGCCAAAGCTGTTCAAGCAGCAAAGTCAGGTAGTCGGGTCGGTCATATTTCGCAGGCAATTGAAAAAGAGATTAAGAGATATGGTTTTCAACCAATTCAGGCTTTAGTGGGTCATGGTGTCGGAAAAAAACTTCATGAACCACCCGCCATTCCTTGTTTTTTAAAAGGGAAGATTGCCAATACTGAAAAATTAAAATCAGGGATGACTCTCGCCATTGAGATAATTTATACCCAAGGGAAGCCTAAAGTAGTAGTTAATAATGATGGTTGGACAATAGAAACAGCTGATGAGCAGCTAGCTGGGCTTTTTGAAAACACAGTGGTAGTGACTAAGCGAGGACCTATAGTTTTGACTAAAAAAGCGAATTATACCTGATTTACGCTTGAGGTTAGGTTTAATTTTTGGTAGAATACTCTAGAATGATAAAGCAGAAAAAAGAAGAAGTCCTTGGGGTGGTGACTGAGGCTTTGCCGAACGCCACTTTTAGGGTAGAGCTTAAAGACGGTCGGAATCTTTTATGTTATCTCTCAGGCAAGATGAGAATGTACCACATTAAGGTTATGCCTGGAGATGGAGTAAGAGTGGAATTAACACCGCATGATGAAGCCAGAGGCAGGATTGTTTATCGGGAGAAAGAATGACGGCCTCGTCCGCACTGAGTGCAGACTCGACCGCCCTTTCTCTCCCCGCCAAGGAGCGGGTCGCGAAAAAGATGAAGGTAAAAGCGTCAGTGAAAAAGCTTTGTAAAAATTGCAAAATTGTTCGCCGACGGGGGCGAGTTTATGTTATTTGTTCTAATCCCCGTCATAAACAAAGACAAGGGTAAATATGGCTGTACGTATTGCCGGAGTTGATTTACCAGTTGAAAAGAGAATAGATATCGGTCTAACCGCTATTTATGGTATTGGTCGAAAGAATGTTCAGAATATTTTGGAAGAGACTAAAGTTAATCCTAACAAAAGGATAAAAGATTTGACTAGTGAAGAAGTGACTCGTTTGCGGAAAGCAATCGATAAACTCCCGACTGAAGGAGAGCTAAAAAGTATAATTAGTGAAAATATTAAGCAGTTAAAGACAACGGGAAGTTATCGAGGCATAAGACATGCTCAAGGCTTGCCAGCTCGTGGCCAAAGAACCCGGTCTAATGCCCGGACGAAGAAAGGTAAGCGGAAGACGGTTGGCGCTATGAGGAAGAAAGATTTAGCAAAGCTTGGCATTACTATCGGGGAGCCTAGAGAAAAAGAGAAAAAGTTAAAGGGTGAGAAGTAGCTATGGCAAAAGCTAAAACTAAAGCAAAAAAAACTAAAAAAGAACCGAAGCAGGTGGCTAAGGCTAAGGCCTATATCCAAGCCACTTTTAATAATACGATTATTACTTTTACTGATTTGGAAGGCAATACTGTTTGTTGGGGAAGTTCAGGCGAGGTTGGTTTTAAGGGGGCGAGAAAATCAACTCCTTTTGCGGCCGTGAGTACGGTCGAAGCAACAGCAAAAAAGGCTTTGGCTCATGGAGTAAAAGAAGTCGAGGTTTATATTAAAGGTCCTGGACCAGGAAGAGATTCAGCCTTAAGAGCTTTGAGAGCGGTGGGAATCAAGATGAGTTTAATTGCGGATGTTACCCCGATTCCTCATAACGGTCCCAGACCAAGAAAGAAAAGGAGAGGTTAGATGGCGAGATACACTGATGCTAAATGTCGACTTTGCCGACGAGAAGGAGTGAAGCTTTTTTTAAAGGGCGAGCGCTGTTATTCACCTAAATGTCCGATTGAGAGAAAAGGCGGCGTACCTCCGGGACAGCATGGTCCTAGGGGTAGGAGAAGGATGAGTGAATATGGTCAGCAGTTAAGAGAAAAGCAGAAGGCGAAGAGACTTTATGGGGTGTTGGAAAGACAATTCCGCCGTTATATTGAAAAAGCTGCTAAAAATCCCCAAGCAACGGGCGAAGTTCTTTTCCAGCTTTTAGAGTCGAGATTAGATAACATTGTCTACCGATTAGGTTTGGCACCTTCTCGTTCAGTAGCCAGGCAATTAGTGAGCCATGGTCATGCTTATGTCAATGATAAGCGGGTAAATATCGCTTCTTATCAAGTTAAACCTGGTGATATTGTTCGCCTGGGCGATAAGGCAATGAAGGTAGTGGCAGTTGAAAAAAACTGGGCAGATAGAGCGAAAAATGCGCCCAAATGGTTGCAAAGAAAAGGCCCAGTTGGTAAAATGGTTCGTCTGCCGGAAAGAGAAGAGATAGAATCAGGTATTGATGATAAGTTAATTGTAGAATACTATTCTAGATAGGAGGTCCGTGATGGAGCCTTTATTTCGAATTAAAAAAGAAAAAGAGACCAAGGATTTTGGTCATTTTGTTATTGAACCTTTGGAACCAGGGTTTGGCCACACTTTAGGAAATGCCTTGCGGCGAGTACTGCTTTCAGCTCTTCCTGGGGCGGCGATTACCCAGGTGAAGATAACTGGAATTAAGCACAAATTTTCTACTCTTGAGGGATTAAAGGAGGATATTGTGGAGTTCATCCTTAGCCTCAAGCAAGTTAAAGTTAGTTATGACGGTAAAAAACCCGCTAAGTTGAGTTTAGAAAAGACTGGTCCCGGTGCAGTTAAAGCCGGTGATATTGAAACTCCAGCTAAAGTAGAGATTGCTAATCCGGATTTGGTGATTGGAAATTTGGCGACCAAAAAAAATCGCTTGAAGGCGGAAATGTTAGTTGAACTTGGTTATGGTTATTCGCCGGCTGAAGAAAAAGAGGTAGAAAAATTAGGTGAAATTCCGATTGATGCGGTTTTCAGCCCCGTAATTCAGGTCAATTATCGGGTTGAAGCCACCCGTGTTGGTCGACGAACTGACTTAGACAGGTTAGTTTTAGAGATCACTACTGATGGTAGCTTGAAACCAAGTCAAGCTTTAAAACAAGCAGCTAAAATTTTGGTTGGCTATTTTCATCAAGTATATGAGCCTAAGAAAGTGCCGAAGAAAAAGGAGACTAGGATTAAAGCTCCTGACTTGAATTTAAGATTGACAGTTGAGGAGCTTGATTTACCCACTAGGATTGCTAACGCCTTACGTAAAGGAGGCTATGGCACAGTCGCTGATTTAGTGACTGCTACTGAAGTAGATCTGGCTAAGGTGAAAAATCTTGGCGAAAAATCAATTAAAATTGTTGAGGCGGCTTTGTCCCAAAAAGAAATGGGACTGAAAAAGAAAAAAACGTGAGACACCGTGTCGCTGGTAAAAAGTTGGCTCGGAGTCGGAGCCACCGCAAAGCGCTGTTTAGAAATTTGATCAGCGCTTTGATTTTGCATGGGGAGGTTAAAACAACGGAAAGCAAAGCCAAAGCCACCCGTCGGCTTTTTGACCGGTTAATAACCAAGGGCAAGTCAGGGACTCTTCATGCCCGAAGAATCGTGGCGGCTTTTTTGAATAATAAACAAGCGGTTCATAAATTGGTTGATGAAATTGCTCCCAAATTTAAAGATCGACCAGGTGGTTTTACTCGGATGATTCGTTTGGGGAGGCGTCGAGGCGATGATGCGATGATGGTTAAATTAGAGTTAATAGAAAAGCCTGAGCCTAAAAAGAAAGTCGTTGTTAAGAAAACCGAAAAGCCAAAGAAACCCGCCAAAGGCGGAAAGAAAGATGAAAAAAACAAAGGTAACCAAAGCAAGTGAGATTAAAAGAGAGTGGCATTTAATTAATGCCCAAGGAAAAATTCTTGGTCGTTTGGCTAGTCAAATCGCCCAAATTTTAATGGGTAAAGATAAGCCTTATTATGCCCCTAATCTGGACTGTGGTGATTATCTAGTAGTGATTAATGCAGCTAAAATAGAGATTAGTGGTCGAAAAAGAAAGCAAAAGCTTTACCGCCGTCATTCTGGTTATCCCGGTGGTTTTCGGGAGTTGACCTTTACTCAACTAATGAAGCGCGATCCAAGAAAGATTATTCGCTATGCGGTTACTGGAATGTTGCCCCAAAATAAATTAAGAGATAGGCGATTGGCGAGATTGAAAGTTTTTGTTGATGATGAACATCCATATAAAGATAAAAAATTCATAAATCATAAATCTTAAATCGTAAATCTTTATCTATGGCTAAAGAAAAAACCAAAGCAAAAAAAAATAAAAGAGGTCGAAAAAAGTCTTATACCTATGCTACTGGTAGACGCAAAACCGCTACCGCTCGAGTAAGGCTGTTTAAAGGTAAAGGCGATTTAGTGGTCAATAATATGCCAATTAACAAATATTTTCCGGGGGAAGTAAATAAGATTATTTATTTGAAGCCTTTTCAGGTGACTGAAACCGAAGGCAAGTATTATGCCACTATTAAAGTTGAAGGTTCTGGGAAAAATGGACAATTAGGCGCCCTTGCTCATGGATTAGCTCGAGCTTTAGATAAAGAAAACACTGAAGCTTATCATTCTCCATTAAAAAAAGCCAGCTTATTAACTCGTGATCCCCGAATGAAAGAGCGCCGCAAAGCGGGCTTAGCCCAAAAAGCAAGGGCAAAAAAGCAATCTCCGAAGAGATAATTTTTTATGAAGAAATTAGCAATTTTTTTTGTTTTTCTATTTGGTCTTTTTTTGTTGCCTCGCCAGGCAGCGGCCGATGAATCAACATGCGTAGTTTACTTTACTGGTATTGGTTGTCCCCATTGCGCCAAAGTTGACCCAGTTCTTCTTGAACAACTACCGGAAAAATACCCTGACTTAGTTATTATTGAATATGAAATTTATCAAGAACGAGAAAATGCCCCTCTGCTTTATGAATACAATTCGGTTTATGGCTCCGGTTTAAGTATTCCTCTTGTGATTTTT
>JAHIFH010000015.1 GCA_018900995.1 Patescibacteria group bacterium | reverse complement strand
GCTGCCAAAACTGCCACTGCTAAAATACCAAGAACGGCAATAACAATCAACAGCTCAATCATCGTAAAACCCCTAATTCTTTTCATCTTTTTCTTCTCACCTCCTTTCTAAAATTAGATTGCTAAATTAAACTTCGCTAACGCTCGTACAATCTCTCTCGTCAAAATTGACTCGCGAGATTGTAAATCGGCATAATCACAGAAATAATCAAAAAGCCAACACCGATCCCTAATACAATCATGATAAGAGGCTCTATGGCGGTTGTCAATCCCTTGATGGCCATTTCTGCTTCTTGTTCAAAGTAAACCGAAACCTTGCTCAAAACTTCATCAATTTTGCCTGTTTCTTCACCAACAGCGACCATTTGAGCGAGAATTGGCGGGAAAATCTCTTCATGGGCCAAAGCTGTTCCTAAAGGAATTCCCTTTTCTACTTTTTTCGTCACCTCATCAAGTGCCTGACGATAGAGAGGACTAGAAAAAGAATAGACAGTAATTTTCAAAGCATCAACAATAAGGACACCGGCGCCGACGAGTAGGCTTAAAGTCCGGGTGAATTCGGTTAACATTGTTTCTGTCTTTATCTTGCCAATAATCGGCAAGCGAAAAGTAAGATTATCAACCTGGGATTGAAATTGAGGGTTTTTGCCAAGGATTCTTAAGGCAAAAGCTAAGCCAGCCAAGATTACCAAAGCAAAATACCAATAACTGACCACAAAATTAGAAATAGCCATTAGGATTTTAGTTGTCACCGGTAGTTCTGCCTGGAATTCTTCGTAAACCGCCATCATTCTTGGAATAACAAAAATAACCATAATTGCTCCCACCCCACACATACCAGTAATAACAATCGCCGGATAAATCATGGCTGCCTTAATTTTCCCTTGAAACTCTCTTCTCTTCTCCAAATTATCTGCCAACCGAGCCAGAACTTTATCTAAAGACCCCGATGCCTCACCCGACCTAACTAAAGAAACATAAACTTGATCAAAAATGTGAGGATGTTTTTCCATTGCCTTGGCAAGAGTCCCACCGCTTTCTACTTCTCGCCTAATTTCCGCAACCACTTTAACCATGGCAGGTCTGGATTGGGCTTCGAGAATGTCCAGGGCTTTCGTTAGCTGAAGGCCAGCCGTTACCATGGTAGACAATTGACGAGTAAAATTAACTAAGTCAGTCGTCGTTACTCGGCCAATAATCGGTCCTACCTGAGCTAATAAGCTTTTACGGAAGGGAGTAATGGAGATAACTAAAAAGCCTTTCTCCTGAAGAATCTTTGCCGCTTGTTTCTCATCTCTTGCCTCAACCACTCCTTTGATTGTTTTACCCTCTTTGTCTTTAGCTTTGTAATTAAACTTTTTCATCAGCGTTTCCGGGTCATTTTCATTAGCTCTTCAGGACGAAAAGCATACATTTGGGCCACATCAAGACTAATTTTACCCTCTTTCACTAATCTGGCGAGGTCCATTTCCAACATTCTCATTCCCATTTCCACTGAAGTCTGAATAATATTATCAATCATATGGGTTTTCCCCTCTCTAATAACTGTTCTTATGGCGGGGGTAGCAACTAAAATCTCTGTCGCCGGTATTCTGCCTCCTTCCAAACAAGGGATAAGTCTTTGGGAAACAATTGCCTCAATTGTTGCCGAGAGCTGCATTCTTATTTGCCCTTGTTGATGCTCTGGAAAAACATCAATAATTCGGTCAATTGATTGGGCAGCAGAGTTGGTATGAAGAGTAGAAAAAACTAGATGTCCAGTTTCCGCAATCGTTAATGACATCGCCATTGTTTCCAGGTCTCTCATTTCACCAATCATAACCACGTTTGGGTCTTCTCTTAAACATGAGCGAAGAGCAATTGGCCAAGAATGAGTGTCGCCCTTCAGTTCTCGCTGGGAAATAATTGATTTATTATGCCTAAAAACATATTCAATCGGATCCTCAATGGTAACAATATGCTCCGCTCGGTTCTGATTAATCTCCTCAATGATAGAAGCTAAACTAGTTGATTTACCGTGACCAGTAGGACCGACAACTAAAATAAAGCCTTGCTTCAGCTTGGTAAAGGCGTGACAAATCTCAGGAAGATTAAGCTCCTCAATGGTAGGAATTTTCATTGGAATTAAGCGCAGGGCAGCCGCCAGCGCGCCTTTCTGGTAATAGGCATTAACCCGAAAACGAGCTTGCTCACCAAAGGCAAAGGAAAAATCTAACTCCTTATTAACAAGGAGGATTTCTTTTTGTTCCTCGTTAACTAAATCAAAAACTAGCTTTTCTGCTTGTTCTTCAGATAGCGCCTCAAGTCCAGTAATCGGGAATAGAGCACCATGAATCCTGAGCATCGGAGGCGCCTTAGTAATCAAATGTAGGTCAGATGCTCCTTTATTAACAGTAATTTCTAATAATTTTTTAATTTCCATTCGGTCTATTCCTCAGCTACTCTTAATACCTCTTCTATAGTAGAGATTCCTTCTAAGACTTTCAAGTAACCATCTTGCTTCATGGTTATCATTCCTTCCTCAACTGCTTGTTTTTCAATATCGGCCGCTGAGGCGCGCTCCATCGTTAACCGACCAATCTTCTCGGAAACCGGCATCACTTCAAAAATACCAATTCTCCCCAAATAACCGGTATTGTTACACTTGGGACACTTTTTACCTCGAGCGAGCTTTGGTTTATCTCCATATTTGTAAAGGTTGCCCAAAATCTTCTTGAGGTTAGCCACTACCTCGGGTAGGATAGTATATTCTTCTTTGCAATCAAGGCAGATTCTTCTCACCACTCGCTGGGCGACAATACAAGTCATTGACGAAGCGAGCAAAAATGGCTCTGCCCCTAAATCAATCAATCGGGGAATGGCACCAGCAGCATCATTGGTGTGGAGAGTTGAAAAAACCAAGTGCCCAGTCAGCGCCGCCTGAACCGCCAGACCAGTGGTTTCTTTATCTCGAATCTCACCAACCATGATAATGTCTGGATCTTGACGAACGAAACTTCTCAACCCCGTAGCAAAAGTTAAGCCTGCGGCAGGATTAACCTGAACCTGACTGACTCCTAGTATTTCGTACTCAACTGGATCTTCTAGGGTGATGATATTCACCTTTGGGCTATTAATCTTGGATAAGCCAGAATAAAGAGTAGTTGTTTTTCCTGAGCCAGTCGGACCACAAACAATAATAATGCCATGAGGACGAAGAATGGAATCGTGGAAGTTTTTCAAAGCCACTCCTCTTAAACCCAATTCTGGTAAATCAATGACCCCACCACTCTTTTTTAACAACCTCATGACAATCTTCTCACCGTGAACGGTTGGCAAGCAAGAAACTCGGAGATCAACTTCTTGACCATCAGCCCTAAAAGAAAAGCGTCCATCTTGAGGAAGACGCTTCTCATCAATCTTCATGCCGGAGAGAATCTTAATTCGTGAAATCAACCCTTCATGAACCTTTTTAGGCAAAACCAGCTTTTCATGCATGATACCGTCAATTCGATACCTAATTCTCGTTTTTTCTTCTTCTGGTTCAATATGAATGTCTGAAGCCCTGCCTTTAACCGCGAATTCCAAAAGAGTGGAAACGATTTTAGCAATCGGCGCTTCCCGAATAATCTCACCTAGTTTAGCAAGATCAATGGCAGCTTCTTTGGCTGGCATTGCCGTCTCTTTAAGGGCTGCTTTAACTTCTATTGACAAGCTTTCTTCATAATTAATGGCAATCGCTTTCTTAATTTGATCAGGTGTAGACATAAAGGGCCTAATTTTGGCGCCTGATTTTTTTTCAATGAACTCGATTGCCTGAAGATCTTTCGGGTTAGCCATGGCTAATGAAAGCTGATTGTTAGTGGTGTCATAAGTAAAAGGAAGAACAAGATAGCGCTCAGCCACAGCTCGGGGCAATCTACCTAAAGCATCAGGAGAGGCGGCGGTTTCGCCAAGGTCAAGAAAAGGAATATTATAAACCTGAGCCTCAGCCTTGGCTAGTTGTTCAACTGAGGCATAGTTATGCTCCAAAATAATCTCTCTTATCTCTCTATCTGTACTTGCCTGTTCAACCCCAACTTTCTCTATTTGCTCAGGGGTAAGAATTTGCTGGCGAGCTAAGACACCTAGAAGAGTAGGAGTGTCGGGATCACTTTTAACAGTTTGAGGGGCTGATTTTAGTTGGGCAGGCTTAATCATCACTTCTATCTTATATGGTAATTTGCTAAAATGTCAAACCAGTAACCATGTTTACAGCCCAATTAATCATTGGCGGTTTGTTTCAAGAAAGAGTCAAGATTGCCCTAAAACTCATTCAGCTTTTCTTTGACCAGCCAATTAATTTAGACAAACCCCCAATCGACGCTTTGATTATCAGATCAACTAATTCAATTGGCATTAACCAAATCAGGGGTTTGAAAAGATTTCTCAGTCGTCGACCTTATCAAGCAAAAATTAAACTTAGCTTAATCTTGGAAGCGGAAAAACTAACCCTGCCAGCGCAGAATTCGCTCTTAAAAACCCTGGAAGAGCCACCAGAATCTTCTTTAATCATCCTTTTAGCCAGTCACTCAGCCAACCTTCTCCCCACGATTATTTCTCGGGTTAAAACCACTCGTCTTCCCGCCAAAAGCCAGATTCATCTCTCTCCAGAAAAAGTTGACCACTTTACTAAAACCTTAAGTCATTTATTAACTCAAGGAGTAGGGGAGAGGCTGAAACTGAGTATAGTCTTAGCTAAAAATAAGGATCAAGCCCTGGTGTTATCCGAGAATTTACTTTTTCTCTGGCGCCAATTCTTGCTTGCCAAAACTGGGGTCAACAAAAAGGAATCTGGTTTCTTAAAAAAACTAAGTCTTCAACAGATCGAAAAAGCTCTTAAGAATACTGAGCAAATCAGAAAAATGTTGGTTGCTAACGTTAATTTCCATCTGGCAATTGAAAATCTTTTTCTCTCCTATCCCTATCTCTCCTAAATCATTATCACCTCCGAGGTAATTATATTTCTTCAGCTTGCATTAGCTTGAAAAAATTGGTAAAATTGAGGAGGTTACTGGTAGGGTAAACTAGCCTCATAAATCTTCCCTGCCAACTTTATGTCAGTTTGAAAATGGCTAAAAAGACAACGAAGACTAAAGAAAAAAAAGACATCCTTTCTACTTATACCGCCGCTCAAATCAAAGTCCTTGAAGGCTTAGAACCAGTCAAGAAGCGTCCGGGAATGTATATTGGCTCGACAGATGAAAAAGGATTCCATCATTTAATTATTGAGGTTATTGATAACTCTATTGACGAGTCTTTAGCGGGATTCGCTAAAAATGTCTGGATTGTCTTAAAAGAAGATGGCGGTGCCGAGGTCCGAGATAATGGCCGAGGTATTCCTGTTGACAAGCATAAGTCAGGTCTTTCAGCTTTAGAAGTAGCAATGACCAAGCTCCACGCCGGGGCTAAATTCGACGATAGTGTCTATAAAGTCTCTGGCGGGCTTCATGGAGTGGGAGTTTCAGTGGTAAACGCCCTTTCACAATGGCTCAGGGTGGAAGTTCACCGCCAAGGAAAAGCTTATGCTCAAGAATACAGACGAGGCAAACCCATCACTAGAGTGGAACAAGTTGGCAAAGCAAAAGATACCGGTACTATAACTACCTTTATTCCTGATAAAAAAGTTTTCAAAAAGATTGAATTTAATTACAAACTGATTGAGCAAACAATTAGGGAAAGAGCCTACCTTATTCCGGGACTTAAATTTCACCTTACAGATAAACGAAGTAATATCAAGAAAAATTTTTATTTTGAAGGAGGTATCCGCTCTTTAGTCAAACATCTTAACCGTAACAAAAAAGCCATTCATGATGTCATTCGTGTTGATGGTCAGGCCAATAGCATGGCAATGGAAACGGCGATTCAATACAACGATGGCTATTCAGAAAATATTCAGTCATTTGTCAACGTGATTAACACTCAAGATGGCGGGACCCATTTGACTGGTTTCAAAATGGCTCTTACCCGGGCAATTAACGATTATGCCAAGAAAAGTGGCGCTATTAAGGAAGGCAACGGTTTTGTTGGCAATGATACTACCGAAGGACTTACCGCTGTGGTTGCTCTTAGAATGCCCACTGACAAAATCCAATTCGAATCACAAACTAAAACTAGGCTCAATAACCCTGAAGCCCAAGGTTTAGTCGCCACGATAGTCAAAAAGGGTCTGGATACCTTTTTTGAAGAGCATCCTAGTGAGGCACGGAGAATCATTGAAAAAATTGCTCTTGCTGCCCGCGCCCGTCTCGCCGCCAGGGCGGCTAGGCAAGCCGTTATTAGGAAAGGGGAGTTGTCTGGATTAGGGCTTCCTGGCAAACTCGCTGATTGTCAGGAAACTAATCCTAAAGGCTCTGAATTATTT
>JAHIFH010000014.1 GCA_018900995.1 Patescibacteria group bacterium | reverse complement strand
TGTTTTAACCCAATCCTTAGCTTGAGCCAAAGGCGATTTACCTACTCCTTTAGGTTGATAATTCTCGATATAAGGCAACTTGACCGGCAAGTCTTTTTCTGGTACTGGTTGCCAACCGCACTTAGAACAATTAATCATGGGAATTGGTGGCCCCCAATAGCGCTGACGAGAAATACACCAATCACGAAGGCGATATTGGGTTTGCTTCTTAGCAACGCCTTTTTCCTTTAACCAAGCAGTAATCTTTTTAATCCCCTGCTCAACCAATAAGCCATTAAACTGCCCGGAATTAACCAATTTCCCCTCGCCATCATAAGCTTCTTTTTTGATATTGCCTCCGCTTATCACTTTAACAATGGACAACTTATGCTCTTTAGCAAATTCCCAATCCCGCTGGTCATGAGCCGGCACCCCCATAATTGCTCCGGTACCATAACCCATGACAACATAATCAGCTACCCAAACAGGAATTTTTTTATTAGTGGCAGGGTTAATCACGTAAGAACCGGTGAAGACCCCGGTTTTTTCTTTTTCAGTAAAGAGTCGCTGGACTTCTGTCTTTTTTCGCGCCTGTTCAACAAAATCAGAGACTACCTTCCTGTGCTTTGGTTTGGTTAGCTTCTCCACCCATTCCGACTCTGGAGCCAAAATAAAGAAAGTCGCCCCGAAAATAGTGTCCGGACGAGTAGTAAAAGTCGGAACTTTGAACTTTGAACTTTGAACTTTGAATTGTATTTCCGTCCCTTCTGATTTCCCTATCCAATTCCTCTGGGCTATTTTGGTCCGTTCTGACCAATCAATCCATTCTAAATTCTTTAAGAGTTTTGGCGCATACTGGGTAATTTTAAAAAACCATTGCTCCAGCTCCTTTTTCTCCACTTCAGTTCTACAACGCTCACAAAGACCGGCAATTACTTGTTCATCAGAAAGGGTGGTTTTGCAAGAGGGACACCAGTTAACCGAAGCTTTTTTCCTCTTCACTAAACCCGCCTTATAAAGCTGAATAAAAATCCATTGCGTCCATTTGTAATATTCTGGATCATAAGTTTCTAAAGTGTTTTTCCAGGCAAAACCATTGCCAATTTGGTGAAGTTGTCGGTAAAAATTCTTTTCTGTTCGGGTGGCAACTTTCTTAGGATGCTCACCAATCTGCAAAGCATAGTTCTCTGAGTGAATCCCAAAGCCATCCAAGCCAATGGGTTCAAAAACATCTTTATCTTGCATCCGCTGGAACCGCCCGTAAATATCCGCTCCGGTAAAAGCATACATATTCCCAACATGAAGTCCTTCCGCTGAAGGATAAGGGAACATCATTAAGTTGAAAAAAGGCTTTTTCGCCTTATCCAAATCCACTTCATAAATTCTTTCCTTCCACCAGCGTTCCTGCCATTTTTTCTCAATGTCTTGAGGATGATAATTTTTAGCCATCTTGACAATATTGTAATTGATTTCTTTTTTGGTGTAAACTAGAATCAATGTCCAATTTCCTGCTCCATAGCGCCTTTCTTATCGCCGCGGTGGTCTTGGTTTTTGTTTGGACCAATACTCTCGGACTCTCAGTTTATACGCTTCAACTGATTGCTCTTTTTGTCCTTGCTTACTTTATTAACCAGTTCTACCAACGGAGAAAAAAACAACCCTTTTCCAAAATCAACCTCACTCTTGATGCCGTTGTTTTTACGATGGTCATTCTCCTTTTAATTGCCTCAACCGGTGGTTTAACCTCGCCTCTTTTCTTCTTGATTTATTTCTTAATGTTTGGTTTGGCTTTGCTTTTTGAACCAGCTATCACTTTTTCTCTGGCTTTAGCCATGGTTCTTTTCTTCGTTCTTCAGCCGGCAAAGGAAGCGCTTTTAGTCGAAGCCTTGCAATTACTTTCTTTGCTACTGATTACTCCTCTAGCAATGTTTTTTGGCAAACAATACCTCAGGGTACTTGAGAATGAAGAAAAAATAAAGATTCTTGAAGAAGAAACGGAAATCATGGAAGAACAAATTGAGCAAGAAGAAACTGATGTTTTAATGTGGGCAAGTTTAGAGCTTAAAAGAGGTTTAACCGAAATTCTTCACCAAACCAGCGAATTATTATCAGACCTATCTCATCTCACTTTACGCCAAAAAGAAAAGTTAAGCAAAGTTAGGCAAATAGCCTCAGAATTACTGAAAACTGGACAAAAATTAAAAGAAGAGGTTGATAAGACCACCGATGAAAGTTAAATATTTACTGATATTAATCTTTTTTGGTCTCATATTAGCGAGTCCTGCTCTAGCCGTTCCCACTATGTCTTCTGATAACTACCAAATTGATTGGCCTAATCTCAATATGGGCGCTGGTGTACCGAGTTCCGATAATTATAACCTCGGAGTAACTACTGGACAAATTGCCCCTGGACTTTATTATTTTGAAAACGGCTATAAAGTCCGAGCTGGCTTTCAATACATTCATTCCATTATCCCTTTTACTTTTACCATTGACAAAATTTCTGTGGATTTTGGCAGCCTGACTGTTGGTGTCGGTAGTACAGATACGATTGGTTTGGAAGTTGACTGTGGCTCTGCGGGTGGCTACCAAGTGACAGTTCAAGAAAATGACCGTTTAACTTCAACTGCTGGTTCTTATATTGAAGATACCACTTGCGACCCAACTGACACCTGTACTCATATTTACGAAGGCACTTGGGAGCAAAGCACTACCTATGGTTTCGGCTATACGATGAGTGGGACTGATGTTCCTTCTGAATTCGCCAGTGGCACGATGTTTAAAAATTTTGCTGATGTACCAGGAGATGAGCCTCAAAAAGTAATGGGGCTAACTCCTGTAGAAGGGCACGAAGCCGGTAGGGACAAACAAGCAACAATGACTTTGAAAGTCAATATTTCTGGAACTCAAGCAGCTGGAGTTTATGAGAATATTATTACTTTCATTGCCACGCCGACATACTAAAATGAGGAGATTAAAGATTTTTTTGTTTATCATCTTCGTCTTCCTCTTTCTTTTCCCCAAACCAGTTAAAGCCCAATCTCTTGGCCTCGGTATTTATCCTCCCCTCCTTGAAGTCACCCTCATGCCTGGCAAAACCATTACCCAGGTTTATAAACTCTCTAATCCCGGTGAGGTTGATCTGATGATGACCAGTTCAATCGTCTCTTTTGAACCAAGCGACGAAATCGGGGGCATCAAATTGGTGGCTGATGCCGAGCGACTCAAACCCATTTCCTTTGCTTTTCTGAACGCTGATTTAGGATTAGGACAAACTTTTCCTTTGCCTGCAGGCGGTATCCAAGAAATAGTCCTGATTCTTAAAGTCCCGGAAACTGCCCCAGAAAAAGATTATTATGCCACCCTTCTTTTTCAAACTGCGCCAATGAAGGGTTATGGTAATTTATCAGCTAGCCAAACCCAAGCCAAAATTGGAGGCAATCTTCTTATCACTGTTTCCCGAACGGGCAAACCTTTTAAAAAAGCAATAGTGGAAGAATTCAGATTGTTCAATTGTTCTCGAATTTGTCTTATTGACTCGTTTAGCCAACCCCAATTTGTAGTAAGAGTAAAAAATACCGGTCACTCCTATTTCAAACCCTTAGGCAGCATTATCCTTCAAGGTTGGTTTCAACAAGAAGAGGCCTTAGATTTACTCCCTCAAAATATTCTTTCTGGTTTCTCTAGAGAAATCCAATGTCAAATAGATGACAGGGTCGGTCCCTGTCAGGGCAAGACAAAGTTTTTGATAGGAGCTTTCAATGCCAAATTAGAATTCGGTTTGGATGATTTTTCTGGGGAATACCAACAAGAAATTCGCTTTATTGCTATTCCTATTAAGCTTGTTTTAGGGCTATTTATTTTGGTTATTATCCTTAGGCTAATTAAAACAAGGTTGGGACTTGACAAGGGGTGAAAAAATATACTACTGTTAAAACAGTTATGGGTCCACTGTGTTGGACATGGTTCATATTAAGATGAAGTGGACAGTTAAAAGAAAAATAGTCCTGGTTTTATTTCTTCTTTCCTTTTCCCTTTTTCAGGGTTGGGTTTTCTTTCACCCCGCTGAACTTGACTCCGCTACTTTAACTGACGCCAAAGACCTTTTAGAAAACAGCCGACTTTCATTTTCCACTATTGTAAGTGGAACCGGCAGCGTTGGGGCAACTACCATTAACATCACCACCTCGGGTCAGGCTGACACTAATACTAACCATCTTTTCCCCGGAGATTCGGTTACCATCGGCACCGGCTCTTATACGGTTGGTACGATTGTTGACACCGACACTTTTACCATTACCACTGGCTTAGTCTCTGGTGACACTGATGATGGCGACCCCAT
>JAHIFH010000013.1 GCA_018900995.1 Patescibacteria group bacterium | reverse complement strand
TCACGTAAATCAGCTAATCTAGGACGCGGGCTGCCTCTCTGTTCAACGGCTCTTGATAATTGAGAGACAGCCAAAACCGGCACCTTCAATTCTCTGGCTAAATTTTTCAACCCCTGAGAAATCTCGGAGACTTCCTGAACCCGATTCTCCCTTGCTCTAACGCTTCTCATCAACTGAAGATAGTCAACAATCAAAAGCTGCAAGCCATATTCTGCCATCAATCTGCGTGCTTTGGTCCGCATTTCCAAGACCGACATTGCTGGAGTATCATCAATATATAGCGGGGCTTCGGCTAAAATTCCCATTGCCTCAGAAAGCTTGGTAAAATCCTCTTCATCCAAACGACCCGTTTTTAATCGCCAAGCATCAATATCCGCCTGCGCCACCAGTAAGCGATCAACCAGTTCCTCTTTACTCATCTCCAAAGAAAAAAATCCCACTGGCAATTTCTCTTTGACACTCACATGTTTGGCAATATTCAAAGACAAAGCTGTTTTCCCTATCCCTGGTCTGGCTGCTAAAATAATTAAGTTCGATGCTTGTAAGCCCGCTAAAGTATCATCAATGTCCTTAAAACCCGTAGGTACTCCTCGTAAACCACCGGCTCTTTTGTGAAGCTCATCCAAACGGTCAAAGGACTCCGCTAAAGCTTCTTTGACTGGTAAGAAAACTTGACGCAAATGTTTTTGGGATAAAGCAAAAATCAACTCCTCAGCTTTATCTAAAACCGCTGTTGCCTCTCCACTCTCATCAAAAGCCGCTTCAGAAATTTTCGAGGCAGCGGAAATCAATTCCCTTTTAGTATAATCATCTTTCACCATTCGCCCATATTGTTCAACATGAGCAGCGGTAGGAACGGCATTAACCAAACTGGTTAAATAAGTTGAACCCCCGATTTTAGTGAGATTCTTATCTTTCTTCAGGCGCTGCTTGAGAGTGATTATATCAATCGGCTCTCTTTCTTCATAAAGTTGAAGAACGGCTTTATAAACCAAGCGATTTACCTCTTTATAAAAATGTTCGGGACGCAAAAATTCCGCGACAGTAACAATCGCGTCTTTATCAATCAAAATTGAGCCCAAAACACAGGTTTCAGCTTCGTCGCTATGGGGCGGAATATGAATTTCCTCTGCCATGATGGTAATTAGTGACCAGTGATCGGTGATCAGTGATCAGTAGGCTATTATTAACGTTTCCTCTTCAAAACCACTATCTCTCTTTCTTCAGGCAGTTTTTCTTTGGAGATAATCAATTTGTCTTTCGCTTTATTCGCCTCCTCACCGATTGCTTTAAGAAAATCATCAACCGTAATTTCAATGCCAAAATTTGGTTTCATGTCCGGTGTCTTGTAGTGCATGGGAATAATAATCCGCGGTTCAATTTGACCAATGACTTCAATCGCTTCATTATCATCAATAGTATAAGTCCCTCCAATCGGAATAAACAGAATATCAACTCCATTGATTTCTTCCAACTCCGCCTCAGTCAATTTGTGACCCAAGTCTCCTAAATGAGCCAGACGGAGACTATCAATGGTAATTAAATAAATAGTGTTCTCTCCCCTCTTCGTTCCCCTAGAACTATCATGAAAGCTGGCAATCCCAAAAATTGAAATACCACTTATTTCGTATTCGCCCGGACCATCAACAATAAAAGGTTCTTTTCTTTTGGTTGTCCCTTTAACAGCGGAAATGTTGTTGTGGTCTTGATGATGATGAGAAACAGTGACAATATCTGCCGAAACTCGAGGCATTTCAAAGCCCACATAATCTTCATAGGGGTCGGTAACAATAATATTTTTCTTGCCTTTAATTCGGAAGCATGAATGACCTAAATAAGTAACCTCCATTAAAACCGAATTTATCACAAAACTAGTCTCTTGACAAGGGGACAATTTTGGTCTATAGTCTTTTTCACTGCCACTTTAAATGAGAAAAGAAGTCCTCATTGCTATTATTATCGGCTTTGGCTTAGGTTTGGTAATCACCTTTGGAATCTGGACCGCTAATAAAGCCCTTAAAGAAACTGCTCCGGCAACTACTACTCCAACAGAAGAAGTGGAAGTCACACCAATGCCGGCACCAACCCTAGAACTGGTGATTACTTCCCCTGAAAACAATACCATTAGTGAAAAAGAGATAGTTGAATTATCGGGTCAGACGGCACCAAGAGCCATTATTGCTATCACTTATCCTGAAGGAGAAAAACTTTTAGAAGCTGATGAAGACGGAAGCTTCTCCACTGAAATATCTTTGATTGGTGGCGATAACTTGATTAAAATTTCTGCTTTTAATGACGAAGGTGACGAAACCACTAAAACATTAACTGTGGTTTATTCCACCGCTGAAATATAAGCAAGCTTGTTTTTCGTAAACTCAAAATGAAATTAGCGATCAGTAATCAGCGATCAGTAATCAGGTTAACTAACACATTGCTTGTGGTTTTCTTGCTGGTCGTCGGTTGCTGGTTATTGGCCACCGCAACAATTGCTCAATCGCCTGAGCCATCACCTTCTCCTGATGATGAACGGATTAAACAAAAAGTTGAAGAAAGAATAGAAAAAGTCTTGAGCACTGCCGAAGAAGGGCAAAAACGAGCTTTAGTAGGAACTTTGAAGTCAATCGCTAATTCCACTTTAACTATTGAAACCCACGGTGGAAATTTTCAGGCCAAAGTAGCTATTGACGCTATTATTCTTAACGAAGATAGAGAAGAAATTGAGCTTGATGATTTGGCTATTGGCAATAATCTAATTGCCATGGGTTATTTTGATAATCAGAACGTCCTTGATGCTAAAAGGGTAGTGGTAACAGAAGAATTTCAAATCCCTGAAACAGAATCAGTTTTTGGCTTGGTTACTGATATCTCTCAAGAAGAAAAAGTTCTTACCATCAAACACCCAAAAAGTGCGACTGTTTATATGGTTGACGTCGGCACTAAAACAAAAATTACCAAAAGCGTTGAGGGAGAAGTCAAAGAAATTAAATTTAGCGATATTAAAGAAAATGATCGTCTCGTTGTAATTGGCGAACCCGAAGAAAATGAAGAAAAAATCATTACTGCAAGTCTAATTCATGTTGTCACAGGCGCTTCTCCAGAAACTACAGAAGAGGAAGAAGAGCAACCATCTCCCTCACCAATAAGCGAAGAAGAATAAAATCTCCTTCCTAGTCTATTTTTGTCTATTTTTCATCTCTCTGAATTTATGATAAAATTAGCATCAACATGGCTAGAATTAAAGCCCAAACCCTAAAAGGCTTTCGGGACTTTTTGCCAGAAGATATGGCAATTCGCCAGAAAGTAATTGACACTTTGCGAGAGGTGTTTGAGTCCTATGGCTATGAACCTTTGGAAACGCCTTCCCTTGAGTATGCGGAAACGCTTTTGGATAAATATGGCGAGGAGGGAGATAAAATGGTTTACACCTTTAAAGATAAAGGCGGTCGAGACGTGGGCTTAATTTATGATTTAACTGTCCCGGCTTCAAAAGTTTTAGCTCTCTACTCCCAAAAAATAAATTTACCTTTTAAGCGTTATCAAATTCAACGAATTTGGAGAGCAGAAAAACCCCAAAAAGGCAGGTATCGCGAAGTCCTTCAATGTGATGTTGATTCATTTGGCACCTCTTCTCCCCTAGCGGATGCGGAAATTGTTGCCATTATTTACGATTGTTTGAAAAAACTTAATTTTGAAAAATTCATTATTCGAATCAACAGCCGCCAGGTTCTTTTTAAATTAATGTCAGATTTGGGGATAAAACAAAAAGATAAACAGCTCTCAATTTTAAGGACAATAGATAAACTAGACAAAATCGATCCCGCTAAAGTGAAAAATGAGCTTAAACAAAAAGGACTTACTAGTGAAAAAATAGCCAAGCTACTTTCTTTGATTAAATCATCTCAGCCAGATAGTAATCTAAAACAACTCTTTAATTATTTAAATTGGTTTGGGGTGGACGAAAAATTTTATCAATTCGATCCCACTTTAGTCCGAGGGCTTGATTACTATACGGGCCCCGTTTTTGAAACACATGTAGAAAAACCAAAAATTGGTTCAATTACTGGTGGTGGTCGTTTCGATAAACTCATCGCGACTTTAGGTGGCCCTAATATTCCGGGAACTGGGACAACAATTGGTCTCGACCGCATTTGCGATGTTATCAAAGAACAAAATCTTTGGCCCGAAGTCTCCCCTACTCCCACTAAAGTTTTGGTGACTATTTTCTCACCAGAGTATCTTGAAAAGTCAATTGAAATTACCAATAAACTCAGGGGTTCCAACATTAATACTGAGCTTTATCTCGATCCTGAAGTTAGACTAGATAAACAACTTAAATACGCTAATAAGAAAAACATTCCTTTTGTTATTATTGTTGGTCCAGAGGAAATTAAGAAAAAGGTTATTACTCTTCGGGATATGAAAGCCAAATTACAAAGACAGCTAACTTTTAAGCAGCTTCTAGCTTTACCAACCTTACCAACCTTAGAGGTTGGCTAGGTAGCAAACCTTGGGTATTTTAAACTGGCTGCCGCTCTATCTCTGCATAAACTCCCCAATATTCTTGCGGCAACATATTTCGAATTTCAAGCATTAGATCAGTAGTGAGTGCTTCAAGTTTCTTTTTATTGAGTTTTTTAGGTTCTACATCAAGATGTTGAGTAAAAGGCTGACCAATTCCAACAAAAACCTCAGGTCGCTTAAACTCTGTTAAATCTTCAAGCTTCAAGCCCTTCTCTTCTATTAATGGAAACAAAGCCTCTGTCCCCCAGACTGCTGTGGGGATGATAGGAACGCGAGCTTGATGGGCAATAAAGATAGTGCCATGTTTCGCTTTTTTTAATTTGCCAAACTCATCTCCCCGTCCTCTTGTTCCTTCGGGTGCCATCCCTAAGATTCTACCTTTCTCAAGTAAAGAAAAAGCTGTCTCCAATGCTTTTCTGTCTACCTTTCCTCTCCTTACTGGAAAGAATCCTAAGATTCGAAAAGCCGGACCAAGAAGTTTATGGTCAAAATTTCCACTTTTAGTCATCCAGTGAATCCAGGTAGGAAATATATCAAGCAAAACTACCGCCTCCGCCCAACCCAGGTGATTAACCACCACAACATAAGAAGCTCGCCCAATATCCTCAGGTATATTATTCTTCCCTTCGACTACTATTTCTTGAGTGACAGTTCGCAAAAGAAGTCTGATAGCATTTTTAGCCATCTTCTCCCATTCCGAAGAAATCTCAGGTGAATATTCTGAGGGAAAAATTTTTAGCCGTTCAGACATTTATACCCTAATTTTACTCCTCTCTTTCAAGTTTTTGCTTGAAGGAAGGTTCAATAAATGATAAAATCAAAGACATGAAGCAAACTATTCATCCTAAATGGTATCCTAATGCCAAAGTAACCTGTGCTTGTGGTCATAGTTTTACAACCGGCTCAACTAAGCCGGAGATTCAGGTTGAAATTTGTGCTGCTTGTCATCCCTTCTTCACCGGAGAAATGAAATATGTTGATACCCAGGGGCGCGTAGAAAAATTCCAGGCCAAACAAAAAGAAGCCAAAGCTCGTGCTTGGAAAAAGAAAGAGAAAGTTGAAAAGGAAAAGAAAGAAGAACGACCTCGGACTCTAAAAGAAATGCTTCAAAAGAAAGGGTAATTTTCTCAATGAACAAAGATATTGCCATTATTGAAATTCGTGGTGCCGCTGGAGGCGATGAAGCCAAAATTTGGGCGGATAACCTTTTGCGGATGTATCTCCGTTTTGCCGAAAAACAAGGTTGGCAAATTAAAACTCTAGGAGAAAAAGTTTTAAGAATTGAAGGTAAAGACGCTTTTACCTTGCTTCAAAACGAAGCCGGGGTTCATCGCGTCCAGCGAATTCCGACCACCGAACGCCATGGCCGGATTCATACTTCAACCGCCACCATTGTTGTTTTGCCAGAAATTACTGAAGCCCAAATTAAAATTAATCCCCAAGATATTGACTGGCAATTTTATCGAGCTTCGACCCAGGGCGGGCAAAATGTTCAAAAAGTTTCTTCTGCGGTTCGTTTAACCCATCGCCCTTCGGGAATAGTGGTTACTTGTGAACAAGAAAGAACTCAAGAACAAAACCGAAAAATTGCTCTTAATCTTCTTCGTTCAAAACTTTGGCAAAAAGAACAGGAGAAAAAACAAACCCAGCTTACGAGTATTCGCCGGGAAGCAGTTGGTCATGGCATGCGCTCTGAGAAAATCCGTACCTACAATTTTCCTCAAAACAGAGTTACCGATCACCGGTTAAATAAGAAATGGTATCATTTGGAAGAAATCATGGATGGAAATTTGAAGAAGATTGTTAAAGCTGCTACTGTTATTGACTAAATTCTTCGAGGACAGTTTCTAGTTCTATTTCCTTGCCATCTCGCCAGATTGTCAGAGCAATTCTATCACCAATTTTCTTGGAATTGATTAATTTCGCCAAGCCCCCATCTTCTTCTCGCACCAGTTGACCGTCAAACTTGGTAATAATATCACCCTCTTTTACTCCAGCCTTATCTGCTGCTGACCCAGAAACAACATCAACAATATAAGCGCCTTGCGGGACCTCATTTAACAAAGCTAAATCTTGGCTAATGATTCGGTAACGGACGCCAAGAAAGGGACGAGCAAATTGTCCGGTTTGATTAAAGTTGTCAATTGCTTCTTTAATAATATTGATAGGAATAGCAAAACCAATATTTTCACCTCCAGCCACCACCGCCACATTAATCCCAATTACCTGCCCGGCTGAATTCAAAAGCGGCCCACCCGAATTACCTGGATTGATGGCGGCATCGGTCTGAATAACATTATCTAATTGCTCTACATAGCCTTCATAGGGAGAACCAGCCGTTATTCCTCGCCCTAAGCCAGAAATGACTCCGGTAGTGACCGTGTGTCGGAATTCACCCAAAGCCGTGCCAATGGCAATAACAAATTGACCTACTTTTAACCTATCAGAGTCACCCATTTCAACTGGCTTTAATCCACTCGCTTCAATCTTCAATATAGCTAAATCATTTATTGGGTCACGATAAATCTTTTCGATCTCATAAGTCTTGTCGTCCTTAGTAATAATTTTATAGTTCGCTTGAATATCGCTAACCACGTGTTTATTGGTTACTACCAAACCATCAGCAGAGATAATAAAGCCGCTACCAATGTCTAGTTCGATTTTTTCAGTTTTTTCTTGAGGAAGGGTAAAACCAAAAGGACCGATTTCAATCGGACTGAGAACTGATTGTTCTTTAGAAGCTCTGACCGTCACCACCGAAGGACTGACTCTCTCGGCGACATCAATCACCACTGATTCTTCAGTCAAAACTCGCTGTTGAATTAAGGAGGGCAACTGTCCTTCTTCTCGAGGAAAGAAGCGGTCAAGGATTCTATAACCAAAGAGCCTATCGGAAATTGCCCCACCCAAAATTGAGCCAATAACAACAATAAGAATTGCTAAGCCAATGAGAAGTTTTTTAATCGGCAAGAACTTTAATTGCTTCTCGAAGTTGTTCATCTTCTTTGGTAGTGGGATCATCTTTTATTTGATTATCAGGAATAATGCCATTATTGTCAATAAACTTACCAGATGGTAAAAGCCACCTGGCACTGGTAATATGTAAGCCTGCTCCTCCAGGTAAATCTTCTGCTTCCTGAATTGTTCCTTTACCAAAAGTCTTTTCGCCAACAATTATGGCTCGTTTGTACTCCTGAAGAGCGCCAGCAACAATTTCTGAGGCTGAGGCACTTCCTTGATTAACTAAGACTATTAAAGACTGATGGAGAAGCATGCCTTGACGGTCAACCGAATAACTTTCTTGGTTACCAGCAGCATTTTCTTGTTTCACCACTACCCCTGAAGATAAGAATTCTGAGGTGATAAAGACTGAGCCGCTCAAATAGCCGCCAGGGTTATTGCGCAAATCCAAAATTACTCCTTGGACAGTCGGCTGATGAGTTAAAATCTGATTGACTGCCTCATCCCACTCATCACTCGTGCGTTCGCCAAAACGCATTAGTTTGAGATGAGCAATATTTTCTTCAAGAAAGACAACTTCCACGCTGGCAACAATAATGGTGGACCGAACAATGAAAACCTCATGGGGTTCTTTTTCTCCCTGGCTAAGAAGAGTTAGCTCAACCGTTGTTCCTTTAGGACCACGAATTAAACTCACTGCCTCGGGAAGAGTCATATCAGTTGTTTCCTGCTCATCAACCTTAAGAATTAAATCACCGGCTTTCACCCCGACTTTTTCTGCTGGCATTCCTGATAAAGGGGCAATGACTGCCAATTGCTCATCAATATAACCTAATTGAATCCCTACCCCTTCAAAAGCACCGTTCAAATCTTCCTTAGCTTCTTTGTTCTCTTGAGGGGGAAGAAAAACTGTGTAAGGATCACCAAGAGAAGCGACCATACCTTTAATTGCGCCATAAATCATCTCTTGAGGCTTAAGAGCAGTTTTATCTAAATAAGAAGCAGTTAATCTATCCCAAACTGTCCAAAATAAAGAAAAATCAAGGTCTTTATCAGCCGGTGTTATCCGGTCAATGGTAATTTTCTGAGGTCCACCAATATTAATTGTTAATCCCTGCCCGCCCAGCCAATAACCTATCCCCCCTACTAAAATGACAAAAGCGATAATGAGAACCGTTAATCTAATTTGTCTTAAGTTTAGTTTCATCGCTCTACCCAGGAATCAAAAGTCGTTTTTCTTGGCCATCAATCAAAGCCATCTGTCCATTAGCTTTTTTTAATTCTCCCCAAATTTCTTGACTAATTTTATCATCTAATCCCAAAACAACTACAGGCAAAGAATCATCTCCCTCTTCAATTTCCTTTTGCAAAGATTTATCCGTTAAACTACCAGCAATAAAGCCAACTGCCTCTAAACTAATCGCTTTATACCATAAACCTTTAGGTAATTTTCCTCTCAGAACAACAATCTGCTCCTGACAAGTTCCATCAAGAGAAAACAAATCATAGTCTTCTCCTTCGATTACCATCAAGTAGCCAGTTACCTTCTTTCCTCCTCCCCAGCTGCCTTTTATTTCCACAGCCGCAAACGATAAACTAACTGAACTTGGAGTAGTAGCGCTCACTCTCCCTGTAAATGGTGCTTTTATTTCTTCTTCAGCAAGCTCTTTTTTAATTCGCAAAATTCCATCTTCAGTTAAAGAATCCAAAATTCCGTTAAGGGGGGCAATAAATTTCTCGCTTTTTCCTAAGAAACTTTTTTTCTGGGCAACTAACTCTCCTTGCTTCACCTTTTGCCCCAATTTTTTTTCTAAAAACTTAAGGGCTTTTTTTGGCGAAACGCCAATTAATTTGCTTAGATGATAGCTTTTTGTTTGGGAAGAAGCCTTTCTCTTGGCAATAATTTGACCTTCTTTAACTTTTTGGTCTTTTTTTACCTGTAACCTTACCCCAGAAGGAATGGGTAAGGTCATTGAGGCGGTTACTTTTTCCAAGCTGACTTTTTGGGCAGCCATGTCTATATTTGGGTCGTAAAAGGAATTAAGCCTAAAAATCTTCCTCTTTTAATAGCCTGAGCGAGGTGGCGCTGGTGTTTGGCACAAACTCCGGTCCGACTGCGAGGAATTATCTTGCCCCGGTCGCTGACAAAGCGTTGCAAAGCCTCTACCTCCTTGTAATCAGGTTTTTTACCTGATTCGCAAAAAGGACATTTTAATCCTCGGACTGGTCGTTTCCGCTTCTGTCTCATAATAGATAATTATTAATTTTTAGAAAGGTATATCTTCAGCCTTTACCTCTTCTTTTTCCTCTTCTTCGTCAGCTTTTTTGGCTTCTTTTTGGTCATCAGCCTTTTTCGCTGGCTTAGCCGCTGCCGAGGCTGGTGTAGAGGTTGGCTCCTTTCCTTTCTTTTTCTTGGGCGCAGCCACTTCTGCTTCCTCTTCCCCAGCTGGCAGTTCTTCTTTCATCTCCACAGGCTCTTCAGGAGAAACTTCCTCTTCAATCCTCTCTCCTGGTGCCCGTTTAGAATCAAGAATGAGCATCTCGTCAATAACAATCTCGGTTGTTTGACGAGGGCTACCGTCCTGAGCCGTCCATTGCCTGGTTTTTAAGCGACCCTCAACATAGACTCGCCGTCCTTTGAACAAAAGCTGGGAGCAAATTTCCGCCAGCTTGTTCCAAGCAACGATGCGGTGGAATTGAGTATCTTCCCGCTGGTCGCCCGCTTCGGTTACCCAAGTACGGTTCGTTGCCAACCCAAAGGTACAAACCGCTGTCCCTTGGGGGGTATAACGTAACTCGGGATCCCGAGTGAGGTTACCAATTAACTGAGCTTTATTGAGCGACCTGGTTGCCATATCCCTCCTTCCTCGCTCACTCCTTTTTAACTAACAAGTGACGAATAATTTTTTCTTCCAATTTGAGCTTATTATCAACCTCAACTGGGGTTTTAACAGGTAATTTTATTGCCAATAAAAAATAATACCCCAGGTTCTTTTTCTTGATGGGGTATACTAATTCTCTCTTCCCCCACTCGTCTGTTTTCTCAACCTTGCCTTTTAAATCTTCAATTATTTTTTTGACTTTGGCAATCTCTTTTTTTTGATCTCCCTCAGCCAAATCTGGATCAATTACTAAAACAAGCTCGTAATCGCGCATGTTATCTATTCCCTAATTTTGAAAAATTGTACTTCGCAGTAACGCTCGTATAATCTCTCGTGCGAAATTATAACACAAACTTTTTTCTCTAACAACTATCATTTTCCAAATTTAAATTCAACTACATCGCCATCTTGCACTCTGTAATCTCTGCCCTCTAATCTTATTTTACCTTGACTTTTTGCTTTTTGCCAACTATCTGCTGAAACCAAATCCTCAAAACTAGCTACTTCTGCTTTAATAAATCCCTTGGCCATATCCGTATGAACCTTCTCCGCTGCTTCTAATGCCGCGGTTCCTCCCTTCAACGACCAGGCGGTCACTTCCTTCCCCCCCTTAACAGTGTAAAAAGTAATTAAGCCCAAAAGTTTATAAGCCTCTTTAATCAATTCATCCACTCCTCCTCCTGTCTTGGCATTGACCACTAAAAATCCTTCTTGAGGTCCAACCTCGTCCTGATTAAGAACATAAAGAGCTGGTTTTTTAATCTCTCCCAGTTCCAGTTCTAAGTCAACAATTTCT
>JAHIFH010000012.1 GCA_018900995.1 Patescibacteria group bacterium | reverse complement strand
TTGCGACTCCAAGATCCGAAAACCCAACAATTTATGAAATTTGCTGTGGTTGGGTTTATTGGTTACATTGTTAATGCCGTTGGTCTCGAAGTATTTTATCGCGCTGGATTATCACCGGGACCAGCGACAGCTGTCGCTACCGAATTAGCCATTATTAATAACTTTATTCTTAATAATATCTGGACTTTTGCGGAGAAGAAAATTATCTCCTGGACTCGGATTCCCTATAAATTTCTCCAGTTCAATTTTACTTCTTTGGGCGCTTTAATTATTCAAACTATTGTTGTTTGGGTTGGTACAGCTTTCTTTGGCGACCAGTGGCGACAAATTCTATTGATTTTCGCCATCGGCTTCCTTGTCTTGCCCTATAACTTTTTCATGTACACCACTTTTATTTGGAAAACCAGAAAATCAAAACTCTTCGGCTGGTTTCAGGAAAGGGCTGGCTAGTGCGTTAAACGCACTTACAGCCCGTTGAACGGGCTAAAGAAAAGGCGCCCAGTCAGCGATAGCTAAAGTATTCCCGGCAATGAAGTTGATGACATAAAGATAAATTGGTAAGAGAATGACGGCAAAAGCAATTTTGAATTCTTTCCTGACCAAGAATTTATCAAAAGCAATTAAAATAAAAGGCAGCATGGGTAAACTGTAGCGACTGATATCGCGATGAGAAATGAAAAGAATGGTGTAATAAAAGATAGCGGCAAAAATTCCTAAATCATAGCGTTTCTGTTTGAATAAATAAATCACTCCCAAAATCCCCAAAAGATAAACATAAATTACTTCTTCAAGCCAATAAGTTCCTACCCAAGCAGCAGCGGCATTAAAAACTTGAAGTGGAGGCCAAAAAAGGTGGATATTGTCGCCAGAATGGAAATAGGCAAAGAAATCGCCGTATATATATAAATAGTATAGGCAGACGCCTATTGAGGCTAAGGGGATTAAAAGGAGAGGATAAACCTTTTTAGTTAATTGAGCTAGCCAAGTTGGACGAGATAAACGAAATACTTGGGCTAAACGAGTAAACCAAGTTTCCTTAGATTCTTGCCAAAAAAGATAAATAGCATAGGCAACAAAAAGAAGAATACCAGGGGGTTTGGTTAGTTGGGCTAAAGCCCCAAAGCCACCGGCGAACAAGTAGTTTTTCTTTTTAAAATAATAAAAGGAAGTTAGTAAAAAGAGCATAAACAAAGACTCAGGTGAGCCAACTGAGCGAACAATTAACCAGCGGGCGGGGAAGAGAAGATAAATGATTGTTAGCCATAGTGGGTCCTTGGAGAGTTTAAACTCTTTGAGAAAAAGATAAAAAACAATAGCTGAAAGCAAAGAAGCAATCACACTAATCGAAAGCATAGACCAAGTGTGGTTAACGACCAATCCACCAATTTTAATTAGTAAAGGATAAAGAGGAAAATGAGCGGCATAATAAATCGCTGGCAAATTAAAGGGGACAAGATTTTTGATAATTTCGGGATTATAAAGAGATTTGGCAATAACAACATAATAAAGTCCATCAAAGTTCTTCATTATTGTTGCCATGCCTTCAGCTGGTAAAGAAATTTTCCAAAAACTCGTTAATCTAAGAAAAAAAGGTAACCAAATGAGGGCGGTGGCGCCCAAGGAAACAAGGCAGATAATCAGGAGATCTCGCCAGGATTTTTGAATTGCCTTCATCACTATCATCATAGCACAAAATATCCTCCTTCTGCTATAATTTAACTGAAAGGAAAATTATGGAGAAGGTGAAGGAGCTTTCGGTTTTCTTTCCGGCTTACAACGAAGAAGACAATATTAAAACAACGGTAACTAAAGCCATTAAAATCCTTCCTAAGGTAGCTAAGAAATGGGAGATTATTGTTATTGATGATGGCTCAACTGATAAGACCGGCGAGATTGTTGAGGAATTAATCAAAAAAGAACCACGAATCAAGATGATTACCCATACCCCAAATCGAGGCTATGGCGCAACCATTAAAAGTGGCGTTTACAATGCTCGATATGAATTGATTGCTTTCACCGACGCCGATGGTCAATTTGACTTTTCCGAAATCACAAAATTTATTAAAGAACAACACCAGTCTAAAGCAGATTTGGTGATTGGCTATTATCTTAAAAGGGCGGAACCTTTTTATCGGATTTTAATTTCAAAAATTCTTTGGGAGTTGCCTGTTTTTCTTCTTTTTGGACTTAGAGCTAGGGATATTGACTGCGGATTTAAGCTTATTAGTAAAAAAGTAATTGATAAAATTCCTCGGCTCGAAGCTGAGCGGGGACCGTTTATCACTACCGAGCTTTTAGTTAAAGCTAAAAAAGAGGGATTTAAGATTAGCCAGGTTGGAGTTCATCACTACCCGCGAAAAGCTGGCCAAGCGACGGGCATCACTCTAAAAGTCGCTCTTAGTGGCTATGTTGATCTTTTACGTTTTTACCGAAAATTGAAAAAGAGATGAAAGAGATAAAAAAGAAAGTAACCGAGTTTATAGAAGCCAATCGGACCGAAGCTATTCTTTTGTCTTTAGTTCTTTTTGTGGCTGCTTTCCTCCGTTTTTATCGTTTGCCTGAATACATGACTTTTTTAGGCGATGAAGGGCGAGATGCTTTGGTTTGGCTAAGGATGATAAGAAAAGGGAAGTTTGTTTTAATCGGACCGGTGACTTCAATTGGCAATATGTATTTGGGGCCTTTGTATTATTATTTTGCTTTACCCTGGTTTTTGTTGTTTGGTTTATCACCCGTTGGGCCGTCAGCAATGGTGGCGTTTCTAGGTGTGGTAACGGTCGGATTTGTTTGGTGGGTGGGACGAGAGTGGTTTGATAAACAAGCTGGTTTAATAGCTGCTTTTCTTTATGCTCTTGCCCCAGTAGTGATTATTTATTCTCGTTCTTCTTGGAATCCCAATATTATGCCTTTCTTTGCTCTTTTAACCATTTATGGTATTTATCAATTTTGGGTTAAGAAAAAATATTGGTGGATTCCCATTGTCGGTATTGCTCTTTCTTTTGCTCTTCAATCCCATTATTTGGGCTTGCTTTTAATTCCAACAGTCTCAATTTTTTGGCTTTTGGCTTTCAAAAATGTTTTTAAGAAAAAATCAAGGCTTAAATCACTAATACGATACACAATCTACTGTATTCTTATCTTTAGTATCCTTACAATAGCACCCATGGTTTGGTTTGATTTGCGTCATAATTTCATTAATTTCCAAGCTTTTAAAACCTTTTTTACTGTTCGCCAAACCACTGTTAATTTGAAAGTTTACAAAGCCATTCCTAATCTTTGGGATTTAGTTTCTCAAGTGTCTACGAGATTAATAGCCGGTAAAAACGAAACCTATGGAAGTTGGCTGGCGCTGCTAATGATTTTGGGATTAGCTGGTTTCAGTACGGAGCGTTATTACAAAAAACTAAATTGGCAAAAAATCTGGCAGGATAATCGGGAATTGATTTTGATTTTGGTTTGGCTAACAATCGGTTTATTCGGCTTAGGCAATTACAAACAGCATATTTATGACCATTATTTTGGTTTCTTCTTTCCCGCTCCCTTCCTTTTAGTGGGTTGGGTGCTTTCTCAAGTTTGGGAAAAAAGAGTCTATGGAAAGGTGATTGTCATTCTTGCTTTGTGTTTCTTAGTTTTTCTTTCTTTTCAAAAATGTCCGTTGAAAAATAAGCCTAATAATCAGTTAGGCCGAACCCAGAAAATTGCCCGCTTTATTATTGATGAGGCTAAAGAAAAACCATTTAATCTCGGATTGATTGCCGAAAGAAATTATCCAGCTGCCTATGCTTATTTTATGGAGAGATGGAGAACTCCGCCCACTGATATCGAGCCGTTGCGCGCCGAAGAGACGATCACAGAACAATTATTCGTTATTTGCGAGAAACTTCCCTGTCAGCCGACAACAGCTCCTGCAGCAGAAATAGCCAACTTTGGCTGGTCAAAAATTGAGCAAAAGTGGGAATTAGAAGGAGTGGAAGTTTATCGTTTAATCCATAGCCGATAAGGAAAAGATTGAGGATAATTAAATGAAACCCTATCTTTCAGTTATCATCCCAATGTTCAATGAGGAAAGAAACCTCAAACGAGGGGTTTTGGAAGAAATAGAAAATTATCTTAAGAAACAAGACTACGCCAGTGAGGTGATTGTTTCTGATGATGGTTCCACTGATGCTAGTTTAAAAATAGTTGAGAAATACGTTAAATATCATTCTCGTTTTAAATTATTAAGAAATAAGCATGCGGGTAAGCCCTTTGCGATTAAATCTGGTCTAACGAAAGCTAAAGGAGAGATTGTTTTGTTTACTGATATGGACCAGTCAGCCCCAGCCTCTGAGATAGAAAAGTTACTGCCTTGGTTCAAAAAAGGATTTGACGTGGTTATTGGCTCGCGAGGTAAGGAAAGGAGGCACTTTCCCTGGTACCGAAAAATCATTTCTTGGGGTTTTCGCTTTTTTAGAAGAACACTTTTACTCCGAAATATCATTGATACTCAATGTGGTTTCAAAGTTTTTGGTCAAAAAGCAGGCAAAGAGATTTTTAAAAAAATGCAAATATTTAAACAAACAAGAGAAGCCAAAGGTTGGCGAGTGGGAGCCTGGGATGTAGAAATGCTTTATGTGGCGGAAAAATTGGGTTATAAAATCAAAGAGGTGCCAGTAGCCTGGGAAGACAGAGACGTTGCCGTAGGAAAACAAAGAAGCTTTATCAAAGAATCTAAAGAGATGCTTTTAGAGATCTTGCGGGTTAAAATTAATGACTGGAGAGGTAAGTATGATTAAGAAATTTTTTCGAGAATGGAAATGGACAATTATTTTCGGGATTGGGATTCTTATTGTTTTCTTTTTATTGAGGCTGATTAATCTCACCATTCTTCCTATTTTTGCTGATGAAGCCATTTATATTCGTTGGTCTCAAGTAATGAAAGCCGAGCCGACTTTGCGTTTTTTGCCTCTTTCTGACGGTAAACAGCCCTTTTTTATGTGGATGTTAATGTTTGCTTTAGGAGTGATTAAAAACCCTCTTTTTACTGGCAGATTTTTATCAGTTTTGGCTGGCTTGGGATCGCTGATTGGTATCTTTTTACTGAGCTATGAGTTGTTTAAAGATAAAAAAACCTCTTTAATTACTTCCTTGTTTTATGCTGTTGTTCCCTTTTTTGTTTTTTTCGACCGGATGGCTTTGGTTGACTCTTTACTGGCAATGTTTGGGATCTGGTTTTTTTATTTTGGCTTATTATTAATAAAAAATTTACGCCTTGATTTAGCCATGATTACTGGGATGATATTGGGCGCGGCATTAATCACTAAATCACCAGCGCTTTTTTACGCAATTTTATTGCCAACGACTTTTCTATTTTACCCTTTTCCTAGCCGACGCCGTTTTGTTCAGAAAAAACACTTACTAAATCTGGGAAAGATAGTTATTCTCTGGGGAGTAGTTTATGTTTTTGCTTTTGGGATTTATAACTTGCTTCGTTTAGGTCCAAATTTTCAGATGATTGCTATTCGGAACAAAGATTACGTTTTCTCTTTTGAATGGATTCTTTCCCATCCTTTTGATCCACTTAAACCCCATTTATTTGATTTGGCTCAATGGTTGCCCAATTTGTTGACTTGGCCAGTTTTATTATTAGCCGTGGCTGGTTTGGTTTGGATGTGGTTGAAAAGAGAAAATTGGCGTCAGGCCAGTTGGCTGTTTTCAGTTAGCGCCGTGCCCTTGTTGGTTCAATCAGTTTTTGCTAAGGTTTTTACTCCCCGCTATATTCTTTTTACTATTTGGCCCCTTCTCATTATCGCTGCCTATTTTTTCTCAGTAATGGTTAAAAAATTAAAAATCAAAACTAATCTCCTTGCCTTATTAATTCTGTTAATCATCATTCCTTCGCTTTACTATAATTATTTATTATTAACCGAGCCCGAAAAAGCACCGTTGCCAAGAAGGATGCGCTCTGGTTATCTTGAGGAGTGGACGGCGGGGCAAGGGATTAGAGAAATTGCTGATTTTATTAAGGAAAAAGCAAAAGAAAAGAATGTTTTGGTGGGAACTGAAGGCTCTTTTGGGACCCTCCCTGATGGTTTACAGATTTATTTGGAAAAAGTTCCCAATGTGACTGTGATTGGGGTGGGTTATCCGATTACTGGAGTTCATTCCAGTTTGGTTAATTCGCTTGTTGATAATGATGTTTATCTGGTGGTTAATCAAAGCCGTCTACAGATACCGCCGGAGGCTTATGGATTGAAATTAGTTGGAGAGTATCCCAAAGCACTTACTCCAGAAGGCGAACAAGACCAGCTGTTATTCTTTGAGTTAGACAGGGAATTTTGGTGGAAAAGATGAAAAAGTTAAAGCTGCTTCTTTTTATTTCTCTGGTTATCATCTTAACCTTTTTTTCTTATAAATCTTTATTAAAGCCTGGCTATTTTCCGATGCATGATGATATGCAACCAATCAGGGTTTTAGGAATGGATAAATGTGTTCGAGATGGTCAAATACCGTGTCGTTGGGTACCTGATTTGGGCTATGGTTATGGATACCCTTTATACATTTATTACCCTCCTTTAGTTTATTATTTAATGGAAGCCTTTCATCTCTTAGGTTTTTCCATCTTAGCTTCAATCAAGATTGAGTTTATTTTGAGTTTTATTTTTTCAGGCTTAGCCATGTTTTTATTAGCGAGATCTTTATGGGGAGATTTTGGCGGACTGATTGCGGCAATTTTTTATGTTTATGCCCCTTACCGGGCGACTGATGTTTATAGCCGAGGGGCAGTCGGGGAGTTTACGGCTTTGATTTTTCTGCCTTTGATTTTTTGGGCGATCCTTGAATTCGTTCGTCAAAAGAAAACGAAGTATCTTATTTTCTTAGGGCTGAGTTATGCTGGTTTACTTTTGACACACAATATTACTTCCTTAATTTTTACTCCCATTGCCGTAGCTTGGGGGCTTTTTTTACTTTGGTATTACCGAAGATGGGAAATATTACCTCAGTTATTTTTAGGGGCAGTCTTAAGCGTATGTCTAGCTGGGTTTTTTATCCTTCCGGCTGTTTTTGAAAAAAACCTTGTCCATGTTGAGTCAATGATTGTTGGTTACTTTAATTATTTAGCCCACTTTGCTTCCATTCGGCAATTATTTTTTTCCACTCACTGGGGGTATGGTTCAAGCGAGTTTGGTCCTAATGATGATTTTACTTTTGCGGTGGGCGTTTTCCATTGGCTATTTGCCTTAATTGCTTTAATGATTGGTTTAGGAAAAGCGAGGAAAGAGAGATTTTCGTTTTTAGTACTTGTATTTTTGATTGCCATTGGTTTATTCAGCGCTTTTCTTGCCCATCAACGGTCAACTTTTATTTGGAAAAAAATTGCTCTCTTGGCTTATCTCCAGTTCCCTTGGAGATTTTTAACCATCGTTCTTTTTGCCTTTTCCCTTGCGGCAGGGGCAGTAGTTTCCTATTTAAGAAAATATGTTTTGTTAGTCAGTGTTTTAATGATTCTCGGAGTAATGATGCTAAATGTTAACTACTTTAGACCAGCGGACTGGTTTGATATTTCTGACCAAGATAAACTTTCGGGAGAGGAATGGCAAAAACAGATAACGGCAAGTATTTTCGATTACTTACCCGTTTTTGCCAAAGCTCCTCCTGGTAAAAAAGCACCTGAGGGACCAGAGATAATAGCCGGAGAAGCCGAAGTCATCCACTTTGAAAAGGGAACAGATTGGCAAAAGGGAAAAATTAGGACTCTTTCTCAGCAAGCCAGGATTCGTTTACCTTTGTTTTACTTTCCTAATTTTGAGTTGAAAATTGATGACAAGAAAGCCCCAATTGATTATCAAAATGATTTGGGCTTAATCACTTTTGATATTGATCAAGGAGAGCATGATTTTTATGTTAAGTTGAAAAGAACGCCAATAAGAATATTGGGTGATTTGCTTACTGTTTCTAGTTTAATATTCGTTGGCGGGTGGTTAATCAATGAAAAAAGAAAGTCTAGATAGAGTAAAAAACTTAATTCCATTTATATTAGTAATTATTATTGCTATTTTAGCTGGTCAGGCTTTATTAAGACCTGGTTATTTCTCTATGCACGATGATGTTCAAGTAATGCGTCTTTATGAAATGGAGAAATGCTTCCAGGACGGACAAATCCCTTGTCGTTGGATTCCTGATATGGGAGCTGGTTACGGACACCCTTTGTTTAACTATCACCCTGTTTTTCCCTATTACTTAGGGATGATTTTTCGCTTACTGAGTTTGAGCTTTGTTGATATTGTTAAAATTCTTTTCTTCTTAACCTTTCTTTTATCAGGAATTTTTATGTATTTGTTGGTTAAAGAGTTTTTTGGCAAGTGGGCAGGAATGGTTGCTAGCGCATTTTATGTTTTAGCGCCGTATCATGCAGTAGATGTTTATGTTAGGGGTGCCATGACTGAATCCTGGGCAGTGGTCTTTTTTCCTTTAATCCTTTGGAGCATTTATAAATTAATTAAAACTTCCAAGTTTTCTTTGTTTTTGGCTAGCCTTTTTTCTTTAACTTTCTTGTTTCTTTCCCACAATGTTATGGCTTTGCTTTTTACTCCTATTGCTTTTATTTGGGGGATTTATTGGATTTTTCAAACCAAAAAATGGAGAAAAGTGATTCCTTTGGGTGTTGTTTTTGTATGGGCAATTGGTTTGGCAGCTTTCTTTGTTTTACCCGCTTTTTTTGAAAAATCTTTGGTAACCCTAGAACAACACACCGCTGGTTATTACAATTTCCACCAACATTTTGCCACTGTCAAACAGCTCTTTATCTCTCGGCACTGGGGTTTTGGTCCTTCAAAACCGGGTCCTGATGATGACCTCTCTTTCCAAATTGGTTGGCTTCATTGGTGGGTGGTGATTATTGCCGGCGGTGTTTTTGTCTATTTTTTCTTACGTAAAAAAAGAAAATTTCTTTGGACGTTTGCCTTTTTTCTTGCTCTTTTTGGTTTGGCTGTTTTTATGGCTCACGCTAAGTCAGTCTTTATCTGGAAAGCACTACCTCTTTTGTCCTTTGTTCAGTTTCCTTGGCGGTTTTTAGCGATTGCCATATTAGCCAGCTCATTTTTAGCTGGTGGACTGTTTGTTTTCTTGAAAAATAGGCGACGACAAATGTTATTAAGTTTAATTTTGGTTTTTTTGGTGGCGGTGCTTAATTGGGGTTATTTTCATCCAGAAAAATATGATTTTCAAATGACTGACCAAACAAAACTCTCTGGAGAAGAATGGCGGAGACAATCAATGACTACTCTCAATGATTATGTGCCCAAAGGAATGAAAGAATATCCTCGAGAACTGGCACCTGAAGAACCGCGAGTAATTGAAGGCGAGGCAAAAGTGAGTCAATTTAGAAAAAGGTCAAATTTCTGGCGTTTCACCATTGAAACAATTGGCGACCAAAACCCAATGGTAGAAGTGCCTATTTTTGATTTTCCCCAATGGGAAGTTTTTGCCGATTTAGACAAAATTGATTACCAAGTTAATCCAGAAACTGGGGTTATTCAGGTACAAGTTCCTCTGAATAAGCGAACCGTTACTGCTTGGCTGAGAAATACCCCTCTAAGAAAAACAGCCAATGCGATTAGTCTTTTTAGTTTTTCTCTATTGATTTTAGCTATTTTTTGGCAAGAAAGGCGAGAGAGATAAATCTGGGGTAATTGTGATAAAATTAGGGCATGGAAGAAATGGTTGAAGGCATGCCGGAAAGCGCTTTGGAAATTGATTTGGAAACGGTTAAAGGACGGGCAGTTAAAGGGGTAGTTGCTCTAACAGGGCGGACTTTTTTTCTTCAAATTATTTCTTTTTTTGGCTTCTTTCTTTTAACTGTCTTCCTTGGCACAGCGGAAATTGGCTTGTTTTTTGCCGTCTCTGAATTGATTGCTATTTTGGGTTATTTTTCCGATATTGGCTTAGCCGCCGCTTTAATTCAAAAAAAAGAAAAACCGAAACTTGCGGATATTCGAAGCACTTTTACTATTCAACAAGCTCTAGTTTTGACTTTGATAGTTTTGGTTTTTGTTCTCACTCCCTGGTTGCGCAATTTTTATAACATCAGCCAACCAGGAATTTGGCTACTTTGGGCTTTAGCTGCTGGTTTTTTTCTGGCTTCCTTAAAAACAATTCCTTCTGTCCTTTTAGAGAGAAAATTGCGATTCGACCTTTTAGTAATCGTGGAAATTATTGAAAGCCTACTTTTTTATGGTTTGGCTGTTCTTTTAGCTTGGCAGGGCTTTGGCGTTGTCAGCTATGCTTGGGCGGTTCTGGCAAGAGGGATTGCCGGAGTGATTCTAATTTATCTTCTTTCGCCTTGGAAGATTGGGTTTGCTTTTGAAAAAGATTCCTTAAAACATCTGCTTCGCTTTGGTGTTCCATATCAAGCTAATACTTTTTTGGCAGTGATTAAAGACCGCTTAATGAATGTTTTTCTTTGGAAAATTATTGGTGCTACGGGAGTGGGGATTCTTGGTTGGGCGCAAAAATGGGCCCAAATGCCCCTTCGCTTTATTATGGATGCGGTGATTAAGGTGACCTTTCCTGCCTATGCCCGAATGCAGGAGCAAAAAAAAGAACTCAGTCAAGCAATAGAAAAAACTTTGTTTTTTATTACTTTGCTTGTTTTTCCAATGATAATTGGTCTTTGTTTGATCGCACGGCCTTTAGTACTGATTCTTCCCCGGTACAGCAAGTGGGAAATTGCTCTTCTAGCTTTATATCTTTATGCCATCAATAGTCTTTGGGGAGCAGTGACGACTCCCTTGACTAATGCTTTGACCGCTATCGGAAAAATCAAAACAGTTTTCAAATTAATGGTTATGTGGACAATTCTTACTTGGATTTTCTTTCCTTTATTAGCCATCAAATTCGGTTTTAATGGAGTAGCAGCCGCCTCAGCGATAGTTGGTTTTAGTTCAGTAATAGCGATTTGGATAACGAAGCAATACATTGAATTTAGGTTTATTGCTTCCATTATCAAGCCAATAATGGCTAGTTTGGTAATGGGAATTTTGATTTTTATCTTAACTCCTTGGTTAGCCAAGAATATTCTTGGGATTATTGGTTTGACCGTTTTGGGCGGTCTAGTTTATTTTGGGATAATTTATCTGATGATAGGTCAGCAATTTATTGCTGACAGCAAGAAAGTTATCCATGCCCTTAAAAAGAAAGCATAAAATTTTTCTAACTATTTTACTTTCCTTTGGTGTCTTAGCCCAAGGAATAACTATGTTCCGGAGTGGTTTGATTTATGATTTTGGCATGGGTTTTTGGGGCCCAAATGGTCATGATGGAGTTTGGCATTTGGCTTTAGCTAATCAGGTTTTGAAAGGTTTTCCTCCTCCTCATCCAACTTTGGCTAGCTTTGAATTAACTAACTACCATTATTTTTATGATTTAGTTATAGCTATTGTTAATAAATTAACCTTCATTCCTATTCGCCATCTCTATTTTCAAATTTTTCCTTTCTTTTTGGCTTTAGGAATCGGCTGGTTATCGTTTTTGGTTGGTTATTATTGGCAAAAAGATTTTTGGACTGGTTTTTGGCTTGCCTTTTTTAATTATTTTGCTGGTTCTTTTGGTTTTCTAGTCACATTATGGCGCACCGGCGAATTGGGGGGTGAATCTCTGTTTTGGTCAATGCAATCAATTTCTACTTTAGTAAATCCTCCTTTTGCTTTTTCTTTAGTGGTTTTATTGGCGGGAATGTACTTGTTATTACGAGTAAAGAATTGGAACCGCTGGAAAATTATCGGTCTTGGTTTACTTTTTGGGATGTTGATTGATATTAAAGTTTATGCCGGCATTATTGCCTTACCCGCCTTGTTAGTTTTTGCTCTCTTTAAATTATGGCAAAACAAAAAACAATATCTGGGGGTGTTTTTGGTTGCCTTAGTTACCTCTTTGGCAACTTTTTTTCTCATCAACAAAAAAGCGGCTTCTTTACTGGTTTTTGAACCTCTTTGGTTTATTCATACAATGATTGAATCTTCGGATCGGTTTTATCTGCAGAGATTAGCTTTAGCAAGGTACACTTTAATTGAAGGCAAGTTTGGGCCGAGGCTATTTGCTCTTGAACTTGGTACCTTGGGAATTTTTTTACTTGGCAATTTAGGAACGAGAGTTATTGGCTTGAAGACTTTGATTGAAAAAAATATTAAAAAAGATTTTACTGATCTTGATGCTTTTATTCTAATTGGGGGAGCGGTGGGTTTGTTAATTCCTCTGGTTTTTGTCCAAAAAGGAACCGCTTGGAATACGATTCAATTTTTCTATTATTTTCTCTTTTTTGCCAATTTCTATGCCGCAGTGGCTTTATCAAAAATGATGAAAATTAAAAAGAACTATAAATGGATTTTACTAGGAATAATTATTTTATTGACTATTCCTACTAGTTTTTCTACTCTCAAGGGCTATTTAGGTTGGCCACCGCCAACTGCTTTGTCAAAAGGCGAACTGGAAGCACTAGATTTTTTGAAAAAACAGAAGGAAGCTACTGTCTTAACCTTTTTTTATAATCCTTTTGAAAAGGAAAGATTTAAACAGACACCAATTCCTTTATATGTGTATGAAACAACCGCTTACGTTTCTGCTTTTTCCGGGAAACAAACATTTTTAGAAGATGAAATGAATCTGCTTATCTCTGGCTATGATATTAAGCAAAGAGGTGGGGATGAATTGAAGTTTTTTATTTCCGAAGATAAAATTTGGGCGCGAGGATTTCTGCTTAACAATCAAATTGGCTATATTTATTTGACTGATAGACAAAGGTTTTTATTACCTGAAGATGAATTGGGAGTAGACAAAATTTTTGATAATGGTGAAGCGAGAATTTACCAGGTTCGTGGTATCATTTAGATAGAGCGATGGCAATTTCGGTTGTTATTAATACAAGAAACGAAGAAAAGAATATCAAGCGCTGTCTTGACTCAGTCAAATGGGCGGACGAGGTTGTCGTCGTGGACATGGAATCGACTGACAAAACTGTTACTCTGGCTAAAAAAGATGGTGCCAAGACCTTTACCCACCGCTATACCCGCTATGTTGAACCAGCCAGGAATTTTGCTATCTCTAAGGCAACGAGTGATTGGGTTTTAGTTCTTGATACTGATGAAGAGATTCCTTTGTCATTAGCCAAGATTCTGAAAAAATTAGCTAAAAATCCTAAAGGACCTAATTTTTTCCGTTTGCCAAGGAAAAATATTATTTTTGGCAAATGGATGAAATACTCTCGCTGGTGGCCAGACCTGATTGTTCGTTTTTTTAGAAAAGGCTCGGTTGCTTGGTCAGATAAGATCCATAGTGTTCCTTTGACTAAGGGTGAAGGGAAAGACTTGGAAGCAAAAAAAGCGAATGCCATTATTCACTATCATTACGAATCAATTTCTCAATACTTGGAGCGGCTTAATCGTTATACGGATATTCAACTTCAGGAATTAATTGATGAGAAATATCAATTTCAATGGCAGGATTTGATTAAAAAACCGACTGGTGAGTTTTTAAGCCGCTTTTTTGCTGGCGAGGGGTATAAGGATGGTCTTCATGGTTTGGTTTTAGCATTACTTCAAGCTTTTTCTGAATTTGTTTTATACCTCAAGGTTTGGGAAAAACAAGGCTTCAAGACCCAAGAATTGCCTTTACAAGACTTTATTGCGGAAATGCAGCAATTAGGTAAAGAGATGGCTTATTGGTGGACGACCACCGCCATAAAAGAACTAAAAAACCCTCTGAAAAAACTTCAACTAAGAATTAAGCGCAAAATAAGTTAATGAAAAAAATTGCTTTGATTATTCTTCATTACAAAGGGAAAGATTTTACTGGGCAATGTTTAGAATCGGTTAAAAAACTTCAAACTGATAATTTTAAGATAGAAATAATTGTTGTTAACAATAATCCTCAAGAGAATTTAGATGAGCTTAAGAGAAAATTTAAAAACTTTGTTTTTCTCGAAACTGGGAAAAATCTTGGATTTGTTGGGGGAAACAATTTTGGAATCAAAAGAGCGCTTAAAGATAAAGCGGATTATATCTTCTTGATTAACAATGATACGACGCTAGCTTCAGATGTTCTGGTTCAATTGACTAAAGTGGCAGAGGAGAAAAAAGGGGCAGGCATTTTGGGACCCAAAATTTATTTTGCTCCTGGTTATGAATATCATCGCGACCGCTATAAAAAATCCGAGCGAGGAAAAGTCTTTTGGAATGCTGGTGGCGAAATAGATTGGCCAAACGTAATTGGCACTGGCCGAGGCGTTAATGAGGTTGATAAAGGACAGTATGACCAGATCGAAGAAACTGATTATGTTTCTGGCTGCGGCATGTTTATCAAGCGAGAAGTTTTGGATGAGATTGGTTTCTTTGACGAAAGATATTTTCTTTATTATGAAGATGATGATATTTCTGTTAGAGCCAAAAAAGCGGGTTGGAAATTATTGTTTGTTCCCCAAGCAAGAATGTGGCATTTTAATGCTGGTTCTAGTGAAGTCGGTGGTCCTTTACATGATTACTATATGGCCAGGAATAGGCTTTTGTTTGGGATGAAATTTGCTCCTTTGAGGGCGAAAATTGCTTTGTTCAAATGGGGCTTGAGTCGCTTGATTGTCGGTCGTCCTTGGCAAAAAATTGCTTTTCGGGATTTTTTAATTAATCGATTTGGCAAGGGGAGTTATGAAGCTTAGTGTCATTATTATTGCTAAAAATGAAGAAAAGATGATTAAGGACTGTCTAGAATCAGTCCGCCAGCTGGCGGATGAAATAATATATATCGATACCGGCTCGACCGACAAAACCTCCCAAATTGCCAAGCAATATGCCACTAAATCTATTAATCTTCCTTTTAAAGGATTAGCTTACTCTCAATGGAGAAATAGGGGATTAAGAGAAGCAAAAGGAGAATGGATACTCTATGTTGATGCCGATGAAAGGATAACACCAGAATTGCGGAAGGAAATTCAAGAGACAATGCCTAATACGCAATACACGGCTTTTGCCATTCCGAGGAGAAACTTCCTTTTAGGCAAAGAACTTCGTTGGGGAGGTTGGTGGCCGGGTTATGTTAAGCGACTTTATAAACGAGATAAATTGAAAAGATGGAGAGGAGAGCTGCACGAGGAGCCAGTTTTTGAGGGCGAATTGGGTCATTTGAAGGAGCCGATGATTCATCTTCAGCCAAAATCAATTGAGCCCATGCTTGAAAAGTCAATAAGATGGTCAAAGATAGAAGCAAAGCTTTTACATGAAGCTAATCATCCGCCAGTTACCTGGTGGCGAATTTTGCGGATGGGAGCAACGACCTTGTTCGATAGGCTTATAAAAAAGCAAGGATTTCGTGATGGAACTGAAGGTTGGATCGAATCAATTTATCAGGCTTTCCACACGATGATTATTTACATGCAACTCTGGGAAATGCAAGTCAAAAAGGAGAAATGAGGGCTTTTTTAAAGAAAAAACAAAGAAGAATTTTACTTCTACTAGTGACGATTATTCTCTGTGTTTTGACAAGAACTCTTTTCCTGGACACCTCGGCTCGCTTTATTTGGGATGAATCTGGTGACTTAGTGAGGATGCATGAGATTTTTAAAGAGAAAAAAGTTACCTTAATCGGGCCAATTTCGCAGGATAAGATAAATGTTTATGGTTCATTAACATACTATATGTTTCTTCCCTTTGCTCTTCTGTTTCAATTTGATCCCATTGGTCCTGTAATTGGCGCGGCTTTTTATAGTCTTGTTTCCATTTTTCTCCTGGCGGTGATTTTATGGAAAAAATTTGGCTGGAATTTAGTAGGAAGTATTTTGTTTTTAAGTTTCATTTTCCCGTTTCTCCAAGCCGGACGCTGGGCTTGGAATCCAAATTTGGTCCCGTTTTGGCAAATCCTATCTCTTTTTGTATATTTTTCTGTTTTTCTTAAAAGTAAACGCGGAATCTGGTTATTTTTTTCTGGTTTTTTGCAATCCCTTGCAGTTCATAATCATTGGTATGCCGTCTTTGCTTTAGCCGGGTTCAGTGTTTTTGTATTTTTGACTTCTCCTCGCCAAAAGAAGTGGTGCTATTTTTTAATTTTTTTAACAGGTGTAAGCGTCGGACTGGCACCATTTTTGGTTTTTGATTTAACCCATCCACCCGGACTTTTTATCACAAGAATGATTTATTTTAGCCCCTTATCTTTATCTCAGGGAGCTTTTAGTATGAAAACATTCTTCTTAAGAAGCATCAGCCTTCCTTATCAATTCTTGTTTTATTTTTTTCAGGAAAGATTGATTAGTTGGTTGATGTTGATTCTCCTACTATTATTTTTTTTAAAAGAAAGATTGGTCAAAAACTTGCTTCTTCTACCTTTGTTTTTTCTGTTTATTGGCTTGTCTCTAATTGGTGGAGAAGTGTATCAACATTATTTTTTATCAGGCGTGGTTTTTTTGGTTATTTGGCTTTTTTATTGTAAGAAGAGCGTCCATCATAGTTGTTTTCAAAAATTAATCATCCTTTTATTTTTTGTTTTTAGTATTAAGCCATCGATATCGGAACTTCTTAAAAACGATTGGAGTACTAATATTGCCGCTACTAGGAAAATAGTGATGACTATTAGTAGTGATATTGAGAGTCGAAACTGCAATTTGGTGGTCGTGGCTAGTCCGGATCTAAACACGAAAGGGAAACGCTATCGGGATCTTCTTTTTTTAAAAGGAATAAATTTACTGCCGGAAGACAACTATCGCGATAACGAGTGTTTATACGTGGTTAGTAGTAGTGATGAAGCAACAATCCGCAAAGATCCTGCCTACGAGCTAGACCGGATTAGAAATATGAGCGCAACTAAAGAGTGGCAAATAAAAAATTCTATTTGGAATGTTTATAGATTTGACATAAAATAGCTTCAGATGAAAGCAGGAATTTTTGATCCCTATTTAGATACCCTTGGTGGCGGTGAACGCTACAGTATGACCGTCGCTTATTGCCTAGCTAAAAAAGGCTGGCAGGTGGAAGTTTTTTGGGATGATAGGGGAATGGGGAAGAGGTTGGAAGAGAGACTGGGGATTGATTTAAGAAAAATTAAGTTTGTTCCCAATATTTTTAAAGAAAAATTCTTTAAAAAACAACAGTTAATGAAAAGATATGATTTGCTTTTCTTTTTGTCCGATGGGAGTATTCCCTTTCTTTTTGCCAAAAAGAATCTTCTTCACTTCCAAGTCCCCTTCCATGACGTTGGGGGAAAGAAGCCTTTAAATAGAATTAAGCTAAGAAAGATTGATGCTGTTATTTGTAATTCTCGTTTTACCAAGAAATTCATTGACAAAGAATATGGAGTTAAGAGTAAAGTGATTTATCCACCGGTAGCGGTTAAGGAGTTTAAGCCTGGTGAAAAGAAAAATATCATTCTTTCCGTGGGCAGGTTTTCCAGACTAATGCAGTCTAAAAGACAAGATGTTTTAATTGATGTTTTTAGGCAAATGAGTGAAGAATTAAAGGACTGGCAATTAATCTTGGCTGGGGGAACTGATGTGGGTAAGGATGAGGCGTTTGACAAATTAAAAAAGAAAGCAAAAAACTTGCCAGTGAAAATCATTGAAAATTCCCCATTTTCTGAATTAAAAAAGCTTTATGCCCAAGCAAAAATTTTTTGGACAGCAGCTGGTTTTGGCGTTGATGAAAACCAGAAGCCAGAAAGAGTCGAGCAGTTTGGGATCGTGACGGTGGAAGCGATGGCTGCCGGCTGCGTGCCGGTAGTGATTAACAAAGGCGGACAGCCGGAAATTGTTAATCATAATCAAAATGGGTTATTATGGAATAGCCAAAAAGAGTTAATTAAGCAGACTTTAAAAGTTATTAAAGACGAAAAATTAAGAGAGAGATTAGCTCAAGCAGCTCAAAAAAGAGCCCAAGATTTTTCTCAAGCACATTTTTGCCAAGAAATAAAGGAACTAACCAGGTGAAAAAGTTTTTTCTCAAATGGATTTTAATCGGCTTGGCTTTAAGGCTGATTTTAATGCCTTTTACAGTTCATCCGGATATTCGCGCGATTGATTTAGGAGCCTATCTAATTTCCCAAAAAGGGGAATGGTTAACCTTTTATGACCATCTTTCTCGATTAGACCCTGGTAATTTATTGGTCAGAATCTATGGACCAGATTTGTTCATTTATCCCCCCTTGGCTTATTTAATTCCTGGGGTTTTTATGTTTTTCTTCGGTCCTTTATATGATTTTTCTTTTAATAATCTTTTCCTTTTAGATATGGGAGCTACTTACCGCATGGTAACCTTGTTTAAGACCCTGTTTTTATTAAAGTTGCCTTATCTCCTTTTTGATTTTCTTTTGGCTTTCTTGCTTTACCAAATTTTTGCTAAGAAAAAAGGGGAAACTGCTTTTAAACTTTGGATGGTTAATCCTTTAACTCTTTATGCTACTTTTGCTATGGGTCAAATTGATATTTTTCCCACTTTGATGATAGTCGCCGCATTATTTTTTGCTCTTAGAAACAAGAAATCTCTTTCGGTTTTAATGCTCGGTATTGGTGGCGCCTTCAAGCTGTTTCCTTTGCTTTTTTTACCCATCTTTGTTTTGGTTTTAAACAAACGATTTTGGCAGAGACTAAAACTATTAGTGATTGGCATAGTTCCTTATTTGGCAATAATCGCTCCTTATCTTCTTTTTTCACCCATGTTTCGCCAATCAGCTCTTTTGGCGGGTCAAACAGAGAAAATGCTCTATATGAAATTGCCTTTATCAGGGGCTGAGTATCTTTCTGTTTTTGCCATGGGCTATTTCCTTTTGTTGTTTTTGGCGACTCGATTGACTGAAGAAAAACAAGCACTTTGGCAGTTGGGATTGGTTTTAATGCTTCTTTTCTTTTCCGTCACTCATTATCATCCTCAGTGGTTTCTTTGGATAACTCCTTTCTTAGTTTGGCTAATAGTTGAAAACGGCAAAAAATATTTTTACCATATTGCAATTTTGCTATCATGTTATTTTGTCATTCTGCTCTTTTTTGAATCATCTCTTCATCTTGGTTTGTTTGTCCCTCTTGCTCCCTCGCTCGCTCGGGCGATTCCTTTGACAAGTCTGTTATCCGGATTAACTAATATTTTTACTTTTAAGAGTTTTCTTCGCTCTTTATTTACAGCTACGGCTTTAGTTTTAGTGATGCAAGTGTTCAAAGAAAAAAAGGCGTGAAGTTTACCGTCCTCTTTCCAGCCGAAACAAGAGGTTAGTAGAATGATTTTAAAATTTCCCTCTAAGTTTAAAGATTGGGACATTACTATTGCTCTTCGCTATTTGCCTGTGGTGTCTTTCTTGGAACGAGAGAAGGCAAAAAAAGATTCGATTTTAGAAATAGGTTCAGGTTCATTTGGTATTTGTCCTTATCTTAGAGAGAAAGTGACGGGAGTTGATATTGTTTTTGATAAGAAGACCCACCGTTTACTTAATCCTGTTCGCTCAAAGGCGGAAAAACTTCCTTTTAAAGATAATGCTTTTCACTTTGTCTTAAGCATCGATGCTTTAGAGCATTTGTCGGCTAGAAAAAGAAAACTAGCAATTAAAGAGATGTTTCGAGTTTCTCGGAAGGGCGTTATTATTGGAACTCCTTCTGGCTTTTGGGCTAGTCTGGCTGACAAATTTTTAGATTGGTATTATTCTCGAACACATAAAGACAAGTTAGCCTTTTTAACTGAGCATTTGAGCTACGGACTGCCGAAAAAAAAAGAATTAGAGAAATGGCTTGTGGACGAGCTGTCTGTTCGGAACAAAAAGGCAGAAATTAAAATTCACAATAACACCAATGTTTTTCTTCTAATTTCTTTACTAATTTTAGGTTTTAGTGAGAATAAATTCCTTTGCCGCTTGTATCGATACACTCTTTTTTTAATTCCCATTTTGAGGTTTTTTAATTTTTCTCCAGCGTATCGAAAGCTATTTTTTGTTAGAATACAAAAAGATGAATAAAAATAGATCTAGTATCATTATTCCTAATTGGAATGGAGAAAAACTTCTCCGAAAAAATTTACCTCGGGTATTAGATGCTGTCGATGATGCTGAAGTAATCGTTGTTGATGATGCCTCAACTGATAGGAGTGTTAACTTTATTAAAAAAACATATTCCCAAGTAAGACTTGCTGTTCATAGGAAAAATAGGGGATTTGCAGCCACTTGCAATCATGGAGTGAACTTAGCCAAAGGAGAAATAGTTGTTCTTTTAAATACTGATGTTGTCCCTCAAAGAGGCTTTTTAGAGCCTATTCTTGAAGATTTTTTGGATACTAAGGTTTTTGCGGTTGGTTGTGGAGAGGTTGATAGTGGTCCTGGTTGGGCTGTTTTTAAAAATGGGGCAGTTGAACTCGTGAGGAAAAAAAGATTAAAGAAAAAATCCTCTGCCTTTTGGGCCTCAGGAGGACAGTCTGCTTTTTCTCGGGAAAAGTGGTTAGCCTTGGGAGGCTTTGATTATCTTTACCAACCGTTTTATCTAGAAGATGTTGATCTTTGCTATCGAGCTTGGAAAAGAGGTTTTGAAATACTTTGGGATCCTCGATCAATAGTCCGCCATAAACACCGGGGAGTAATCAAGACCCGATTTTCTAAAAAAAGCATTGTTTTGGTTACCGAGCGTAATCACCTTTTATTTATTTGGAAAAATATTACTGCTCCTGAAATGATTGTTACGCACAAAACTTGGTTAAAAAAGAGGTTGTTAACTGAGCCTGGCTATTGGCGACCATTTCTTGCCGCCCTAATTAAATTGCCATTGGTTTTACCAAGGCGTTTGAAAGAGCGTAAAGAAAGTAAAATCTCTGACGCAAAAATTTTTGAAATATTTCAATAGCAATGGATTTATCAATCATTATTCCTAATTACAATACGAAGAAATTACTAAAAGAATGCCTGGAATCAGTGATTAGTAACCAGCCATTAGCAACCAGAAAAAAACCGATCACCGATCACCGATCACTGGTTACTGAAATAATTGTTGTTGATAATGGTTCAACTGACAGCAGTGTTAATTATCTCAAGAAAGTCGCTAAAAATAGAACGATTCAAACTATTTTCCTTGACCAAAACTGGGGATTTGCTGGAGCGGTTAATAAAGGTATCAAAAAAGCGAAAGGGAAATTTATTCTTTTGCTTAATTCCGACACCCAGATACAAAAAGAAACTTTGAAAGAAGCAGTTGAATTTGCCGAAAATCACCCTCTAGCAATTATTGGCTTGCAACTAGTTAATCTTGACGGTTCCATCCAGCCGTCTGTTTATCATTTTCCTTCTCTTATCAGAGCCATTAAAGAATTTTGGCTAGGACAGGAAGGGAGTTACCAAAAATATTTTCCTCAAACAAAAAAAGCAGTTAAAGTTGATGCCGTTACGGGAGCGGCGATGCTTATTCCTAAAAAAGTTATCAAAGACGTTGGTTTATTTGATGAGAAATATTTTTTCTATTTTGAGGATTTAGATTATTGCCGCCGGGCTAAAAAAGCAGGGCTTAATGTTTATTATTTACCTTCGGCTAAGGTTTTCCACCACCATGGAGCGGCGGGTAGAGAAATGCCCGAAATTACCCATCAATGGCTAGTGGAGAGCAGCAAAAAATATAATAGTTTAGTCAAATATTATCTATTAACTTCAATTATTTGGCTGGGGCAAAAATGGCGAAGATTTTTCAAACGCCGGTGACCAAGTAAAAGATTGGGTCTCCCCAGGGATTTTTTATTGTTTTGATGACTTCAACCCAGTCAGGAGGGCTTTCGGACCAATCCCAGTCGCCAGGAATGTTTTTCTCTTGAGAAATAAGGTAAAGGGTATTACCTTTTACTTGCTCTTTTCGGAGGTCCCCCCTTAAATTAACAAAACAGACTTTTTCGTCAAGACAAAAGCCAGTTAGCCCTTCAACTGCATTTTCTTTTAATTGGTCATCCAAATGATAGATTTTTTGAGGGTCGTACTTTTTCCAAAAAATATATCTAATTAGAGCAGGTTCATAAGTTGTTTCAATGAGAACTTGATTGAAATCTTTCTCCAGGGAGATTAAGGAAGTCATTGCCTCTTTGTAACCGTAATGCCACCAGCGCCAGGAGTCAATGGGATAATGTTTCCAATAATAATGCTGGTAATGGAGAAATTCCATCAAAGGAATAAAGAGAATTGGAATTAAGAGAAGTCCAAATAATACACTTGATTTCTTCCTAAAACTAATTAACTTTTCAATAATTAACAATCCTCCGTAAGCTGATAAGACAGAAAGAGGGACAACCATTAAGATTAGTCGACTTGCATGATAACCTCCATCGATAGTTAAACTGGCAGGAATTGGGGCAATTAGAAGCCAGCTTAGCCAAAAAAGATTTTGTTTAAGACGGAAATTTTTAACAACCCAGTAGAGTCCTAACAAAATCAAAGGTAGTTGGAACCAAAGAATCTGACCTATCTCATGAAGAGAATGGCGGAAGGTGACATCGCCATGAATAAAGAGAAATTGAGGGGAGAAGGCGGTAGCGTAGTTTTGAATTATTTTTTTAGACCATTCGATTGGTTTATTGTGAAAGACTTGTTCCAAGATGGGGTTAGTACCTGGGTAAGACCTCATTGAATTAATTCTTCTGACAGTTTCTTGATCATTGAAAATAGAAAATTGACTATAGCGAGTAGCGGCATGGCCAAAGACGATATTGTAAATCAGGGGAATAATTATGATTATAAATATAAACCAAACAGCCATTATCTTCTTCTTTTGTTTTTTAAAGGAGAAGAAACAAAATGTGGTGAATATCATCATTAATGGAACAAAAACATTAGCGGTGTTGTAAGAATAAAGAGATAAGGCAAAAAGAACTCCAGCCAAGACACCCATCTTAAAACTCCCTTTTTGTCCTGCTTGAAAAAAAGCCAAAAGGCCACCAACTATTAAAAAGAGCATTAAAGCTACTTCAAAAGCCGCCCGGCTGTATTGTATATGCCAGGGAGAAATAGTTAAAAAGAAAGCAGAAAGCAAAGAAAGTTTTTCATTCTTGCTCAAATGGAGAACAAGAAAATAGAGTAAAACAATAGTCAGGGAACCAAAAACAGCGCTAGGCAATCTTACCCCCCATTCATTGAGACCAAAAATGGCAACAAAAGGCGCGGTGACGTACATTAAAAATGGTGTTCGCCACTCAGCAAAACTTTGGAGATAAGTTGGCAAAAAATGACCCTTATAGTCATGGGCGGTTTTCAGCAGGGAAAAGGCTTGATAACCAACATCAAGTTCATCACCAAAAAGTTCAGGAGGATTTTTATCAAGAGCAATCGTTCTGAGTAAAAAAGCAACAATTACAATAACAGACAAAAGAATCAATGGACGGAAAAATCTTATTTTAGCCACTTTAATCTTTGACAACCATTACTGCCGCGGGATTACCCGCAACATGATGATAATCCCTTATCATTTTAACACCTGGCTCTTTTGAAATCTCATCAATTGGTAGGCTTAGATTAGAACCCCAAAAAATCGTCCGTCTCAATTTTTTGTCTTCTGGCCAATATATCTTTCTGAATTCATATTTATAGAAATTAAAGCTGAGATCGCCTTCAGTACCTGGGAGCTTGCGATTCTTGGTAAATTGTTGAAGAATTTCTGGGGGAAAAGATTGGTAAAAGAGGAAGAAAATATAGCCCTGGGCGTGGGGAGTTTCAATAATGACTTTATCATAGTCGTCTTGGATCTTGGCTAATTCAGGAACGCCCTCTTTAAATCCTCCAGGTTGGTATTCGCCGTGAGATTCATAAACATTGTAGACCAATTCATTATTAATGACATAAGAAGCCTGCATCAAGAATAAAATTGTGAAGCCTATGAGAGTAATTATCCTCATTGGCCGAGGCATAAGTTTAAAAATAATGACCATTCCCAACACACAAATAATAGTTATGGCTGGATAAATAGCTAAACTTCTTAGGGGATGAAACCAGTTCCAAGTAACGACCGCTGGGGTAATTCCACTAATTATCCAGGCGAGAAAAATCATGTTGTTTCTTTTCTGCCAGTGTTTAATTAAATAGAAGAGACCAAGAAGAAAAAAGAGACATTCTCCCCAACCAATCATGCTGAAGGTGGCAATATTTTGAGGAGAGTTTCTCACCCAATGAAAAAGTTTTAAACCTAAGTTGATTGGTGAAAAGTAGGCAAAAAAATGACCAACAAAATTCGCCAGCAAATAGTAGAGAGGGTGGGCGGGAAACGTGAGCCAGATGTTTTGGGGATTGACGAGTTCAGGTGGAGAATAAGGATACAGTCTCTTTAGGGCGCTTTCTTGCCTTAGGCGGGCAAGAATTAAGCCTTCTTTTAAGTTTAGCCAAATAGGTAGAGTGATAATCAAAAGAACAATTAATGGAATTACAAGCTTGATTAAGTTATTTAATGAGAATTTAAACCCTCTTTTTTTGCTAATTTTAATGAGGAGATAAAACAAGAGGAATATTGGTGCGGCTAATCGAGCTTGGTGATAACTAAACATAGAGAGGACAAAAAAGAAAACCGCCGCTAGCTCACTTTTGATTCCTCGATTAATTAAAATTAAAAGAACGCCAGCGGTAAAAAAAGTAGTACACAAGTTAGACTCAAAGGCAGTGCGGGAATAATGGAGATTCCATGGTTGAATGGCAGCAATTAATAAGGTGAAAAAGGCTATTAGTAGATTTCTAGAAAAGAAATTGTAGCTAATAAGAAATATAAACAATAAGGTGGCAGTACCAACTATACCAGAGACAATTCTGGTTGAGGTCTGGTTCAACCCCATATATTTAATGAAAGGCATACTTAAGTAAGCATAAAGGGCGGGCTTGTAATCGTTAAATGAAGCCAGAGAAATAGAGTAGCCTCGTCCGTGTTCATCTTTACCAGTTTTTAAAAGGGAATAGGCGTTATACCCTAAAGCAGCTTCATCGAAACCAACCGTATGAGGGGAAATTTCCAACCAGGAGATTCTCAAGTAAAGAGAGGTCAAGATGATACTTAATAATCCGCCAATTACCAATAATATTTTTAGAGTTTTTTTCATTTTCTAATTTATTCCTTCAATGAGGCAAGAACAAAATAATCACTGTAGCGAAAAGCAATTGTATTATCGAGTTTCCAAACCTTTTCTATCTTGAGCCCGATTGGTTCTATTTTATTGATGTCCTGCTCAGAAAATTCGTTTAAAGAATTGGGACCGATGAACTCTCCCAGAAAGCCAAAATAAAGTGAATTTTTTTGAGGAAGATTACTGACGAGGTCAAAGCTGTTAAAATAGACAATTTTACCCTTATCTTCAATGAAGAGGGGATCTTTGAGAAAGAGTTCAGGTTGGGGTGAGAAATAGTAAAAATAGTAAATTTTTGGATTGCCAACAAGAGAAGTTAAATAAATATTTTTGTATGAGACTGATTCTGTTTCTATCATCTTAATTGCTTTTATTCCTTGAGCATAGACATAGGGGCGATTGTCATACCAAAAAAGGGGTCTTTTAAGGATATCATAAGTGTTGATATAAATTGCCCAGATAATAAGAGGAAGAATAATCAAAGATAAGCCTCGTGGCATTTGTTTAAAACCTATTCCAATAACAATAGCCAGAGTAAAGAGAGTTAAGGCGTATCTTCCGGCAAATGTGTCGTTTTGAGTAAAAAGATGAAAAATGAATGACAAAAAAATTAGAAATAGTAAATTTTTTTGTTTTTTTCCAAAACCGCTTTTAATAAACCAAAAAATGCCAACAAGAAAGACAAAAATTTCGGGCCAATAAAATGTGACCTCAGATTTTTGTTGCATTGGATGAACTTCTTGGAAAAAGAGTGTCTCTAGATCAAAAAAATTTAGAACTTCCTTGGTGAAATTTCGATAGGCGAAGAAAATTTTATTGTATCCCATTCTTCTGAACAAAAGAGGAAAAATGACCCTTACCTGGAGACCATCTTCTTGAGTAAATCTCTCGGTTATTTGCTGCCCGACTTGAGTTGGATTGACGGCATTAAAAGGTGCTGACTGAGTTAAGCTTTTTTTAAAAAGAGGATTTTTAATAATAGGAATTATTAAGAAGAGCACTAAGATGGCTAAAGTCAAAAAAATAGAGTATTTTTTGGCTCGGTAGAATCTAAACAGCGTTATAGGAGTCAAGAGTAAAAGGCCAATTATTAATCCTTGAAACGATGAGTAAAAGAGAAGAAGGGTATTTATTACCCAAAAAATGTCATGAATGAATTTTCTTTCTTTTCTAGACCAGATAAGTAGCCAAGAAATAAGAAGAAAAATGGTTAAACAAATTTTTGGTCTAAATAACCAGAGAGAAAGTGATAGAGGAGAGATTGTAATTGAAATAAGGGGAAAAAGGGTGATTGGTGATGTCCATCCAACTTGCTTCAAGAAAAAATAAAAGAGAATAAGGGTCATAATAAAAATAATAAAGTTGACCAACCTCAGGTTAAAAATGCCTTTAGTCCCGCCCAAAGCTTGAAGCCAGCTTCTTAAGGGGAAAATTTTTTCAGAAAAATATTGCTCTTCACCTAAAATATTATTGAGAATTGTTGCTCGGGATTGTTGATCCAATCCCAAATTGTTAAATGTTAATCTGGTGTTAATTAGAGTGACCAGCTCGTTTTCATAAGGTGGATAATTAAGCTTAATACCGAGAATAAAATTGCCAAGACATAGAGCAACCAAAATTCCTAGGATTATTAACCGGCCCAATTTTCCTTTCATCATGGTTTATTATACAGCGGCACTTCGTGCCTCGATAATCCTCTTCGAGTATTATTCAGCGGTGTTTTACACCTCGAAAATTCTCTTCGAGTATTATACAATATAAGAAGGGTAATAATTCAATGGAAAGGATGAAAAAATTCTTAAAATCTTTTTATGGTCAAGTGCTTTTGATGGCTCTTTTTATTCGATTTTTATTAATGCCGTTTCTTTTTCACCCCGATATAAAAAGCCACCATTTTCATTTCTACTTTCTCTCTCAAAGAGTGTTTAATATTTATCAATATCTGGCTGGTAACATCCAAAGCCTTCCTTATACTGATACTTTTAATTACCCTCCTTTAGTTTATTTCTTATTCGGATCAATCCAGATTTTACTTCGTCCCTTTTTAGGCAGTGGTTTTGTTAACTGGATTTTTGATTGGGGACCAGAGCGAATTTTTAATCCCCGAATTTTTCATTATCTTTTTGTCCTCAAAATACCCTATCTCATCTTAGATATCGTGACGGCTTTTGTTTTGACCCAATTCTTTAAGGAGAAAAAGCAAAAACAGAGAGTCTTTTTATTTTGGCTCTTTAATCCAGTTGTTCTTTATGCCATTTATGGACTTAGCCATTTTGATATTTTACCCTCACTTCTTGTCTTACTAGCTGTCCTTTTAGTTTTGAGAGATAGAAAAAAACTTGGAGGATTAACCCTAGGGGTGGCAGCTGCTTTCAAAACCTATCCTTTATTGCTTTTGCCATTTTTGGTTATCCTGGGAAGCAAAAAAACAAGAGAGAGATTGATGATTTTTATTCTAGGCATCATTCCTTATGTGATTAGTATCTTGCCTTTCTTAAATTCAATGGCTTTTCGCCAATCAGTTCTTTTTTCGGGATTGAGCCAACGGCTATTTCTAGCTAGCATCCCTTTGGGTTTTGGAGAAAATTTAATCATTTTTATGACTGCTTTAACCTTTCTTTTCTTTTTGGCTTTTCATCATTTTTCATCAGAAAGGGAAAGAATTATTCCTTTCTTTCTGGCAATCTTTCTGTTGGTTTTTTCCCTGAGCCACTTCCATCCGCAATGGATAATCTGGATTTTGCCTCCTCTAACGATTATTTTAGTCAAAAAACCTTCACTTCTTTTTCCTCAGCTTGTTTTCTATTTTGCCTTTTTAGGGGTTGTCTTTCTGTTTAATGATCGTGCTCAGCTTTTTGGTTTATTGGTTCCAGTTAATCCAAGCTTTCTTGGGGTACCGAGTTTTTTTGAATTACTAAGAGACAGAAAAATCATTGATCCTTTCCTAATTCAGAGCCTTGGACATAGCGTTTTAGCAGGAGCGGCTTTTTGGATAGGCTGGCAAAGCCTGAAGAAAAATGAATAAGAAAGTCTGGCTAAAAGTTATTCTTATTTTGGTAACAGCATTGTTGGTTGTTTTATTATTTTCTGTTTTTGGGATAAGGAAAAGAGTTGATATTGCCCAGACAAGTGGTGATTACCTTTATCAAATTTATGAGGATAGGAAAGTAGGACAGACTTTTGTTGCTAATAAAGATAATTTGAATATTATTGTTCTTGATTTAAGAAATGCGATGTTAAAAAATGAACAACCAATTGTTTTTCACCTAAGGGAGATGGGTACTGACCGTGATTTAAGAGAAATCCAAATCAGTGGTCTTAATGTCGGCGATCCAGGCTCAGTGAGATTTCAGTTTGAGCCAATTTCGGACTCAGCGGGAAAAAGTTATTATTTTTACCTTGAGTCGCCTTCTTCAACCGTATTCGACGCAGTCGAAATTTTTCATTCCCCCAAAGATGTCTATTCAGAAGGAGAGATGATTCTTAATGATAAAAGTGCTGTTGGTGAACTACGCTTTGTTAGTTATTATTATCCCGGCTCGAAAAAGAATGTGATTAGAGAAACGATTAAAGATTTTACTTCTAGATTATTTACTGATAAGGGCTTTATCATTTCTTATTTGTTCCTTTTGTTTTTGACTTTTAGTTTAAGTTTAGTGATTTGAAGTGGCAAAATGGCTAAGAGAAAAATTCATTTCACTCTGATTATTTTAATCTTCTTTTTAGGTTTAATCTTAAGGTTTTTCAATTTAGCCACCATGCCCCCGGCTTTAAATTGGGATGAAGTCAGTCACGGCTATAACGCTTATTCAATTTTGAAAAACGGTAAGGATGAGTGGGGTCAATTTATGCCCCTGGCTAATTTTCGTGCCTACGGTGATTATCCCTTGCCAGTTAATCTTTACATTACTATTCCTAGCATTTCGTTATTTGGTTTAAACGAGTTTGGAATTCGGGCTCCACATGCTTTTATGGGGGCTTTAACCATCCTTGCTTGTTTTTTTCTTGCTCAGGGGATAGGATTTAGTGTTGGAATTAGTCTTCTTGCGGCTTTGCTGGTGGCAATTAGCCCCTGGACTTTGTTTCCTTCGAGATTTGTGGTTCAGTCAAACGTTAGTTTATTTTTTATTACCACAGGAATGGCTCTTTTCTTTCATCGAAAGAAAAGAGCGTTCTTTTTACCCTTGGCGGCTTTGGCGTTAGGAATTTCAGTTTATTCTTATCATAATGCTCGGATTTTCGTTCCCTTGTTAATTGTTGCCTTAGCTTTTCTTTATCAAGATGAATGGAAAAGATGGTGGCAAAAGAAAAGGATTTATCTGATAGTAGCGATCCTTTTGCTTTTAGTCTTTTTTGTTCCCCTAGTACCTATTCTCCTAGGCTCTGAGGGCCGAGCCAGAGCCCACTGGGTTTCAATTATTGATGAAGGGGCAATTAATCAGATTATTGAGGACCGGCTTCAATCAAATCTACCCGAATTTTTAACTCGTTTAGTTTATAATCGACCAACATATTTTTTAACCCATTTCTTTATTAATTATCTTGGCTATTTTTCTCCTCGGTTTCTTTTTTTCAAGGGAGGAACTCAGTATCAGTTCAGTGTTCCAGGAAGGGGGGTTTTATATCCGGTTGAGATGCCTTTTTTCTACCTCGGGCTTGGCTTTTTAGTCTTTTGGGTATTGATTAAAAAGAAAAAATTTGCCCAGGCGGTTTTACTTTGGCTTCTTCTGGCGCCAATCCCAGCGGCGTTGACTCGCGGAGGGAGTCATGTTATCAGAGCTTCGACCATCCTTCCTTTGCCTCAGATTTTAAGCGCTCTTGGCGTTTTTCAGCTGACTCTTTTCATTCAAAAAAGAAAAAAAACAGGGCAAATTTTGTTAGTTGCTTTTCTTTTAACAATTTTCATTTCGTTTTTTAGTTATTTAAACGCCTATTTCGGCTCCTATCGCCAAGACTACTCATGGTCTTGGCAATATGGCTATAAAGAAGTGGCTAATTACATTCAGTCTCACTACAATGACTACGATAAAATTTTCATTACCAAGAAGTATGGTGAACCCCATGAATTTTTGCTTTTTTATTTGAAATGGGATCCCGAAAAATATCGCAGCGATCCTTATTTAATCCGTTATTTTAAGACCGATTGGTATTGGGTTGATTCTTTTGATAAGTTTGTCTTTGTTAATGACTGGGAAATTTCAGGAGTCAGGAGCCAGGAGTCAGGAGCCAGGAGTTTGCTGATTACTAGCCCTGGGAATTATCCGGAGGGATGGAGTAAAATAAAAACAATTGATTTTCTTGATGGTAGTTCGGCTTTTGAGATTTTAGAAAGATAAGCAAAGCTTGTTTTTCGCAGGCTCAAAATGAAAGAATTTCTAAAAAAATATTGGCCACTGATTTTGATTGCCATTTTGGCATTTTCTTTAAGAGTCTATAAGCTTGGCGAATATCCTGTTGGAATAACTTGGGATGAGCCAGCCGTAGGCTATAACGCTTATTCAATTTTGAAAACCGGCAAAGACGAATATGGAAAGTTACTACCCCTTACTTTTAAGTCTTTTGGCGATGACAAACCTGGATTCTTTTTTTACTATATCATTCCCTCGGTAGCTATTTTTGGTTTAACAAAATTTGCCATTAGGTTTCCCTCTGCTTTAGCTGGTGTTGGCACAGTAATAGCCATATTCTTCTTAACTAAGATGCTTTTTGCCAAAAGAAAAGAGTTTACCTATCTTCCTTATCTTTCTTCTTTACTTTTAGCGATTTCGCCTTGGAACATTAATTTTTCTCGAGGGGCTTGGGAAGTTAATTTAGCTCTTTTCACCATTGTTTTAGGGATTATTTTCTTTTTAAAAGCCATTCAAACAAAAGCACTCAAATTTTTCTTGCTCACCTTTTTCTTTTTTGCGGTTTCCATGAACATTTATCACGGAGCGAAGGTGTTCTTAATTGTTCTTCTGGGTGGGGCATTAGCAATTTTTTGGCAAAATTTACTGAGTTTACCAAAGAAGAAAAAGATAATTGGATTGCTCTTGCTTATTTTCCTCCTGTTTCCTTTATTGCTTTCGTTTAAAGGCAGTGCGAGAAGAGCCAGAGTGACAAGTCTTTTTTCTTATACGAGGTCTGAGGAAGAAGTGGCAGAAATTATCTCTCAGGAAGAAACGTTTCCCAATTTGAGTTTTTATCTTTTCCACAATGAGGCTTTAAACAAGATGCGCTGGATTGCCGATCGCTACTTTAATCACTTTACGGGAAAATTTCTCTTTTTTGAAGGTGACTGGCAGTCGCCTAGACATAGCGCTCCTTATATGGGAATGATGTATTATATTGAAATCCCTTTTCTTATTGTTGGAATAGGATATGCTTTGGCAAAAGAAAAAAGCCGAGAAAAGAACCTTTTCTTTTGGTGGCTAATTACTGGCCCGGTCCCTGCGGCTGTCACCCGGGATGCTGTTCATGGATTAAGGTCATATTGGATGGTCATTCCTTTAATAATTTTTACTGCCATGGGAATATGTGTTTTTTACTTATGGCTTAAGAAAAGATTTAAGCGGTTTTCGTTAATCGGAGTTTTTTTGATTGTCTGTGGTTATCTATTTTGTTTGACCCTTTATTTTGATCTTTACTATATTCATTTTCCCAAGAAAAACTCTGCGGGTTGGAATTATGGCATGGAAGAGGTAGCCAATATAATTGAAGAGGGGAAAGAAAAGTATAAGAAAGTAGTGGTAACTCAAGAATATGGTCAGCCGTATATCTTTTATCTTTTTTACACCAAATATCCGCCTAAAGATTATCAGCCTCAAGCCTATTTAAAAGAAGACCCTTGGGGTGATGTTGGTTTAGTTGAGAATGTTGATAACATCGAATTCAGAAATATTTATTGGCCAGAAGACAGAAATCGCCAAAACTATCTTTTTATTGGTGACGAGTTCGAGCTGCCGCTTGATGATATTGCCCGAACACCCGGAGCAAAAGTTTTAAAAACAATACATTTTCTTGACGGCAAAGTAGCTTATCGGGTGGTAGAAACATTATGAAATTTAAAATTTTTTGCTTGGGGTTAATCTTATTACTCGCCTCAATCTTACGATTATGGGGTCTTAGCAGTTACCCTGCTGGTCTTAATGCCGATGAGGCAGCAATTGGCTATAACGCTTATTCTCTGATTTTGACTGGAAAGGATGAGCATGGTAATTCGTGGCCGATACATTTCAAGTCATTTGGCGATTACAAGCCTGGACTTTATTTTTATCTTGTTCTTCCCTTGGTCAAGATTTTAGGACTTAATGTTCTGGCGGTTAGATTGCCATCAGCGATTTTGGGAACTCTCAGCGTTTGGTTGATTTATTTATTGGTTAAAGAGTTGTTTAAAAACGAAGTTTGGGGGTTGTTATCAGCGTTTTTCTTAGCCATTTCCCCTTGGCATCTACATTTTTCCCGCGGAGGATGGGAAACAAACGCGGCTACTTGCCTTATTCTTTTGGGTAGCTGGCTATTTTTCAAGGGATTAGAGAAGCCAAGATTTTTTGTCTTCTCTGTTTTGTTTTATGGTTTATCTTTTTATACCTACCATAGCGCGCGGATAATTGTTCCACTTTTGGGCTTAGGATTAATTTTTCTTTATCGTAAGAGGCTTTTCCAACGAAAAAATCGCCAATGGGTATTAATTAGTGGAATCGTGGGGTTCATAATTCTAATTCCTTTGATCATTAGTTTCTTTGGTCCAGCAGGGATTTCGCGGTTTGCGGGAGTGGGATTACTGGCAGACACGGGACCATTATGGAGAATTAATGAACTACGAGGTCATCATGGAGATACAATGGCTTTACCAGTACGCTTAATTCACAATCGGTTCATTGGTTATTCAATTGCTTTTGCCAAAAACTGGTTCGACCATCTTCAGGGAGAATATTTATTCATAACAGGCGATGTAATCGAGAGAAGTCGTGTTCCCGACATGGGACAGATGTATTTATTTGATATTCTTCTCGTTGTTTTAGGGATTTATTTTCTTCTTAAAAAGCAGCCAAAAAATTGGTTAGTGGTTTTTCTTTGGTTAGCAGTGGCGCCAGTGGCGGCAGCAATGACTTTCCAAACTCCCCATGCTCTTCGGTCTTTAATGATGGTTATCCCTTTAATTATCATTAGCGCTTATGGTTTTTATCAAAGCTGGTTATGGGTTAAGACGAAAGCAAAGAAACCACTGGTTACTAGTTACTGGTTACTGGTTGCTGTTGTTCTTCTTTGGAGTACGACTTATTATTTACATCAATACTATGTTCACTATCCTAAAACTTACCCAGATGCTTGGGAATATGGCTTTGATCAATTAGTTAGTTATGTTCAAGAAGTCGAAGGGAAGTACGAACGGATTTACGTCACTGATAAGTATGATCAACCCTACATTTTATTTCTTTTTTATCTGAAATATCCTCCAGAACAATTTCAGCAAGAGGTCAAGTTGACTCCTCGAGATAAATTTGGTTTTTCAACGGTTCGTGATTTTGATAAATATCATTTTGCATCAATTAATTTTGAAGAACTGAAAAAGCAGAAGAATGTTCTTATTATTGGAACTGATAAAGAAATTCCAGAACTAACAATCGATGAAAAAACCCGAAGGTTAATAGAGGAAGGAAAAATCCCACCCCCACCGAAGATAACTAAAGAAATTTATTTTAAAGATGGAAGCATCGCCTTTCAAATTGTTAAAACATGAGAGTAACCAAAAAAATTTCGGCACCATTTTTACAAGCTAGACCCTCTGGGGCGATTGTGATAGCCAATTTAGTCGACCCCCAAATTAATACCATCAAAGCCTTTATTGATGCTTGTCAAGAAAAGGGGTTGAAGTACTTTGTAGTTGGAAACAAGAATGACAGGGTGAGGAATAATTCTTACCTTAAGATAGAGAAAGAATTGAAAGACAATGTTTTGCCAATTTCTTTAAAGACCAGAAAGAACCTTTTGAAGTTAAAAAGAAAAATAGATGACTTTTTTAACAAAGACAGAGTAATTGTTCTCGGAGTTTTCAATGCTGGTAAAACGAGCTTGATTAACTATCTCTGTGGGACTGCCTATAAAGTTGGTGATTTGCCGGGAACGACTCTGGAATTCACCAAAACTTCTTATAAGGACCTAATTTTGATCGATAGTGTTGGCCAGCTAATTGATATTAACAAACCGATGATGGTTTCCATTGATTTTGAAGGCTGTAAAACAATAGAGGATAAGATAAAGCGAGTGTTTGATGAGGAGCAAAAAGGTTTAGCCGAAACTTATCACACTAGCGAGGAAGGGATTATTAAGGTAATCAAGATGATCGATCGGCAAATTAAAAAAGGCAAAAAAATTATTGTTACAGGGGCGGGCGCCTCGGCTTTGGTGGCTAAAGAAATGGCGGGTCAAGGTTTAGAGACAGGTTTGCCTATTTTGGCTTTTACTAATGATTTAGCTGAGGCCCAACCAGTGAGTTTTGCTAAGGGTACTGCTGAAGAAGAAGCCGGACTTTCTCGTTATATTAATTTTGTAGTTAATAAAGGAGATGTGGTTATTAGTGTCTCTGCTAGCGGAGGGACAGGCTTTGTTTACGAGACCTTAAGACAGGCGAGAAAGAAAAAAGCAATTACCGTTGCTATTACCGAGAATATTGATACCCCCTTAGGAAAACAGGCGGAATACATTATTAAAAGTAATTCCAAACCCGAGGGTCCATCTTCATCAAAAATTCAAACCGCCCATTTAGTTATTGTTCATGCTATTAATTTAGTTTTAGCGGATGAAAAGGGCATTACCGCTGATGACTCGGTTAAGTTCATGCTGCCAGAAAAAGTTGAAACAAAGAAGATGGGGATTAAATGAAGAAAAAAACTATTTCTGTAGCCCTAGCCACCTATAACGAGGAAGAAAATATTGGCTCCTGTTTGGAGTCAGTGAAAGATTTAGCGGATGAGATTGTTGTGGTTGATGGTTCTTCTGAAGATGATACGGTTGCCATCGCTAAAAAACACGGCGCCAAAGTAATGGTGACTGATAATCCACCTATCTTTCACATTAATAAACAAAAAGCCCTTGATGCTTGTAAGGGAGAGTGGATTCTCCAATTGGATGCTGATGAGAGGGTGACAAAGAAATTAGCTGAGGAGATTAAAATGATTGTTTCCTTAAGTGAAAGGAAAATCAAGAAATATCAAGAAACGCTTCCAAATAAGAATTTGTTTCAAAGGCATCAAAGGATAATAGAAAAAAGAGATGGGAAAATTGGTAAAGACAGCGGAGAATATGCTGGATTTTTTATGCCCCGCTTAAATTACTTTTTGGGTAAATACCTTCGCTATGGCGGTGTTTATCCTGATGGGGTCATTCGTCTAGTCAAGAATGGCAAAGCATATTTTCCGTGCAAAAGTGTTCATGAACAGATTGTAATTAATGGCAGGATAGGCTGGTTGCAGAATGACCTTATTCATCTAGCTGACCCGACATTTAAAAGATATCTTGAAAGGAACAGTAAGTATATTGATTTAATCACAGCTGAGTTTAAAGAAGCCCGATTAGGTAAAAATCCAATTCAGTTCCTAAATTATTCCTTGATAAAACCTATTCATTGGTTCTTGTTAACTCTTATTAGGCATAAAGGAATTCTTGATAGCTTTCAAGGAATTGTTTTTTCTTTTTTCTCTGCCCTAAGATTTCCTAGGGCCTACTGGCGATACTTAGTAAGAAAGTAAAAATAGAATTATGAAAGTTGCCATTGATATTTCTCCATTAAAGTCAGCCCATCAATTTCGGGGCATTGGCGCCTATACTAAGAATCTTGTTAAGGCTTTGCAGTCTTTCAAAAGGGCTGATTTTGAGTTGGTTTTAGTGGAAGAAGGAGAAATTCCTCAAGATTGCGACTTAATTCATTATTCTTATTTTGATTTGTTTTTTATGACTTTACCTTTAATGAGAAAGAAAAAGACGGTAGTCACCATTCACGACACTACGCCGCTAGTTTTTCCAGAACATTATCCGCCTGGAATAAAGGGTAAGTTGAAATTTAGAGCCCAAAAGCTGGCTCTAAGAACAGCGAGTGGTGTCATTACCGATTCTAAAAACTCTAAAAAAGACATCACTAAATATTTAGATTATTCAAAAGAAAAAATTCATGTTGTTTATTTGGCGGCGGCTGATATTTTTAAACCGATTACTAGTCACCAATCACTGGTTACTGTAAAACAAAAATATCATCTTCCCAGTAAGTTTGTTTTATACGTCGGTGACGTTAATTACAATAAAAATATTCGCGGCCTGGTCAAGGCTTGCGAGAAAGCAAAAATACCCTTAGTTATTGTCGGCAAACAGGCAGTTGAGAGAAAAATTGACCGAAGCCATCCTGAAAACCGCGATTTAGTTTGGTTGCAGGATTACTGCAAATCATCAATCATCCTCACTGGTTTTGTTCCCGATAAAGATTTAGTCGTCCTTTATAATTTAGCCACCGTTTATTGTCAGCCGTCATTTTACGAAGGCTTTGGCTTGCCGGTTCTCGAAGCGATGGCTTGCGGAACTCCAGTAGTAACGAGCAAAAAGGCGAGTTTGCCGGAAATCGCAGGCAAGGCAGCAGTTTTCGTTGACCCTTATGATATAAATGATATTGCTAATGGTTTGACAGTTGTCATTGAAGACGAAGATTTAAGAGAGGATTTAATAGAAAAGGGATTAAAGCAAGCGAAAAAATTTAGTTGGGAAAAGGTAGCCAATGAAACTTACAAAGTATATCAGGAAATTATTACGAAAAAATGAAAACGCCTCCAGCGCTAAAGCTGAGAGAGTTTTCGTACGGGGCTGTGCTATCCCGCACCGTTCTAGTGCGGGACTGCGGCGACTAGTGTCGCCTTGCAGCCGGTGTAGTAAAAAAACTCTTCCTTTTATTCTGTCAGTTTTTGTCATCTGGCAAGTATTGATTGGTGGTCTAATTGTTCTTGGCGAACAGTATTTTCCCACCACTATGGAATATCTTTATACCGAGAAGCAAGTGGTTAGCCCCCGTTGGCTTTGGAGTCGAGCTAATTTTGATGGAATTCATTATTTGGATATTGCCCGAAAGGGATATGGAATTTATCAGCAGGCCTTTTTTCCTCTTTATCCGAAGTTAATCAAGGCTCTAACCCCCTTTTTTTATGGTCGTGATTTGGTGGCCGGTTTGTTTGTCTCAACCGTTAGTTTATTTTTTGCTCTATTAATTTTCTATAAATTGATCAGACTGGACTATCAAAAAAGTATAGCCAAAAGAGCAGTTGTCTATTTGCTAATTTTCCCGACGGCTTTTTACTTTGCCGCCGTTTATACCGAGTCATTGTTCCTAATGCTCGTTCTCGCCAGTTTTTATTTTGCCAGAACCAAACACTGGTGGCTAGCAGGTATTTTCGGCTTGTTAGCGACATCAACTCGTTTGCCAGGAGTTTTTCTCTTTCCAGCCTTGCTTGTTGAATGGTGGCAGCAAGGAGCTACCAGCCACCAGCCACCAGCGACCAGAAAAAAACCGACCACCACTCACCGATCACCGATCACTTTAATCCCGCTTTTATTTATCCCTTTGGGATTAATTGGTTATATGTCCTATTTAGCTACCAAATTCCAGGATCCACTTTTGTTTCTTCACGTCCAACCTTATTTTGGGGCCGGGAGAACAGCGACTAAATTAGTACTTCTTTATCAAGTTTTTTGGCGTTACCTAAAGATGCTCGTGACCTGTGAAAAGTTAACTCCTACTTACTTTGTTGTTATTTTGGAATTTTTCAGTGGCACTGCCTTTTTAGTTCTAAGTCTCTTTGCCTGGCTTCGGCGCTGGTATCCTTATGTTACTTTTATGGCTTTAGCTTATATCACCCCTACTCTGACTGGCACTTTTTCCTCTTTACCTCGCTATGCCCTGGTTCTTTTTCCTGGCTTTATTCTTCTTGCTATTTGGGCAGAGAAATATAGGTGGGTGAGAATCTTGTATCCGCTCATCGCTATTCCACTATTAATTATTTCTCTATTATTTTTCACTCGAGGATACTGGCTGGCTTAGTAACTCTTTTTTAAATGAACCCTCTTAAACTAAAATTACTGAAATTAATCGAAAATCAGCTGATTGCTGGTAGTGCTATTTTATTTGCCGGTAATATGTTTGCCAATTTTGGCAACTATCTTTATCATCTTTTGATGGGGCGGATGTTGGGACCCATTGATTATGGCATTCTTGCTTCGTTGATTTCCTTCAGTTATCTAATCAGCATTCCCGTTAATAGTTTAAGTTTGGTAGTAGTTAAATATGTCTCTGCCTTACGAGGGAAAAAGGATTTTGGGACAATTTTTTATTTTTATTCTTGGTTAAATAAAAAGTTAGTAATTTTTAGTTTAGCTGGGTTTCTGTTATTAATAATAATCTCTCCATTAATTGCCTCATTTCTTCATCTTAAATCGATTTTACCTTTGCTGTTAATAATAACATCGAGCTTAGTTGGAGTCTATTTTATGGTTAACGTTACTACCCTTCAGGGATTCCTTCGTTTCGGTTTAATGTCAATTTCAGGAGCAGTTCAAGTCGTCTTAAAACTTGGAATAGCTGTTTTATTAGTTTATTTGGGATGGAAAGTTTTAGGTGCAGTTTTAGCCTTTTTAGTAAGTGCGCTGATTGGCTATTTATTGACAGCTTTTTTTGTTAGGCGTTTATTTGAAAGAAAGAAAGAAAGAAAGAAAACGATAAACAGCCAGGAGATTGTTAGATATGCTGTTCCAGTGTTTTTTTCCACTCTTGCTTTTACCTCGCTTTATACGACTGACATTGTATTGGTAAGACATTTTTTACCAGCTCAGGAAGCGGGCTTTTATGCCGCTTTAGCGACTTTAGGCAAAATCATTTTCTTTGCCTCAAGCCCGATAATTATGGTAATGTTCCCGATGGTTTCTGAGCGACACGCTAACGGGAAAAAATACATTAATCTTCTCAGTTTAAGCCTGGGTTTGGTTTTGCTTACTTGTTTGGGGATTAGTGGAATTTATTTTCTTTTTCCCAAGTTAATGATTAATATCCTTTATGGCCGCCAATATCTTTCGGCTTCACCTTATCTCTTTCTTTTCGCTATATTCTTAAGTCTGTATTCACTTTCTTCTCTGTTAGTAAACTTTTATCTTTCGGTAAAAAAAGTTAAAGTGGTTGTCTTACCAGTTATTGCTGCTGCTGCCCAAGTTATTTTGATTTTTCTTTTCCACCAAAGCTTATCTCAAATAGTTTGGGTCTCAATTTCTATTCTAAGCTTGCTCCTCATCAGCCTTTTGGTATATTATATTTATAGTGATAACAAAACCAAAAAAGCACCTACTTTCAGTTATCGTTCCCGCCTATAAGCAGGAAAAGACAATTAAAAAAGACCTTCAGCGGATTGAGGAAGTCCTCAAGCAGATTCGTTATGATTATGAAATTATTTGTGTAATTGATGGAAGAGTAGATAAAACTTATGAAAATGCTAAGAAGGTTAAATCTAAAAAACTAAAGGTCATTGGCTACAAGGAAAATAAAGGTAAAGGACATGCAGTCCGATACGGGATGGCAAAAACAAAAGGGGATCTAATTGCCTTTATTGATGCCGGAATGGATATTGACCCCAATGGTTTATCGATACTCTTGGAACATATGATTTGGTATGGTTCCGATATTATCGTTGGCTCCATTCGCCACTCAGCTTCTAAAGTTTATGGGTATCCCCTGAAAAGGAAAATTTTAAGTTGGGGGTATCATGTCCTGACTAAATGGCTTTTTGGATTGCGGATTACTGATAGCCAGCGAGGTTTGAAGATTTTCAAAAGGAAAGCTCTGGAAAAGGTTTTGCCGCGTCTTTTAGTGAAAAATTTTGCTTTTGATATTGAGATGTTGTCAGTAGCCAAGAGGTTGGGATTTGAAAAAATTCATGATGGTCCGGTAGAAATGGATGCCAGAAGACTAAAATATTCCAGCATAGGGACTGGGACAATTTGGGGTATGCTTGTAGATACTTTGGCAGTTTTTTACCGCCTCAAAATTCTTCGCTATTACGACGGTCATAATAAACGGAAATGGCGCCATGATCCGGATTTAAATTTTAAAGCCGATATTAGCTAATTTTAATGACTCCTAAGGTTTCTATCATTATTCCTGTTAAAAAAATAAATGATTATCTTCGTCAAGAAACGATTCCCGCGATTCTAAAACAGACTTATAAAAACTTCGAGATTATCATCCTCCCTGATAAGAAAACAAAAGAAAGATTTCCCCAAACCAGAATTATCCCTACTTATCCAAAAACCGGACCAGCGGATAAAAGAGATATCGGCGCTAGAAAAGCAAAGGGTGAAATTCTCGCTTTTTTAGATGATGACTCCTATCCTGACAAAAATTGGCTGAAAAATGCGGTTAAAATTTTCACCAGTCACCAACCACCAGCCACTAGTCACCAGCCAATTGCTGCTGTTTGTGGACCCAGTTTAACCCCGCCGCATAATAATCTCCGTCAAAAAGCCTCGGGATATGTTTGGTCGACTTGGTTGGGGAGCAGTGGGGCAGGGACTTATCGTTGTGCAATTTATCCTAGAAAAGAAATCGACGACTACCCAACCGTTAATTTTTTAGTGAGAAAAAGAGACTTTGTCAAAGTTGGCGGATTTGATTCCCATTTCTGGCCAGGCGAGGACACGCGCTTATGTCTGCTTTTAACCAAAAAATTGAAAAAGAAAATTATTTATGACCCAAAAGTTCTTGTTTATCATCATCGTCGAGAAGTTTTTGGACCCCATTTAAAACAAATCTCTCGCTATGCCATTCATCGAGGTCATTTTGCTAGGATTTTACCGGAGACTTCTTTCCGAATTGGTTATTTTATGCCGACGATTTTTGTTTTGGGACTTTTTGGGGGACCGCTTTTAATCTTTGTCCTGGAGATTTTTCAGCTTTGTATAATTTCAATTCCTCTTTTTCTTTTATATTTATTTTCAGTTTTTGTTTACCTCCTATTACTCTTGATTACAGTTGCCGAAGTTTATCTTAAAGAAAGAAATCTCAGACTTGCCTTATTGATAGTGCCTTCGATTTTTGTTACCCATCTTGTTTATGGAGTTTTGTTTATCAAAGGATTTTTCTCCCCAAAATTAAGACAATAATCCTTTTTGATAAATTTTCTTGACATAGACAGTTAGAGGGAAGAGAAGATATAGTGAACCAATAAGAATTAGAGCTAGTTTTGGTGAATTAAATAAGGCGAGAGAGGCAAAGACAATAGCCATACCAATTGTCCTACCAACACCCAGTAAAAATTCTCTACTGATCATTCCTACTTTAACCTCAGACACCTGATCCAGGACTAAAGTGGTGACAAAAGTACCATTGAGAACCAAAAGGAAGCCTAGGGCGCCTGAGATTATTGTCCACCAGGAAAGACTTTGGGCGAAACCGAGGGCAATGATGGTCAAAGCTACCATGATGGTTACAGGGTAAAGAATGATGGCTCTTTTTTTAAATTTGTCAGAAAGGAATCCAAAAAACATAGTGGCAGCGATGGAAATAAAAGCAAGATAACTAAAATAAGCGCCATAGGGGAGAGGCTGGTTGATAAAAAAGAGGGTGAAAATGGGAATGGCGGCAAAATATACCGATTCTTTAATTCCTTCAAGAAGGAGCAAAAAATTTATTCGACTGGTTTTTATCAAGTTTTGGCGAAGATTACATTCGATTTCAATTTTAGGCAAAAATCTGATGAGATAAAGGTTGATTAGATAAATTGAAGCAGCAACCAAGAAGATTGATGAAAGCCCCCATTTTTGTCCGAAAAAACCTACGGCAAGAGGAACAAGAATTCCCAAAAATGGACCGGCAAGAGTAAAAAGGCTGGAACTAAAAGCTCTTTTATCTTTTGGGGTATTTTCAAAATAGAGAGTATTGTAGGTGATGTAAAAGAAAACGACGGTTGCGCCGGCGAAAACTCCGGCAAAATATAGCTGAAGAGGGTGATGAAAATGAAAAACAGATAACATCAAAAGAATTTCTGAAATTAAAGCAATAGTAAAACTTCTAGCAGTAGAAAATTTTTTAGCGAATAAGAGAATAAGTGAGGGAACAAGGAAAGCAATGAAATAAAAAAGGGTTATTTGGGGAAAACCGAATCCATTTTGAATGAACCATAACGATAAAAATCCTCGACCAATATTGACTGCCAGGATGAAGATGAGAAAAAAACCGTAAATCCTAAAAAAGACCGACTTGCAGTTCATTGAGAGCTTCCTCGTGAATCTATGATAAAATAATCCAGATCGAAAAAAAAGATGAAGATTTTAGGACATGCTTACATTGCCACTCGCGCTGTTGATGGTGATAACCAGCTATTGATTGCTGGAGCCTTTCTGCCGGAAATGCTTCCCTACATCCCCAATGATGTTTTTGAATATAAAGAGTTTCACGAGGGTGGAAGGAAATTGCTCGAATATCTTAATAAGAATTATCCTGAGAAGCGAGATTTGGCTTTGGGTTTATTGTCTTATGGGGTTGAATTTGGGGCTGATAAATTTGGCAAAGAATCAGAGCAGTTGGTGGGTGAAAAACGGAGTCAATTACTAAGAGAAATAAGCGAAGCTAACTCTGTTAGTAGAGAAGTAGCCAAAATAAGACTTCATAACTATGTTGGTTTAGCAATTGATTGGTTGCTGGTTCAAAACGAGCCAGAGTTAGTGAAGGAGGTTCAAAAAATCTTAAGAGAAGTCGACATTAAGGAAATTAGCCATTTATTGGCAGAAGAATTTAAGAAGAATGAGACTAAAGTTAGGGTGATGGTTGAAACCCTTTTCAAAAATTTCTATCGACCCGAGGATTTGACTTCTGCTGAGGGCTTGGCAAGAATTTGGGCAAGACAAGTAAGTGGACTGCCAGAGAAAGATAAAGTAGACATTCAAAAAGCAAGTGAGCTGATTCAGGATTGTGCTGATTTGTTAGAAGGAAATTGGAGAAGTTTCTTGGAATCAACTAGAATTAGAGTAAAAGAGAATCTGCAACCTTTTATTACAGGAAAGAAAGCGCAGTGAAGAGGAGTAAAGAAAAAATCTAAAATGAAAATAGCAATAACCTATCCCCCATTTGACGATATTAAAGGGACACCCTTGCTATCTCAAAACCGGCAATATCAGGTTTTTCATAATCCGACTTATATTTATCCGATGGTACCTGCTTATGCGGCAACTTTATTAAAAAATGCCGGCTACGATGTTGTTTGGCTTGACGGTATTGCCGAAAAATGGAGCTATCAAAAATGGTTAAAGGAGATAATAAGAGAAAAGCCGGATTTAATTGTTATGGAAACCAAAACCCCAGTGGTTAAAAAACATTGGGAAATTATTAATGACCTAAAATCACTGGTCACTGATCACTGGTCACTGATCACTGTTCTCGTTGGTGACCATGTTACTGCCCTGCCCGAGGAATCATTTGAAAAATCCAAAGTTGATTTTGTTTTAACCGGCGGAGATTATGATTTTCTATTGCTTAATCTTTGTAATTCACTCCAAACTCCAAACTCCAAACTTCAAACTTCTAAACTTGAACCAGGTATTTATTATCGGGAGGGAAAGAAAGTTAAAAACACTGGTAAATTTCTTTTAAATCATGATTTAAATAAGTTGCCTTTTATTAATAGGGAACTGACTAAGTGGAGACTTTATGCTTATGAGAATGGAAATTATAAACGAACTCCCGGTACCTACATCATGGCCGGGCGGGATTGTTGGCACAGGATAAAAGGTGGTTGCACTTTTTGTAGTTGGACGACTCTCTTTCCCACTTGGAGAGCTAGGAAACCAGAGTTGCTCATTGATGAGATTGGCTTTTTAATAGACAGCTATGGAGTTAAAACTGTGTTTGATGACACCGGGACCTTTATTGTTGGGGATCAGCTGAGAAAATTCTGTAGGCTAATGATAAAAAGGGGCTATAATAAAAAAATTGATTTTAGTTGTAATATGCGTTTTGGTGCTTGTAGTTTTGATGACTATAAACTAATGAAAAAAGCAGGTTTTAGGATGCTTTTGTTTGGTTTGGAATCAGCTAATCAGGAAACTTTGGACAAGATTAATAAAAACTTGAAAGTAGAGCAAATAACAGATTCTTGTAAGAAAGCAAAAAAAGCTGGATTATCTCCTCATCTCACAATAATGCTGGGTTTTCCATGGGAAACCAGAAGGGATGTTCTGGAAACTGTTAGGCTTGGAAGAGAGCTGTTAAAAAAAGGCTATGCCGATACATTGCAGGCTACTTTAATAATCCCGTATCCAGGTACAGCTCTGTTTAGGGAGGCTAAGGAGAAAGACTGGCTGAAGACTTTAAATTGGGATAGATATGATATGCGTAGGCCTGTTTTGAAAACCAAAATGAAAGATGGCGAACTGAAGAGGTTAGTTCAGGAAATTTATAAAGTTGCTTTTGATCCAAGGTTTATTATTAAAAGGTTGATTAGTATAAGAAGTTTGGACGATGTAAAGTTTATTTCAATGGCAGGCAGAAAAGTCTTAGGGCATTTAGCTGATTTCGGCAGAAGATGAGGTTGAAATAAAAAAAGAGAGACTCTACGAACGAATCTCTCTTTAGGTGTTGGCTGTATTATATAATACAAAAACAAAGATGTCAAGTGAGAAGAAATTGCCTAATAAAACTTATGTTTTTATTGATGTTTCCAATTTAATCTATGGGGCTAAGAGAACCGGGAAATGGGAAATTAATTATCAAAAACTCTCAAAATATCTCAACTCACGTTATAAAGCTTCTAAAATATTTTTCTACGCTGGCGTTAAGTCTTTAACGAAGAATAAGTTCAATAAACTCCAAAAATTTGGATATATTTTAAGATTAAAAGAGCTGAGAATTTATAGGAAAAAACCGATTGAGAGAAAGAGTAAGTGCCCGAAATGTGGCCATGTTTTTAAGAAAAAAATCTACCGTCCTCCAGAACAAAAAGCTAATTGTGATGTAGATTTAACATTTGATGCTATGAGACATGTCTCCGATTACTCCAAGATGATTCTGATTAGTGGAGATGGAGATTTTTATCCATTAGTTGAGTTCCTAATGAAGAAGGGAAGAGAGGTAAGGATAATTGGAGAGACCCGATCTACAGCCATTTCGCTTAAAAAATTGGTTGGTCCTGAGTTTATAGATTTGGTTTCTATAAAGCATATCATTGCGAAGAGAAAGAAGTATTGAATAAAAAAGCCCCCGTATGCATGCATACGGGGCGAATTATCAATAATATAGCAAATAAAAACAAGAATGTCGATAGAGAACTAAAATGAGCGCCCACTTAAATTTTTTTGGACACGAAATAATTCACCTTGTTTTAACAGCTTTAGTTGCCATTTTTCTTTTTTGGCGCTTTCGCGATTTTCGCCTGATTTTCGCGTCTTTCGTGTTCGGAATTTTCATTGATGTTGACCACTGGTTTGATTATTTTTCTTACTTTGGCTTAGGGGTTAATCTTTCAAACTTTTTTGATGTTGGTAGCTATATGGAGCCTGCTGGTAAAATATACGTTCTCCTCCATGGCTGGGAATTTGTTATTCTTTCTTGGTTATTGGGCAAGGGAATAGGCAGGAAGTTGAAGATTGATGGTCTGGAGTGGGCAATTTCACTCTCTTATTTAGGTCATTTGCTTTGGGATAGCTTTGCTGTTCCTGCTCCCTTTTGGGCTTATTCTTTTATTTATCGTTTATTAAGTAATTTTAGTTTAGAGGGTTTTAATGGTATCTAAAAACTTGCCATCCATTTCTGTTTTAATTCCTACACTAAACGCTGCTAGTGTTTTAGGGAAGTGTCTTAAATCAATAGTTGAACAAGATTATCCAAAAAACAAAATTGAAATTATCATTGCTCATGGGGGGTCGACAGATAAGACTTTAGAGATCGCCAAAAAATATGGTCGTGTCAAACGCGATGGAGCGAAAATTGAAAGAAGGCTTAACTAACTGGGATAGGTTTAGATATTACACTTTGCTGGCTTGGAAATTTTTTAGTAGAAAGAAAGATTTTAATTTCTATCGACAGAGAAATGAGAAACACTAATCCTTTGGTTTCTGTGATTATGCCTGCCTACAATGCAGAGAAATACATTTCTGAGGCGATTAAAAGTATTTTAAACCAGACTTTCGAGAATTTTAAACTAATCATTATTGATGATTGTTCGACGGATAAAACTTGGCAGATTATTAATAAATATCGTAAGATTGATAAAAGGGTAATTGCCTTTAGGAATAATAAGAACTTAAAACTAAGCCGGACTTTAAACAGAGGCATAAGGGTGGCTAAAGGGAAATATATTGCCAGAATGGATGCTGATGATATCTCATTTCCGGACAGACTTGAAAAACAAGTTAAGTTCATGGAAGCAAACCCCGAAGTAGGTGTTTCTGGAGGGACAATGGTCATTACGGATGCGTCAGGAAGAGTGACGGGGGAACGAAGCTATCACACGACAGACGAAAAAATTAGAAAAAAGATTTTCAGATATAGTCCTTTTTGTCATCCGGCAGTTATAATTAGAAAGGCGGTGTTGACTGATTCTGGGCTATATAACCATTATTACAATCCGGCAGAGGATTATGAACTCTATTTTAGGATAGGCTTACAGGCAAAATTTGCCAATCTAAAAGATAAGTTAATCAAGTATCGAGTTGTTTCTGATTCGATGACAGTGGGTGGATTAAGAGCAATGGAATTTAAAACAATTAAGGCAAGAAAAAAGTTTTATGATTTATATCAAGCGTCAATTTGGGATAGAATTTATACTTTTCTGCTTTTTATAACTGTGGTGATGCCAATAATTACTCCAAATCAAAAACTTTGGCTATTTAACAAAATCAGAAAATTTTTGTAGTCAGGAGAGGACTATAATGTAAGATAAGTCCCTGGGAAAATAATCCTTTATGAAGATAACCAACTTAAAAAAAGAAAAAATTATGGTGGCGGGAGGAACAGGTTTTGTAGGCCAAAGGGTAGTGAGGAGATTGAGAGAAATTGATTGTCCTTATACGATGACGGCTAAAAGTTTAGGGGTTGATTTTAGAGATTTACATCAAACTGAAAAATTCTTTCGTAAAAATAAACCTTCAGTTCTAATAAATTGTGCCGCTTTTGTGGGAGGGATTAAGTTTGGCATGGAACATGAGGGAGAAATTTTTTATAACAATAGTTTGATTAATTTAAATTTATTTGAATGTGCCAGGAAATTTAAAATTAAAAGAATTATCAATCCCATTTCTAACTGTTCTTATCCTGATGTGGCCAAAAAAAGTTTAA
>JAHIFH010000011.1 GCA_018900995.1 Patescibacteria group bacterium | reverse complement strand
TCAATTTGACCGCGATCTTTAATCAAAATCAAAGGCTGCCAAATAGAAATTTTGTTTTTTGATCTAGATTGAGCAAATAATCCCAATTCAAGATTGGATCCTTTGTAAGTAGAAATTACACTGTAGCCCTCTTTCCATCGTTCCTGGCAATAAGCTACGTCAAAAATAAATAGCCCGTCAGAAGTTAAATGATTCCCAAAACATTTAAAGGTATCTTTCAGCTGATTAATTGTCAAATTGTATTGAATGGAGGAAAAAAGACAAGTAATAGCTTCAAATTTCTGGTTTAAAGAAAAATTTTGCATATTGCCTTTCATGAAACTTGCCTTGGGTACTTTTCTTTTCGCAATTTTAAGCATTTCCTCGCTTACATCAAGGCCAACAACCTTATAACCAAATTTCACAAACTCCTTAACGTGGTTTCCCGTTCCACAAGCTAAATCTAAAATGCTTATCCCTCTTTTGCCTTTTTTTCTTATTAATTGGTCCACAAATTTTGCTTCCGTTCTATAGTCCTTATATTGGTAAAGTCTGTCATAATACTTTGCTAGTTTTCGATAAAGTCCTTGTTTATTCATCTTGTCTTTGGTAAGTATTCTTCTATTTTAGCGCATGCTTCTTTTAGACTTTGGCCATATGCAAATTCACCGTGATAGCGTAAAATCACAAACCCATCTTGTTTTTGCATCTGTTGAATAACTGATTTGTAGGAGGCAATTTCCCCATGTCTAATATAATGTGGTGTAGCTAGACTTTGTAAATCAGGAGAATAGGTAATTCTAGGACAATGACTATGGACTATTGCCTGAGCTTTTGGTATAGCTTGATAAATAGCCGCATGAAGGGGAGTTTCTGATGAAGGCCTATTTTGACCACACCACTCTACTTCTTTTTTCTTATTTATTTTCAAAACCAGAGTAAGTTGATTCTTTTTTAAAGAAGCAAGGTCTGCCCCTGTCGATGTTATAAAAAACCTAGATTTATCAATTTTTACACTATAACAACCACTTACCCCAGAATTTAAACCTATTTTATATTGATGTCTTCCTATTTCTAAAAAAGACTTAGAGAATGTTTTTGTTAAGTGATTTAATTCATTTTTAAGATCGGGCGAATCGAACTGCAGAGAATTGTACCTGATAATTGCTTGGGAAAAATACACAGTATCAAGAACTTTACGATAATCCATCATTGTAACTTTTTGGGGGGTAATCTGAGGCCAAATAATTCTGCATCCCCATTGAGTTAAATTACTTATTGTTTCTTGGATTAAGGGATGAAACCACATTTCATTAAAAGCCGGCGCGATAAAAACTGGCTTTTTCTTGGCAATTGCTGTAGCAATAATTGTGAGAGGATAACTGTCAGCAATTCCCCTGTAAATTTTATTTAAAGTATTAAAGGTGCAGGGAGCAATTATCACGATATCTTCTTCTGGAATACTACGGGTTTTTTGATTAGCAGACCAATCAAAATCTATTTTAACAAAGTTGCCCCTTATTTGTTCAAGGGATTTGGTGTCTATAAGATTTAAAGCGGCTTGAGTTAAAATTGTTATTACTTTCGCCTCTTCGTCTATAAGTTCTTTAATTATTCTAGGGGCAAGGTCAATTTTCTTTGCACCAGTTAATATCAAGTAAACTACTTTTCCTTTGAGATTATGTTTTGGATAAAATTTTACCTTTCCAACTTGCTCCATAAGCCTCTTTGAGTAAGAATATGGTATGTTAAAGTGGGAACTACGGTTGGAATAGTAAGAAAGGGCACATTTTGTAGAGTCGGAATATTCACTATTTCATCCATCAAATTTGCATCACGCTTTGAGAATCCACTAGGTGGACCCAAAACAATAAGATCAGTATCTTGCCAAGCAAAATCAAAAGCATTGGTGGTCGCATGGGGGGATGTTCCGACAAGCCTCTCTTTAGAGATGTCTTTTAAAGCTGCCACTGAAGAAATATATGCAACAGGTAAGTTTTCTATTTCCTTTTTAGCAATATTCCAAGAGGCTACTTTGGAAATAACTTTTGGATTATCTAAACGAAGACCGTTGCCTACCAGAAATAATTCACAGTGGCCAGTGGCTAACGCAACTTGAACTATATGAGCCAAATCGTATGGTTTAATCAAATGGGCAAAAGCCAGCCTTACTGGAGGCACCAAATAAACTCTTTCTTTTGTTTCTGTTTTTGTGTCTAACGTACTGTCTCTCACCTCCTTTATTTCTCTCATATTTTTATTTTTCTCTCTAATTACTTCAAATAGAAATTTCTTTTTTGTTCTAGGCTATATCTTTCCAATTCTTTAATTAATTCAGGATTTTTTTCAATAGCCTTTTGAGTTAGGGATAAGTATCTACTTAATCTTATGGCTTCCGGTGTTATCTCATTTACGCTTCTATCTAATATTACAAAATGCTTTTTTGGGGTGTTACTTTTTGTTATATAATATGCCTCGTTAACTGCAGCATGTAATGAATAGCAGTGGGGTGAGCAGTCAATTGTCAGCACTCTTATACTTCTTGGTTTTGTTGATGTCAAAAAAGATGCAAGTTTTCCGAATACTGGTTGTTCTACTTCAGGACAAGTTGTTAAGATAATTCGTCCCCTTGCGAATCTTTTAAAAATTTCTGGATAGACACTTTCAACACATTCACCTACTATTAATATGTCTTTTTTATTCAGAAATGGGCTTTTTGCCCAGCTCTCAAGCAATTTTTGTCTCTTAATTTGTATCATATTATCATTCCTTACTTTTTCTACATATTGTTATTGTTATAATCCCTAAATTATTTGCTCCACCCTAGAGTGCTAGCAAGCCTCAATAAATAACTTTGTCTTTCCTAGAGTCGCTTCTGTTCTTTTCATGTCCTTTTTTCCTTCCTCTACCCTATATTATATCAAACTAAGTCTAACTAATCAAAAAACCAAAAGTCAAATTTCTCAATTTATAATGCATCAAATCCCTCTATTTCGATAATTTGATGTGACCTGAGTTTACAAAGAAATTCGATAACTCTATTTTTTATGTCATTATAATTTTTGCTCCCATCTTTGTAAGTCTTAATGATTTGAGAGACGGATTTTGAGGCTACAAGCTTCCTAAATTGCTCTCTATTCATAGAAACAACAAGAGGTGGCTTTTGGGTAGGAACTAAAAACTTAATTTTGGAACCGTTGCCAACCATAGGTTTTATGAGCAATTTGAGTCTCGCGCTTAAAATTTTATCATTAAATTTCTTAGTTTGAGATTTAACCCACTCGCATTCTGGAACAACACCTCTGGGATTGGCAAGTGGGCATGGAGCGCACGATGCTCGATATTCACAGCCTTGACAGGTGGTGAACTTTTCTGCAGCAAGTGATCTCATTTTAGTATTAAATCTGAAATATTTATTCTTGAAAAACTTTCTTATAATATTAAAATCATTGGAAACTAAATTTACCCCCTTGTTTCTTTGTCTGCCATCTGGAAAATAAGCATAGTTGGAGCATGGGTAGAAATCGCCTCCGGAGGTAACCATGAAGGTTTTTAAGCCACCATCACATCTCACATCTGATAAATTCAAACCGGCGTTGAAAAAGTGATTTAGAAATTTTTTAAATAAACTTCTTGTTGAAACTTCTATATAAAGTGGGGGGTCTTTGGCGGAACATCTTGGAAATTGCTCTTAAGCCCTCGAACCAATTAAACGTATTAATCCCTTTTAGTGTTTTCTTTGCCCGACCTAGCATTTCTGTAATTTGGACAGAAAGAGCCTTAGCGCCCAACTTTTGAACAAAAGAAAATAGATTTGAGGTATCTGAAGTATTAAACGGGGTGATTGTATAGGCAATGGTTAGAGGCAAACCAACCTCAATAGTATTTTCAATTCCAATTAAAGCTTGGTTAAATGTCCCCTTGCCGCGATTTGCATCATTTATCTCGGCTTTCGTACCATCAAGAGAAATAGTTATTTGGTCTAACCCAGCATTGAGTAGAGATCGTGCTCGAGCCTTGGTGATAAGTGAACCATTAGAGACTACTCCACAAAATCCATCTTCGACTTTGCTTTTAAAATATTTGACAAATTTTTCGAGGTGTTTATAAGTAAGTGGTTCTCCGCCTAAAACGTCAATTTTCTTTGTGCCTAAAGCAATAACTTTTTCAAGCGCTACCTTCATCTCATTCCAATCAAGTAATCTCTTATCTGGTCTAGCATTATCGGCAGCATAGCAATTTAAACATTGAAAATTACAGCTACTTGCAGGGACTATCTCCCAAAAAAGCTGGAAAGTATCCTTATCTATCTCTTTGCCCATTTTTTACCAACAAATATCTCCCCCTTACAGGCATACAAACCTAATAATTTTCAAAAAGATTAACCACACCTTCCACATCCGCTTTTATTGGCAGCCTCAACAGGCGAAATGTTTACCTCATTTGTCACCTTTAGGGAAGACAGAGGATCTGATTCTTTCACTTTTTGTCTGTCCTTCAAAGGCTCCATAGTTCTGGGTTCTCTTTCCATCTTTTCCTCACCTCCTTTCTAATTTTTAGTTTTAGCTTTCTAATATTCGGACTACCAAAAGAGGTGATTTTTCTGGAAACAAAATGTCGTTTCTTTTTAATTGGGGAGCCTGATCTCCCATATAAACAAAGACTTGTAATCTTTCTACTCCTGGTTTTTTTAGGCTTTCCCATTTTTCAGCAAGTGAAACAACTCTTTTGTAAGCACCAGGATTGCCATAAACGAATAGCCTGTTATCTTTAGAAATCAGGCAAGCACTGTTTTTTTCAAGATCCACAATTCCGGCAGCGCTTTCGCCAAAGCCAAACTTGTCAACTTCGTCTTCCAAAAACAACTCTACAGATTTTCTTTCATTAAGGGCAAGAAAGATGAAAAAATTACTTCCCTTTGGCGGTAAAATGCTGTCTGATGGTAACGCTTTTTCCTGACTGCTACTCTTGAGTAATAATTCTAACTTTCTTTTCTCAAAAAGTTCAAGATGTTCGCTGCATATTAGCAAGCCCTTTTCCTGTCTTTTTTTGGACAATGAGGCAAGCGTTTCTTGGTATGTTTTCGATCGCAGTTCCATAAAGCCTCCGATGGTTGTAGAAAGGCTAACAAGAATACCGTCTTTCTGTTTTTCAAGAGCCGGAGTAATCTGAGTACCGTTAATCCAAATAGGAAGAACAATTACTCCTCCTTCTTTTAGTTGTTCAACTAGTAGTCTTGGAATGTTTGAAACAGAACAAGAAACAATTATTCGGTCGTAAGGTGAATATTCCTGAAGGCCTTTTGCGCCATCTACGCACTTAATTACTATGTCTTTGTAACCCACTTTAACTAGGTTTTGCTGGGCTTCTTGGATTGTTTCGATGTCAATATCAACACTAAAAACTCTTTTTTCATCACCCACAATTTCTGCGATTAGAGCAGCATTGTAACCTGTGCCTGTACCAACTTCCAAAACCTTCATTCCTTCTTCCAGATGCAAAATTTCTAACATTGAAGCCATTAAAGAAGGCGCAGTAGAAGAACTTATTGGCTCAATCCCTATTTTTTTGGTGATAATAGAACCATCGGCATATGCCTCTTGAAGATCAACATTGGGGAGAAAAAGATGTCGAGGAACTTTTCGAAAGGCATGTTCAATTTTCTTACTCCGAATCTGGCCTTTTTCGACTAATTGATCAACTAACTGATTTTTTAAGAAGACCTCTTCATTTTGGGGTTTATCTTTTGGGTTAATTTGGTCCTCCTCTTTCCCCATTTTGTTCCCAATATTATATCACTCCCAGTCCAATCAATCAAAAACCAAAAGTCAAATTTCAATACCAATCACTTTTCAGGAATATCTAAAATTTTTGACCTCCAAAAACCTGGGAGTTCGAAACTTTCTCCTTTTGAAAGTCTGTCCAAATATTCCTGACAATGTTCTTTTGGATAATAAAAATTTAGGCAGTTATTCAGTACTTCCTCTGCTTTATGCAAATCACCAAGTTCAATATAGAGATTAGCAACTTCTATATAAAAATAGGACCACCAGGGAGCCCAAGCCGGTGCCTTTTGCCACCAGAAAAGTGTTTCTTCTTTTTTCCCTTCTTTTAGGTAGTCCTGTCCGATTTGATAAAGAGTCTTGGCTAAGCTTTTGTCTTCTTTTTCGACTTTTACCTTGTCTAGGTTTTGGCTAAAAAATTGATAAAGTTCATCTTTTTTCTTTTCTTCTCCCAGCCTGTCGTAAACCTCTCCCAGTCTTTGATAAAGACGAAAGTTACCTAAGGGATTGTAAATAATCGCTTTTTGATAGTATTCGGCTGCTTTTTCTAGGTCGCCTCGGTAATAATACTTTTCTGCCAGCCAATAATGCATTGAGGGGTCTTGGGAAGAAAGAGAAATTAATTTTAGACCTACTCGTTCACCCTGGGCAAAATCTTTCTCAAAAATCTCTGTCCCCATTTTTCTTGCTCTTACTGGTGGCCACGGAGAAATAAGAAGAGCTTTTTGATAATCTCCTTTTTGATAAAAATACTCCCCTATCACCTGGCTCCAGCCAAAAACAAAGACCAAAAAAGAAAGGAATATTAATCCCCATTGATAAAATTTATTAAATTTCAAATTATTTTCTCTTTTCTCTTCCCTACCAACTAGATTTGCCAGAAGAAAAAGAAAAGTCAGAAAAATGGCGGGAAAGTGCCAATCATAATCAACCAAAGAGTGAAGGGAGGAAGCCAGAATTGCCCCAAATCCTCCAATCAATAATGGATCTTTTGGGCTTTTTTTAATTGATTTCCACAAATGACGGAGCGATAAGAACAGAAAACAAACGAATCCAAACAAAGCAAAAATCCCTGCCTCAGCCAAAGTCTGTAAGTACCAATTATGGGTGAAATTTGACCAACCGGCAGTTTCTCTTTGAAAACGAAGAGCCACCATTTCAAAAGTTCCCCAGCCAAAACCAAACAAAGGACGAGCTTTAAATCCCTCCCAAGCCTGAAGCCAATAATCAATTCTTTTGGCTTGAAATTCGGGTTTTATCAACTGTTTGACCAGCCAATGCTGGGGTTGAGCTAGCTTTGCTTCGATTCCAAATGAGCTTAAGGAGTAAATCAAAATTAACAATAAAACACCGAGGGGAATCAAGATTAAAAGCCAGCTTATAAGCCTTTCTGGGGCTTTCTGGGGCTTTAAAAGAAAGATTAATAGCAAGATAACTAATGGCAAAACTAAAAATGCTCCTCGAGAGAAAGTCATGATAAAACTAATTAAGTAAAAGGTTAACAATCCTCCGAAAAGAAGTTTTGGCTGCTCTTTTTTGGCCGTCAAAAAGAGAGTTAGGGCAAAAGGGATCACTAAAATAAGATAGTCAGCCAGGTGGCTATGACCATAAGTAGCATAAACCAGGTTCATCTCAGCCGGTTTTTCTGCCCAAGGAAGAAGATAATGGAAACTTAAAAGACAAAGTAGAAAAGAAACAATAAAAACAAGCCAAATAGCACATTTTATATTTTCTTTACTGGAGGTTAAAAGAAAAAGATTGAAAAACAGAAAAACAGCTAAAAGTTGAAAAAAAGCAGGAATGGAAAAAATTTGACTGGTTGAATTAATAACTGAAAGGGCGACAAAAAATAAGAAGGTTAACCAGGAAATTACCAACCAGTTAGGTAGCCTTTTAAACTGAACCTCAGTAGTAGCTATTCCAAGTAAAAAAAGAGGCAGGGGCAAAATTAAAATCAAAACCTCAGCGGCAAAATGGGTCCCTCCATCCAAAAAAGGCAGAATACTAAGAATTCCAAGTAGAAGGAAAAAAAACGGTCTCTGTTTGAAAAGCTTAACCAGACTTGCTATTCTCATCTAAGTATGTCAACCACAGTTTATCAAAAATTCGGCAAAAGAGGAATTGATGTTTTTCTCTCTTCTTTAGGGATTATTTTTTTATCGCCTGTTTTTTTGATTGTTGCTCTTTTAATTAAGCTTGATTCTCCTGGGCCAGTAATTTTCAAACAAAAACGAGTTGGCAAAGATGGAAAAACATTCACCTTCTACAAATTTCGAAATATGGTCAAGAATGCAGAAAAATTAAAGAAAAAATATCTCTATTTAAATGAAGCCAATGGTCCAGTTTTTAAAATTAAAAACGATCCCAGATATACTCGGATAGGCAAATTTTTATCCCATACCGGACTGGACGAGCTGCCCCAATTGATTAACATTTTAAAGGGAGAAATGAGCCTAGTTGGACCTCGGCCGCTGCCGATTAATGAAGAAAAACAAATCCCCAAAAAGTGGCAAGCAAAGCGACGACAAGCTAAACCCGGAATCGCTTGCTCTTGGCTGTTAAAAGGCGCCCACAGTCTTTCTTTTACTCAGTGGATGAAGCTTGATCTTGGAGATATTAAAAAAAGTAGTCTTAGCTCTGATCTAACTGTTTTTTTCAAAACAGTTTTCCTCGGTCTAAGACTAGTTAAAGATGAATCGTTAAGAAAAAATCACTTCCCTTTTTCAGAGTAAATTTGTTCCAAAACTTTCTGCGTTTTTTCTTGATTATAGTTCTCTTTGATAAATTTAATTCCGTTTAAAGAAAGTTTTTTCGCTAATCCCCTGTCTTTCAAAAGCTTCATTACTGCCTTGACGAATTTTTCTTCTTCATCTTCAATAAGAATCTCTTCTTTATCTTTAATCCTGATTCCTTCTGCTGCCATCCGGGTGGAGACGATTGGTAAACCAGAAGCCAGGGCATCAAGAATTTTCACTCGCACGCCTGCCCCTGCTCGAATTGGCACCACAAAAACACCGGTTTTTTTAAAGTAGGGTGAAACATCTTTAACATGCCCAGTTACTTCGACAGAGCCATCCTGTTCATCGATTTTTTTTATTTCCTCCGGCGGATTAGTGCCAACTACTAAAAATTTCGCTTGAGGAACCTTCTTTTTAACAAGTGGAAATATTCGCTGATAAAACCATAAAACCGCATCTTTATTGGGCCACCAAGAAAGCAAGCCAATAAAAAGAATATTTTTTGAACCATAATGAAATTGAGATTCAGCCTCAAAAGGAATAGGTAAGAATTTAATTTTTGTGTGGCTAATCCCCTGCTCAACTAACTTCTCTTTATCAGCCTGGCTGATAGTTAAAATCCTGTCAAAAACAGGAATCATTCGCCTCTCATAAAACCAAAGCTTTGCTCCTTCAATAAAATAAGCAAGTTTTTCCAAGGGATTCTTCTCATATCTCGCATAGCCAAAAAGCCCCTCGGAAGAAATGTTATGTTCATCATAGATTTTTAGTTTTTTCTGCCAGTTTCGAACAAAGGTTAAATATTGAATTGAAGTCTCGTGATCACAATGAATAGCGTCAAAATTTTCTTTTTTGGATAGTTTTTCAATAAAATCAGCTACTTCTCTGAGAAAATATTTTTGAACCCGAAATGGCTTGGGATTAAAAATCCCTGATAAAGCTCTCAGTTTAAGTTCTTTATGAGAAGTGGTAATAATCGGGGTGACAAAAGTTTTTGTGCCATAACAATGCTTTCGTATTTCTTTTTCCCATTTCAAATCCTGTTTTCTTTCAACAAAGGAAATCAAAAAAATTTGATTCTCTTTGGATACTATCTTTATAGTTTGATATGTTTTGATCTTCCCCCCAGTGTCAGGCGGAAAAGGTAGAAATTGGGTAATAAAAAGAACTTTCATTGTAATTTATAAATTAAAACTTCTTCGCCCCCAAATGAGAAGACCTTTAGAAGGCGCGGGTTTAGTTCATCCCTGAGCTTAAGAAGTCTTTGTGTACTAGG
>JAHIFH010000069.1 GCA_018900995.1 Patescibacteria group bacterium | reverse complement strand
CAAAAAAATTATATTCTTCCTTATTCATTAATTTCAGAATAGGGGATTAAAAGGTTAGTGTCAATTTATTGATTGGTTAAGATTAGGAGTCAGCTTGACGCTGAGGTAAAATATAGGCTAAAATAAAATAGGAATAAGAAAAGGAGGAGGTGAGGGTGTGGATTATTCAAAAGTAAAAAAAGCTATTGAAGCTGCAGAAGCAAAAGCAAAAGAGCTTGGTATAGCTATATCTATTGCTGTTGTTGATGAGAGTGGAATTTTGGTAGCATTTAGCAGAATGGAGGCTGCCATTAAAGTGAGTCCAAAATTTGCCATTACCAAAGCCTATACTTCAGGAACAATTGGTTTGCCTACTGATGGGATAGCTGCTTATGCCGGTGAAGGCAAACCCTATTTTGGTATCAATTCACTATTTGGTGGTAAATTAACAACTATAGCCGGCGGTTTACCGATAAAGGTTGGAGAAAAGCTGATGGGGGGAATAGGTGTAGGAGGCTCAACTGATGTAAGCCAGGATGTAGAATGTGCTCAAGCTGCAGTAGACGTTCTGGCATAAGCTTGTGAGAATACAGAATTAAAATCTTCGCCTGCTCTAACTGTGGTGCAGCGACCACCCATCCATTGGAATACTTCCTGAAAATTCCATCTGGTTAAAGCAGATGTCAGAAAAGTTCTGTAACCAAACTCTCTCCCAGACCATGATTCATTAAAAGTTAAATGCTGATGGTTTTCTAGTTGTTTAACTGCAAAATCTTGGACGATCAAAATACCTTCTGGTTTTAATAATTTTTTAGTTTTGTCTATTAATCTTTGTTGTCTCTCTGGGTTTAATTGGTACAAAATCGTACTTAAAATAGCCACATCAAATACTCCTCCCTGAAGCCATTCAGCAGTCAGAAGGTCAGTTTTAAGAAACTGGACTCTTTGACTTCCTTTTAACCTTTGCTCAAAAGCTAACACATTGGTCATCTCATCTAATTCTTTTGGATAAAAGCTACAAGCCAACCGCCATTTCGTCACTGCGTCGTCATCAGGATCTTCTTTATCTATGGCTAATCCTTTTTCAAAATAAATCCTTCGTAATAATAACTCGGATAAGATTTTATCTGGTGTTTGATCACAGATTGGTTTAAAGGGTTCTTGTAATTCAATTCCCCTTAGGCCGTAATTGCCCCCGCATCCTAAATCAGTTACTGAAATTGGAATACCGTCAAATGTATGAGAAATGAGGGCATAAGGTCCAGCATACCGCTGGTATACAGTTGTACTTGTTGAGCGTGCAAGAAGAAGAGTTTCTAATTGTTCTCTGTTTTGTTTATCTGATAATAATCGAGTAAGTTCCGGATGCCACTTATCTGCAGTGTCAAATGCGCGAAATGATAGATCCTTTCCTTCTTCAAGTTTTATGTATTGATAGGAACGATACAACAGATTAACGAAATGTTTAGTAGTTATATCAGGACGACTTTGTTTAATTCTTTGAAGGAGTATTGCTATAGAGTTTCCATTATCAACCATTTCAGCAATAGCTTGATAAAAACTTCCTAGAACCAAATCTGCTCCAGGTGGATTTTCTGCTTGATTCCGCAATTCATGTATTAAATCTTGATCCACTGTTTCTATCATAAACTTATTAAATAAAAGATTTATAAGATTATAAGGTTTACTAGACCAAAGATGCAATTTTACATTAAACCTCAACTGTTTTATTATATTAAGCAAGGAAAACTAACTATGACAACAGAGCAAGAAACTCTCGTAGGATCTTTGTTGAATAAAGGAAATCGAAATTGTGCAGCTGGTTTAATTACTGGAGGAGAAGTTGTAGGTGTTTTTAATCGGGGTGTCAATGCTTTATGGATAGATGGCGGGAATCAGGAAGCTGTATTAAAACTACAAACAATAAAAGGGGAGCTGCGTCAAAATAGACCGGTAGCTTTGACAATTGGTTTTGAAAGATTGGTAAATTTAATTGATACTAATGCATTGACTGATGAAGCAAAACAATTTTTGGATATCTCTGGTAATTTAAAGAGCGAATTAGGTTCTTTATGTTTTCTGCGAGTGCCGCTTAAAACTGAATATATTGTAAGAGTTCCCGCTTCCTCATTAAACTATGAAGGCGGACGAGTTTGGATTCAAAGCTGGGATCCTTACGGTCATAGATGGACAGAGCAATTTCTTAGGTCAATCGAAGGCTTGGGCGTTGAGTTTCCTGCAGTCACATCAATGAATATAAGTGGAGAGCCTGAAATTGTAGATCAAGATGAAGGAGAAGAGTTTTGTAGAGAACATGGTATTCCGTTGTATTTAAGAGATCCGCGTGCGAATAGTTTATTGAAAGGCTCGTATACAATTATTACTCTTAGTGAAAGAGGAATAGAGTTGACCAGAGATGGAAATATTCCCGGGCGCGTTATCGAGAAAATAATTCGTTCTCCACTTGTGACTGAAGGAGTAAGGCGATCAAGGTATCCTCAACTAGAATTTCCAGATTCAATGTTTGAAGGGTTATCACCAAAGGGAGTCAGAATTGCCGCTTTGTTGTACTTAACAGGGAAAAATCCCGGTAGTATAACTGGAGTATTAAAAAGATACAGAAGTTTTGTAGAATAATCGATGTGTAATTTTTTCTCTGTCCGAAAATCTGATCCTGGTATACCTCAAAAAAAAGAATCACTGCAGTCTTTATGGCGTTTGACCAATATATTAATGGAGAATCTTCAATTTGAAGATGTTACTAATAAAGTTGTTAACAGCATCTTAAATGAATTAGGTTATTTAAAATTAGGGTATAGAATTATAGTGCTTTCTTTGATTGACGAACAACAAGGTGGTCTTAGAAGAATTGCTTTATCGCAAACAAAAGAGGCAGAGAGAGCTACAGCTGTTTCAACGATACCTTTTGAAAAAATTACTATCCCTTTTACAGCAACTTCAAATTTATGTATTAAAGTTTTACAAGAGAAGCAACCTTTAGTAACTACATCCTGGCCAGAT
>JAHIFH010000010.1 GCA_018900995.1 Patescibacteria group bacterium | reverse complement strand
GATTTATTCTTCAGCTTAAAGGGTGATTTTTTGAAAAAGAAAATCCATTCCTTAGATAAACGTGATATTATGAAACTGTCTAATTTTGTGGCTCTTTTAGCTCAAAAGAGAAACAGTAACTATTTGGCATCTCTTTATCTTTATGAGTTAGTAACACTAGCCCAAAAAGAAATAGTACATGAGCAAAGCAAAAAATTGGCATCTCAACCGGTCTACACCCAATAGAGCGCTTCCTATTCTTATAATCTTCATATTAGTTCTCGTCTTAGGCTTGACAAACTTTAAACCTAATACCATGCTCTCAGGCTGGGATAATCTCCATCCTGAATTTAATTTTTTTCTTAATATCAAAAGAAGTATTTTTGCTGTCTGGCAAGAGTATCAAGGCTTAGGGCTTTTGGGAGGGATGGGACACGCCTCAGATTTGCCGAGACAGTTATTTTTATGGCTGACTTCTTTTATTCTGCCTACCCATCTTCTCCGTTATTTCTATCACTTTTTAATGCTATTCATCGGCCCCTTGGGTATTTATTTTTTGCTAAAGAAAATTATTCTTGTCCGCTTTAAGGAAAATCAAAAAGAAATTGCTAGTTTTATTGGGGCTATCTTTTATCTCTTCAATCTTGCTACTCTCCAAATGTTCTATGTGCCTTTTGAACCTTACTCTACCCATTTTGCTTTTCTTCCTTGGCTCTTTTTAGTTAATCTTAATTTCTTAAATAGGGGAGATAAAAGAAGTTTTGTTTTTCTTTTACTGGTAAATATTTTAGCAATTCCTCAGGGCTATGTAGCGACCTACTTCTTAGTTTATTTCATCTTTCTCAGCATTGTTTTTCTTTTTTACTTTTTATTGAAAAAGCGAGCTATAAAAAGGGTTTTAGTGGCTTATCTTATTTTGTTTTGTGTCAATGCTTTCTGGCTCTTACCAAATTTGTATTTTGTTGCTAGTGATGTTGGGGTAAATCTATCAGCCAAAATAAACCAAATGTCTACGGAAAAAAACTTCTTGCTTAATAAGAAATACGGAAATCTAGCTAATACCACAATTCTAAAAGGCTTTTGGTTTGACAATGTTGAAATTGATAAAAGCGGGAAAATGAACTATCAAATGGGGAAATGGGTCACCCATTTACAAAATCCTTTAACTTTAGGTGTAGGCTACCTTCTCTTTCTTTTGTCTATGTGCGGTGCTTTCTTTGCTTGCAAAAAAAGGATTAAAGCTGCCATAATCTTCATTCCTGCGTTTTTCTTTTTCTTTGTAATTTTATCTAATGACACCTATCTTCTTTCATTTCTTGCTAGTTTTTTTTACAAGATTCCTTTGTTATTTCAAATCTTTCGTTTTCCTTACACTAAGTTTGCCATTATAATTGCTTTCTGCTTGTCAATTTTTTATTCAATAACTTTTCTCTCAATTTACACCTTTGTTAAAAGGTCAATATTAAAAAAAGGCCTTATAATCATCTTTATCCTTTTACCCATAATTTTTCTTTTCCCATTCTGGCAAGGAGAGCTTTTTTATAGAAAAAATCGAACTGAAATTCCGAATGAATATTTTAAAGTATTTAACTTTTTCAAAACGCAGGAAAAAAACAGCAGAATCGCTAACTTTCCTCTTCATACTTTCTGGGGATGGAACTTCAGTCGTTGGGGGTACAGTGGTTCAGGCTTTATCTGGTATGGAATCGAACAACCAATTCTAGATCGGGCTTTTGATCCCTGGAGTAATCAAAACGAAAATTATTACTGGGAAATTTCTTACGCTCTTTACTCGCAAAACAGAGAACTTTTTGAAAAAATACTCGAAAAGTACCAAATCAATTGGCTTTTAGTAGACAAGAATATCATTAATCCTTCGTCGCCAAAAGCGCTTTATATTAATGAGCTCGAGGAAATACTTCTGGAATTAGAAAAAGTTACTCTAAGCCAGGAGTTTGGAAAAATTAAAATCTATCAGGTTAAGCTCGAAACTCCGGTTAATAATTTTGTCTTCTTGGCTCAAAATCTACCTTCGGTCGGTCCTGATTATAGATGGAGCAACTATGATTTAGCTTATGCTAGTAATGGAAGCTATCTTTCTCAAGACGAAAGCAAGCTGTTAGATATTTACTATCCTTTTCGCTCTCTTTTTAGTGGGAGGAATCAATCTGACATAGAGTTTAAAGTAGAAGATAAAGGTGATTATTATCTTTTCAAACACGAAATTCCAGAATCTCTAAGGGATTATGTTTTAATTGTCCCTAGCAAAGAAAATAAGGAGTTAGTTTGGATTGATCCAAACGATTTAAATGAGATTCACTATCTACAGCCTGAAGTTAAGATTGTTGAGCAAACAGTTGAAGTAAAAGTTCCTAAAGTTGGTGGTTATTTCAGCGCTGATATTATACCTGCTAATCTCATAAAAGATAAACCTGTTAGTTGTAATCGATTTGCCCAGGGAGAAGTAAGCAATGAAATAATTGATAAAAAATTACTCCGTTTATCTTCTACTGACGCTAATAACTGCAGTGCTTCTTTCTGGCTACCAAACTTGCCTCATAAATATGCCTATCTTATTGCCGCGGAGAGCCGCTATGTCAAAGGAAAAAGTCTTCTTTTCTGGTTAGAAAATCTAAATAGTCGCAGGGCAGACATTGAAACTTATTTACCAAAAGAAACCGAAATTACTTCTTCTTATATAATTCAATCCCCAATGGAAGAAGATGGATTAGGTTACACCTTGCATTTTGATAATGTTTCTATAGGAAGAGTCGAGTCGGTTAATGATTTAGGTAAAGTAACCGTCAACCAAATTCCATTCAACTTTTTAATAGACATAAAGATGGTTAGGAAACAAACTGAAAATAACCAAAGGCTGCTTGCTCCACTCAAGGTGCAACATCCAAATCCAAGTTTCTATCGCATTGAAAAGGAACCCATTAATAATCAAATTTTTGTTCTTTCTCAAGCTTTTCATCCTGGCTGGCAAGCTTATGAGGGCAATGAAAAGATTCCTACAATATTAACTCCGCTTTTTGGCAAGAGAATTAAATCACACGTCCTTGTTAATAATTGGGAAAATGGTTGGATATTGGACAATCAAAGTAAAATCGATATTATCTTTTTACCTCAATATTTAGAATATTTTGGCTTTTTAATATTTCTCCTCTTCGGTTGTTTTACCCTCATTTTTTTGGTAAAATTATAAGGGTATATTGAGCCCCAGTAGCTCAACGGATAGAGCAGGAG
>JAHIFH010000009.1 GCA_018900995.1 Patescibacteria group bacterium | reverse complement strand
TAATTTTGACAAGAAGAAAAAGAGTTAGGCTTCTATCTTGCCTTCTCCTCTAAGATTTTTTCGGTTATGTCTTCCCGGCAACGCCAGCAAATAACATCTTTTTCGTCTTCTTTGGCATAGGTGATTTTCCCACAGACATTACAGCGTACTGGTTTGAAGGGTGGAGGAGCAACGACGTTTCTGGCAATATCATCAAGAGTATAAATTGTAAAGACAATACCTAGTGGAGTAATAATAAGACCAAAAAATAAACTCCAGCCTGGAATACGGAGAGATAGGAGCCAAATTCCACCCAAAAATAAAGCCAAACTTAAAAAAATTGAAGGGAGATCGCTAATAATAAATTGAATTAAAGCGCGCTTATGGTTAACAATCGGTGGATTAAAATTGGGCACGATAAATTGATTATAGCAAGTTTTTTCAAAGGTTTGAAGATGATAAAATTAAGACACGAAATAACGCGAAACATGAACTCAAAAAAATTTAAACAAATTAGGGTGGCTGTGGCGATGTCAGGCGGGGTGGATTCGGGGGTGGCGGCAGCTTTGGTGGTTAAGGCGGGATATCAAGTAGCAGGGTTTCATATGAGACTCTGGCAAGAGTCTCACCTCCGAGGTGAAGCCAGTGGGTCAAACCACCTCAGAGGTGTCATGTTTGAAAATAAATGTTGTAGTACTGAAAGCTTGGAGGCAGCCCGAAAAACAGCTAACCAATTAGGAATTCCTTTTTACAAAGTTGATTTTCTTGAAGAGATTTTTAAGAAAAGGGTGGTTGATTATTTTTTAAAGGAATATGGTTTAGGGCGGACACCCAATCCCTGCGTGGTGTGCAATCGGTTTATTAAATTTGGGGAACTAATGAACTATGCTAAGACTTTGGGTTATGACTATTTAGTCACAGGACATTATGCGAGAGTGGTTGAAGTGACCAGTGACCAGCAACCAGCAACCAGAAAAAACAAAAACCGATCACTGATCACTGGTTACCGGTTACTGCAAGGAATTGATAAATCCAAAGACCAGTCCTATTTTCTTTATAATCTCACTCAAAAAAAACTCGCCCAAGTGATGTTTCCGGTGGGGGATTATTTGAAAACTGAAGTGATTAAGATGGCAAAAAAATGGAAATTGCCAGTAGCCGAGCGCCCCGAGTCTCAAGAAATTTGCTTTTATCCAGAAAAGGATTATCGCCCTTTTCTTAAGAGGCAAATAAAAGAAAAAATTATACCCGGCAAGGTGGTTGATATTAAAGGGAAAGTGATTGGCGAACATCAAGGGCTGCCCTTATATACTATTGGTCAAAGACATGGTTTTGAGATTAGAACAAAGAACAAAGAACAAAGAACAAGGGGGATAATCCCGCCGTATTATGTAGTTAGGAAAGGCGTGAAGAAAAATCAATTAGTCGTGGGGTTTGGGAGAGAAGTGGAGAGGAAAGACTTCACAATAAAGGAAGTCAATTGGATTTCGGGAAAACCACCCAAAAAAGAAATTAAATGCCAAGTTAGAATTCGCCACCAAGGAGAACTATTAGGGTGTAGGGTAAAGGGTTTAGGGTCTAGGGTGAAGGTAGTTTTGGATGAGCCTGAACGAGGCGTTGCGCCAGGGCAAGCGGCAGTATTTTACCAACAAGAAGAAGTCTTGGGGGGAGGGATTATTGGTATTGACAAGGGTTAGTTATTCTGTTATTATCAAGCCAGAAATGACTTAAGAAGTTTTGCCAAGGATATGTGGGAATTTTGCCCCGCTTGGCGGGGCTTTTTAGTTGAAAAGGTACTTTGAAAATTGAATAGAGAGCCTTTAACCATATTTATTGTGGTAGGAAATTTTTTGACACATTCGATAAAACTCAGTGTCAAATATTGAGCGGAATTGAATGTAGTCGAATATATTTGAGAGTTTGATCCTGGCTCAGGATGAACGCTGGCGGCGTGCCTTAGGCATGCAAGTCGAACGGGTCGAATTTTCGACCAGTGGCGGACGGGTGAGTAACGCGTAGGAATCTACCCTTTGGTCGAGGATAGCTCGTCGAAAGACGGGGTAATCCTGGATAAGTTCGTAAGAAGAAAGCGAGTAACTTCG
>JAHIFH010000008.1 GCA_018900995.1 Patescibacteria group bacterium | reverse complement strand
TATCAAGGTTTCTAATCGGTTTCCTGGGAGGATTAATAATAATTTTCCCTTTCCCTCTTCTGACAATCCCCCGAATATCAGTAAAGTTTTTTCTTTGAGAAAGCCTATTAATCAATTCAAGAAAAGTCATTTCACCCTCGCCGTAAACCCCAACATCTAGCTCTAGACATTCCTCCATCGTTCTTTTGGGCAAAGCCGTGATGTGGGCTCCTCCTAAAACAGTAAGAATTTTTTTATTAGCTCTTTTACAAAGAGCAATTGTTTGCCTGGCATAATAAAATGAGGTGGTTGTTGAAGTTATCCCAACTACGTCTGGCTTATATCTTTTTATTTTTTTATATATATTATCCATTGATGAATTTTCTAAAACCCCATCAATAATCTTAATTTTGTTATAACCATTTTTTTGAAGAACAGCCGCGAGATAGCAAAGGCCTAGAGGAGGAAGGCAAGGAGCGGCAGAATAATATTCGCCATAAACTTCTTCAGTTTTAATTGGGGGGTTAATCAATAAAATTTTCATCTAGATAACTTTAACAAAAAGATTCTCCAAAAGGACAATAATCCCTCACTTAGGCTCTGTCTTCTGTTACAAAGCAGAATTCGACAGTAACGACGGCAATTTCTGATTTTTTTTCTTTGTCCTTCTGCTTTTTTTCCATACCAAATTTCTTCTAGTTTTTGTTTAAGCACACTCCCCACTGGTTCCATCGCAAAACAAAACTTAACATCACCATATTCATCGATGGCGAAATTCCGAACGCCAGTAAAGCAAAATTTATTCTTCTTAAGAATCATTAGGGGATTCTGATAATATATAGCCAGCTCCGTCAACTCTTTATATGAATTCTTAATCGGAGCGCCTTTCTTTTTAAGTCTAATCAGACTCTCGCTAGCCCTCTCCAACTGAGAAGAGTCATGAGGCCATAAAGGGTTTTTTTTAAACCAAAGCGGATCGTATTTTTCCTTTCCATAAAGATGTTTTGATTCTAGAGCCTGAAAATGAATTTCGCAACCAATTTCTTGACTGAGCTTTACTAAATCTTCAAGTTCAGAGAGATTTCTTTTCATTACCACAGTAAGAATGTAGATAGCAATCTTTCCTCCTTTTTTTCTTTCCTTAACCAGAAATTTGAGAGCATCAGTGGCTTTTTGATAACTTCCTTTTACTCCCCGCAGAAAATCATGAGTTTCGGGACTGGCTCCATCTAGAGAAATATTAATAAAATCTAAACCGCTTTTAACAATCGCCTTTGCTATCTTTTTATCAATCAACTGCCCATTGGAGGTTAAAGAGGTGTAAATCCCATTTTTTGAAGCAAAGGAAATAAGTTCTAAAATATCTTTCCTAATAAAAGGTTCTGCGCCAGTAAAAACTAGCCGAAATGGTCCTAGCCAATTCTTAAGTTTGATTAAAATTTGCTTAGTCTCTCTAGTTTTTAAATATTTATTCGGATTAGTTTTCATTTTCCAAAAATCACAATGCTTGCACCTAAGATTGCAAAGGGCGCCTACGCTTAAACCAATAAATGTGGGCTTTGGAACTATTCGGGGGAAATAAATTGCCAACCCTTCTAGAAGATAATTTTTAGCGTAGATACAACCAAAGCGAATAAGATAGCGGAGGTCTTTCATAAATTTAATTTTATCGCGCCTGACGCGATTTTAACCTAATTACTCGAGAAAGAAACTCAGGTCCACCGATTAAATACCGTCTCCAGAGTCTTTTGGGTTCGGTTAATAAGCGAAATAGCCACTCAAAACCCAAGTCCCCCAGCCATTTTGGGCAGCGCGGTTTTTCCTCAGAAATAAAATCAAACAAACCGCCAACACACCAGCCAACTTTAATTTTAAGTTGAGAAAGGTTCTTTGCTAACCATAATTCTTGCGTTGGCGAACCCATGCCAACGATTAAAAAATCCGGACTTAACTGGTTAATTCGGGCTGAAATCCGTTTTTCTTCTTTGCCATTAAAATATCCATTTTGCCAGCCTTTTATTTTTATTTGAGGAAATTTATCCTTCAAGATTTTTACCATCTTATTGACTACCTTTTCTTTTCCGCCCAAAAAGAATAAAGACAATTTTTCTTTTTCCGCCATCCGGCAAAATCCCTCAAAAAAATCTTTGGTGGTTAGCCTTCCCGGCAATTGGCTTCCTGACAAACGCGCTGCCCAAACTACTCCCCAACCATCAGCATAAACTAAGTCGGCTTTCTTCAAAATCTCCTTATAAGTATTGTTTTTAGAAGCCAAGTTAAAATTATGGGCATTAAGATAGGTAACTAAATAAGGTTTTTTTCTTTTGCTTTCAGCCAACCTTATTAACCTTGGACTAACAGTTTTCAAAGATAAATAATCAACTGGTAAATCGGCGAGATAAACACGATTCATGGGTAAGCCCTCTCAAGAGCCTCTGCTGCTTTTTGTTGGTTATAATCTCTTTTGACGAAATCAAGTCCTGTTCTTGAAAGTTTATTTGCCAATTTTCTATTTTTCAGAATTTTAACTACCGCTCTAGCAAAATGTTTCGGGCCATCAGCCAAAATTATTCCCTTGCCACTTCGGCTGGCTATGCCTTCGGCCCCTTTCTTGGTCGAAACTACAGGGAGTCCGGCGGCGAGAGCGGTCAAAATCTTAATTCTGATACCACTCCCCACCCGAAGTGGAACAATAAAGACACTTGCTTTAGCAAGATATTTCTCTAAATCTTCAACATACCCAATAAGCCTAAACTGGCGGTCTTTTTTATCTAAATCAATCATTTCTTTCGTTGCTTCTTTACCAATAACAATCAGCTCAACATTAGGAATTTTCTGTTTAACCAGGGGAAATATTTTTTCATAAAACCAGAGAAGTCCATCTTTGTTGGGCCACCAGGCGAGTAAACCAACAAAAAGAATAGTTAGCTTATGGCTCTTCGAACCAAGTAAAGGTTTTGTTTTAAAAGATGTTGGCAAGAAAAATACTTTATTTTCCTTCGCCCCTAATTTAATTAATTTTTTTCTGTCGCTTTTACTAATAGCAAAAATATAATCAAACTTAGACACCGTTCTCCTTTCAAAAATCGCTAATTTTATTGCCTCCAAAAGGGAAAAAATTTTGAATTTATTCCATTCTTCTCTTCTCACTATCCCCCAGTTAATTTCTGACTCAAGGTTATGCTCCTCCAAAACCCAAAGGCAATCTTTTTCTCTGGGAAGATAAGAAGCCATATTGAGGTGATCAATGTGAATAGCATCGAATTTTTCTTTTTCTAAAATCTTCTCTACCGTCTTTTTAAATCTTTTGTCCCGATAGCGATAAACGATAAACGGCAGGGAAGAAAAAAGGCTTTTGAAAATAAAAGGCTTAATCTTTTTAAATCGAGCAGTGGGGTAAGGAGAGACAATTACCTCTATTCGCTGACAAATCTTCTTTAACTTCTTTTTTAAAGCCGCTGTTGGTAAATCAGAAGCAAAACATGCTAAGTAAATTTGGTGTTTTTGACCTAAGAGTTTAAGCGTTTGGTAAGTTTTTATTTTCCCCCCACTATCTGGAGGATAAGGTAGGATTTGGGTAATATAAAGGATCTTCATTCAATCAATCTTTTTGGCAATCTTTTAATCTTGTTAGCTAGCATTAATAGCGCTTCCTTTCTGCTCATCGGAGTATTACAAAGTAAAATTTTACAACCACGCTCGCACCTGGCGATTTCCAGCCTTTGAGCTTGGGCTCTTTTTCCATTCCAAATATTCTCTGGCTTTTCTTTTAGAATATTACCTACCCGGGGGAAATTAAAACACAATCTCACTTTTCCTGTAATATCAACATCAAAGTTATTAACCCCGACAAAACAAGGATTACTTTTCCCAAAAGAAACTGGGTTGGCAAAATATTCATTATAGCGCTTGAAATCTTCCATCTTATTACCTATGGGATAGCCTTCCTTTTTTAGTTGAATCAGACGATTCATAACTTTTTTAACTTTTTTGAGGTCATGAGGCCAGAAATCACTTGACTTAAACCAGGTTGGATCATATCCGGCATCAAAATTTTGCCAAATAGCTTGGAAAAAAATCGCATCTAAGCCCTGTTCTTTGGTCCAATGAACCAATTTCTCTAACTCACCTAGGTTTTGTCGCATCACAACGGTAGTTATCGATAAAAAAGGCTCTGTTGGCCGTCGTATTTCACTTATCATTTCTAAGGCTCTTATTGCCCGCTGAAAGGCTTCTTTATTACCCCTGAGCTTGTTGTACTTTTCTGGCTTCAAGCTGTCTAGAGAAATACTCAAGCTATTTAATTCACTTTTAACTATCTCTCGGGCTAATTTTTGGTCAATCAGAAATCCATTAGAGTTAGTATGGACCAAAATTCCCCAGGTGGAGGCAAATTCTATCAAGGGGATTATATCCTTATTTAAAAACGGCTCTCCTCCAGTTAAGTTGAGCTGAAAAATCCCAAGCCAATTTTTTAGCCTTAATACCGCCTCTTTCATTTGTTTCAAATTCATACGCTTAGGGCTTCTCTCTTTTTCCCAAATATCACAATGGAGGCAACGAAGATTGCAACCATCCTCTGCTTCCAAAGAAACAAAGCTTGGTCCAAAAGGAATTTTCTTTCTCCCTAAAAAATTTGGCGCTAAAAATGAATAACCTATTTTGGAAAGCTGATAAAGCACAAATTTAGTATTAATTTTGTCCATCGATTTTATATTTCTCTTAAGCGTCCAGGATTCCTAAAAGGAGGAAAAAAAGTTCAAGATTAACACCAGTGCCGGTATAAATTAAAGCCGCCAAAAGATAGAGAATCAACCCCGCAAAGACGCCAAGTTTGACTCCAAGAAACTCTCTATTTAGTTGTTTTTCCTCTTGCCAAAATTTTTTCAGGCTTAAGAAAACGGGGGCGAAAAAGCAAAAGGTAGCCAATATACCAATTTCTGCTGCAAAGAGTAAATAAAGATTGTGGACCGGCGCAAAAAAGTAATGAGCAACACCAGTAACATTACTCTGAGCCAAAATTGGTAAGAAATTTCCAGGTCCCACCCCCAAAAAGGGTCTTTCTCTAATCATTACCAATGCCTCCTGAACCAGTCTGATTCTTGATTGCCAAGTGCTGTATCCTCCTTCAAAAACCTCTCCAGAGGTGATTATCCTTTTTCCGGTGAGAGGAATAAGAATAGTAAGAAAAACAAGGAAAATGGAGACAAGTTTTTTACTAAACTTCAATCTCTCTTTTTTAGCCAAACAATAAAAAAGGCTGACAAGAATAAGGCCAGAAATAGCCCAAGCCCAACGGCTCATGGTGAAAACGAGCCCAAAAAGGCCAAAGAGGAAAGATGCCAAGACCAAAATCTTATTTTTAATCAATGGTTTTTTGACCATTAACTGGGTCATTATTAAAGGCAGTAGCATTCCCAAAAATATGGCCAAAGTATTAGGGTGAGATAACGTTCCCGAGGAACGAAACTGGAAAATATCTTCCGTGGCTAAGATTCCATAGGGAAACTCGGATAATTCCAGCTCTAATATCCGCCCCAGTGGTCTTTTTAAAAGAAATTGAAGGCTAGCCCAAAGACCTTCAAAAAAAACGAGAGTAAAAAGGCTATTAATGGTTAATAAAAACAAAAGTCGATCCCTTAAAAAATATCTCGCTAAATAGTAAATCCCTATTGCCAAAAAAATCCCCAAAAAACCAGTTGCTGCTAGGCTTGGGTTTTGAGAAGTAAAAATAGAAATTAAGCCTAATAATAAAAAAACAAGGAGGAAAAAGTCTCTTTTCTTCAATCTGAACTTTGCCTTTCTTCTAAAAGCCACCGCTAGAAAAAGGAAAAGAAGAATCAAAAATTTCGCCGTCAAAGATAATCCAAAAAACATCTCTCCTCCCATGACTATTCCTTTCTCTGTATAGGTGTAGAAATTAAACGGTAGAGCCACTGGGGTGCTTAAACTGCGCAGTGCCCAACCAAAAGGCAAAACCGCCATCAAAGTTAGCCAAACTGCCTTTTGCCAATCTTCTAAAACCCAGAAAAGATAAAGAGCAAAAAGAATAATCGGAGGGAAAAAGGTTTTGTTA
>JAHIFH010000007.1 GCA_018900995.1 Patescibacteria group bacterium | reverse complement strand
TGATAAAATTAGCCCAGGTTAAGTGAGTTTTGAGGTGGGAATTTCCCACCTTTTTAACTAAAACGCGAAATTACGCGAAAATCATTGTTAAGTTATCAATAACACAAAAATACAAGAAAAATTGTCATGGCAGTCTTAAAAGCCAGAACAGAATTTACCTCAGCATTAAATCAAATTTGTGCTGAGAAAGGCATTGAGCCAGAAGTGGCTCTGGAGTCAATTAAATCAGCTGTTGTTGCTGCTTATCGCAAGGATTATGGTGCTAAAGAGGATATGGAATACAGTGTTGATTTGGATATGGCAACAGGTGCATTTAAGGTTTATGAATTTCCTGAGGGTAAAGAAAAAAAGAAAAAAGAAGTCACTCCCCCTGGCTTTGGTCGGATTGCTTCTATGACCGCCAAGCAAGTAATTATTCAAAAACTGCGAGAGGCAGAGAAAGCAGCTGTTCTTGATGAATACTCCAAACGAGTCGGTACTTTAGTGAGCGGGATGATTATCCGCTTTGATGGGCCCAATGCGATTGTTGATATTGGCAAAGCCGAAGGAGTGATGCCTCCTCAAGAACAAATTCGCTCAGAAAGATATTCAGTTAATCAGCGTTTAACTTTTTTCATTAAAGAAATCCGCGATTCGGCTCGGGGTCGGGAAGTGATTGTTTCTCGATCTGATCCGGATTTAGTTAAAGCTCTTTTCCGTCGGGAAGTTCCAGAAGTTTCTTCTGGGGCGGTGGAAATCAAGGTAATTGCCAGAGAAGGTGGTGCTCGGACAAAAATTGCCGCTTTTTCAACTCAGCTAGGCGTTGACCCTGTTGGTTCTTGTGTGGGGCAAAAAGGCGTTCGGGTTCAGGCAGTGATTGATGAACTGGAGGGTGAAAAAATTGATGTTATTCAATATAGTGATGACCCGGAGAAGTTTATTATTGCTTCCCTGTCTCCAGCGGAAGGTGTTAAAGTAGAAATTGATAAGAAAAGAGGACAAGCGGTGGTATCAGTTCCCGATGACCAGCTTTCTTTAGCCATTGGTAAAGGGGGTCAAAATGTCCGTTTGGCAGCTAAATTAACTGGTTTTAAAATTGATATTAAAGGTGCAAAAAAGCCAGTTAAGAAGAAACCAAAGGTTGAGAAAATAAGCGAAGCACCAGAATTAGAGGAATTGAAATTATCCACAAGAACGATTAACGCTTTAGTAGTAGCCGGTATTAAAACCAAGAAAAAATTAATGTCACAAAAAGATAAAGTGGCAGAAATTAAAGGCATTGGTCCCAAGGTGGCCGAAGAAATTAAAAAAGCACTAACATGAGTCGTTTCTTGGGACAAGTAACAAGATGGCAAAAAAGAGAACTATTTCTCAAAAGTCTTCACGACCGCCAGTGGTGGTTGTCCTTGGCCATGTTGACCACGGCAAAACCACTCTTCTAGATAAAATCCGTAAAACCAACGTTGTTGCCAAAGAATTTGGGGGTATCACCCAGCACATTGGTGCTTATCAGATTAAGGTGAAAGAGCGAGAGGGTGAAAGGGTAAAAGGGATTACTTTTATTGATACTCCGGGACACGCTGCTTTTTCAGAAATGCGCTCTCGAGGAGCAAAAGTGGCGGATTTAGCGGTTTTAGTGATTGCTGCTGATGAAGGTGTTAAGCCCCAAACTACGGAAAGCTTGAAATATATTAAAAAAGCCAAAATTCCTTATTTAGTAGCCATTAATAAAATTGATAAACCCAATATTGATTTAGAGTGGGTAAAAAAAGACATGGCAGAGAATGACATTTCCGTTGAAAGCCAGGGAGGGAAGATTGTGAGCGTGTTGACTTCGGCGAAGACCGGTAAAGGGATTGATGAGCTTTTAGAGATGATATTGTTGGTGGCGGAGATGGAGGAAGTTAGAGGTGATTCCAAAGCTAAGTTAGAAGCAGTGATAATTGAGTCTAAATTGGATAAGCGTCGGGGTCCTTTGGCAACAATTTTAGTGAGAAATGGCAGTTTGGAAGTGGGTAACCAAATTGAAGCCGACGGTGCTTTTGCCAAGATTAAGGCGATGTTTGATGCAAATGGTCAATCGATTAAATTAGCGGGTCCGAGTAAGCCAGTGGAAGTTTTAGGTTTCAAAACAGTACCTCCAATTGGCAGTTTAGTTCATCAGGGAGTAGCACAACCACGAATGAAGCCGAAGGCTTCAATCAAACGAGCTGAAGAAATTGTTGCTCCTTCCGCAGAACAGCCCAAGCCAGAATTGGCTAAAAAAGAAAAAGCCGAAGAAGGTAGGCTACGTTTAATTATTAAAGCCGATGTCAACGGTAGCTTGGAAGCGATTTTAGCGGGTTTGCCTAAAGATGTAGAAATCATTGATTCAGGCGTGGGCGAGGTTAATGAGTCCGATGTTCTTTTAGCAGACACCACCGTCGCCGAAATTATTGCCTTTAATGTTAAAAACTCGGTAAAGGTGAAAAAATTGGCAGTAACCGAAAAAGTAAAGATTAGCGATTATCAAGTAATTTACAAACTTTTTGAGGAAGTTGAAGAAAAAGTTAAGAAACTCATGGAACCATTTGCGGGTGAGGAAATTTTAGGTCAAGCAGAAATTCTTAAAGAATTTGAGATAGATAAAAAGAGAGTTGCTGGCTGCCGGGTGACTGAGGGCGAGATTAAAAAAACGGCTAAGTTTCATTTGCAGCGTGGCGGGGAGTTAATTGGCGATTGCCGAATTAAATCAATGAAAACAGGTAAAGAGAAAATTGAAGGGGCCAAAGCCGGTGAAGAGTTTGGCGCTATTCTTTCTCCCTCGCTTGACTTTAAGATTGGTGATATGTTAATATCCTATAGAAAAGTGGAAGGGTAATGATTAACCAAAATCAAGCTTCTCGAATTCAATCTGCTCTTGCCACTGCCCAAAGCATCTTTATTGCCTTGCCTGCTAACCCCAATTTTGACAAGGTTGCTGCCGGTTTAGGTCTTTATCTTTCTCTTATCAAAGCCAAAAAATCAGTGGAAATTGGTAGCCCAACAGAGATGATAGTTGAGTTTTCTTCTCTAGTAGGAGTAGATAAAATTAAAGATTCTTTTCAGGGAGGTAAAGATAGTTTGATAGTTTCTTTTGATTACATTGAAGATGCAATTGAAAAAGTTAGTTACAACATTGATAACGGCAAGTTTAATTTAATTATCAAACCCAAACCTGGGTTCCCGCCCCTGGATTCAGAGCGAGTTAAGTATTCTTATACCGGCGGTAAAGTAGATTTGATTTTTGTTATTGGGACCAGTTCACTAGAAAATTTGGGAAGGATTTATGAGGATAATCAAGAAGCTTTTAAGGAAAGTCAAATTGTTAATCTTGACAACAATCCTCGAAATCAGGAGTATGGCCAAGTTGATTTGGCTGATCCAATGGCGGCTTCGCTTTCCGAGCAAGTGGCTAATTTAATTGCCCTGTTGAGATTACCCACTGATGAGGATATTGGCTCTAATCTTTTGTTAGGCATTGAGCGGGCGACTAGCCGATTTTCTTCAGCCAAAGTGGGGTCAAATACTTTTGAAGCAGCTGCCTTTTGCCTTAAAATAGGGGCAAGAAGACAAGCCAAAAGACCCTTTAGAAAAATGCCAAAGGGCAAAACACCTTTAAAACCAATGCCTCCTAAAGTTTCTGCTCTGAAAAAACCAGCTGAGGAGGAAGAAGAAAAGCCCAAGCCAGATTGGCTCGAACCCAAGATTTACAAAGGCGAAACCCGAGTTTAACCCCTTGTTAGCTCCCTTTGTCTCTGTTAAAATATAATCTCGATGGCGTTAACGGTTGAAGAAAAAAAGAAAATTATTAAGAAATATGCCCAGTCAAAAGAGGACACAGGTTCTCCTGAAGTACAAATTGCCTTACTGACCTCTAAAGTTAAGAAGTTGACTAAGCATCTTAAAGACCATAAAAAAGATGTTCATTCCCGGCGAGGCTTGCTTTCCCTGGTTTCTAAAAGAAGAAGATTAATAGCTTATTTATTGAAAAAAGACGAAAAGCGCTATAAAAAAATTGTCAACGCTTTAAAACTGTCAAAATAGCTTCTGATGATAAAAACGATTTCCCAGTCAACAGAGATTGGTAGCAAAAAATTAACCTTAGAAGTGGGTCGGTTAGCCGAGCAGGCTAATGCAGCCGTTTTAGCCCGCTATGGTGATACCATGGTTTTGGCGACTGTTGTTTCAGCCGGGACACGAGAAGACATTGATTATTTGCCACTTTTTGTTGAATATGTTGAGCGCCTTTATGCTGGCGGGCGGATTAAAGGTTCGCGTTGGGTGAAACGAGAGGGGCGTCCTTCGGATGAGGCAACCCTAACAGCGCGACTAGTTGACCGCTCCATTCGTCCCTTATTCCCTAAGGATTATAGAAATGAAATCCAAGTAATAATTACCGTTCTTTCGGTTGATGGTCAAAATGACCCGGACATGCCTGCGGTCTGGGCGACCAGCGCTGCCTTAGCCATTTCTGATATTCCTTGGAATGGACCGGTTAGCGCCATGAGAATCGGCTATGTGCCTAAAGATGGTGAGGGGGCTTTTGTTGTTAATCCTACTTATCAAGATTTGGATTATTCGACTATGAATCTGATTGTCGCTGGGCTTGAGGGAAAGACAGTCATGCTTGAGGGCGAAGCCCAAGAAATTCCAGATGACATTTTAGTTAAGGCAGTTGAAGTGGCTCAAAAAGAGAATAAAGAGATGTTCCAATTAATTAAAGCGCTGGTTAAAAAAACGGGTCAAAAGAAAAAAGCAGTTGAGAAGAAAAAGATTGATGCGGAATTAGTGAAAAATGTGACTAAAGATGCGGCTAAGCAGATTGATAATATCTTGACAGCTATGGCTAAAAATGAAGCCAGAGAAACAATTGGTGAAATTAAGGAGGCATTGGTTGAAAAGTATGATGAAGAGAAGAAAAGAGATATTAACCAAATAGTTGATGATTTGATAAATAAAAGCGTTCGAGAGCAAATTATCAAAAAAGGCAAACGAGCTGATGGGCGCAAGCTTGAGGAGATTAGACCAATTGAGATTGAAGTCGGTCTTTTGCCTCGAACTCATGGCTCAGCCATGTTTAAACGTGGCCAAACCCAAGTTCTCACTGTGACTACTCTTGGTTCGCCTTCTTTAGAACAATTGATTGAAAGCATGGAAGGTGAGGAGACCAAGCGCTATATTCATCACTATTACATGCCGCCTTTTTCCTTAGGTGATACCGGTAGAATTGGCTGGCCTTCGCGTCGGGAAGTAGGTCATGGGGCATTGGCGGAACGGGCTTTACTAGGTTTGATTCCAGCTGAGGAGAAATTTCCTTACACCATTAGGGTGGTTAGCGAAGTAATGTCTTCTAATGGCTCTACTTCTATGGCGGCAGTTTGTGGCTCGACTCTTTCCTTAATGGATGCGGGTGTTCCTATCAAAGCACCGGTTGCCGGTATTGCCATGGGGTTGATAAAAGAAGGTGAGAAAGAGGTGATTTTAAGTGACATTCTTGGTTTAGAGGATTTTAATGGAGATATGGATCTTAAGATAGCGGGTACTAAGAAGGGAATGACGGGAATTCAAATGGATGTTAAAAACGAGGGAATTGATTTAGCTTTATTGAAGAAAATTGTTGCTCAGGCAAAAGAGGGGCGTTTATTTATCCTTAAAAAGATGATGACGGTTCTACCAGCTTCCAGGGCCCAAATTTCCAAATTTGCTCCCAAAATTAAAGTTCTTCATATTCCCGTTGACAAAATTGGCGAAATTATTGGTCCAGGCGGACGGATAATTAGGGGTTTGATTAGTGAGACAGGGGCGGCGATTGATGTTGAAGATGACGGCACAATCAATATTTCTGCTCCTGATAAACAAGCAGTTGACCAGGCAGTGGCGAAGATTGAAGGACTAACCCGAGAGGTTGAAGTCGGTGAAATTTTTGAGGGAGAGGTGAAACGAGTTCAACCCTTTGGTGCTTTTGTAGAAATTACTCCAGGAAAAGAAGGTTTGGTTCATGTTTCCAAGATGTCAACCCAATACGTGGATGACCCCAGTAAGATTGTTAAGATGGGAGACAAGGTGAAAGTAAAAGTAGTTGAAATTGATGATAGGGGGCGAATTAATCTGAGCATGATATTGGAAGAAAGACCAAGAAAGCAGTCAATTGGCCGTCAACCTCTTCAACGACGAAAAACCCCTCAATTTGGTAGACGACGCCCTTTCCGTCGTCGCTAGTCTTTCCTTGTCTTGAATTATCGATTCTGCTAAGCTATATGTATTGTATGCCTGAAAAAACTGTCCTATTTAAGGAGATTATTGAGTTAGAAAAAAAGGTTGATGCTACTCGTATTCCTCCTGAATTAAAAGAAAAATGTCTTCGTTTGGTTGAGCGCTTATCCCGGATGATTAAGTATGGTGAGTACTCAACTGAGTACGAACGAGTGGCCCATTATATTGATTGGATGACGGCTTTACCTTGGGATAAAAAAAGCGAAGATAGGCTTGATTTAAAAATGGCTAAGGAGGTTTTGGACAGAAATCACTATGGTTTAGAAGAAACTAAGGAAAGAATTTTGGAGTATATGGCGGTGTTGAAGCTTAAGAAGGAAAAAGGGCGAGAAGGTGAAAAAGCGAGAGGAGAAGAAGGAATCATGAAATTTATGCGGGCGCCGATGCTTCTTTTTGTTGGTTTGGTCGGTACCGGGAAAACAACGATTGCTTATTCAATCGCTGAAGCAATGGAGAGAAAATTTGCTCGAGTTCCTTTTGGTGGCTTGGGTGACCCCCTTGATTTAAGAGGTCAGTCACGAATTCGACCAGATTCCGAGCCGGGTTTAATTATCAAGGCTTTACGCCGGACAGGAACGAAAAACCCGGTGGTTTTACTGGATGAAATTGACCGGGTCACCGAAGAAGGCAGAGCTAGCATTATGGGAGTTTTAGTAGAATTACTTGACCCTGAGCAAAACATGGCTTTTCGTGACCATTATGTTGATTATCCCATTGACCTTTCGGAAGTTTTATTTATTGCCACTTGCAATAACACGAGTAATATTTCCGTGGCGGTGATGGACCGTTTGGAGCCAATTCAAATGCCTTCTTACACTGATGAGGAAAAAATTACGATTGGTAAGGATTTTGTTTTACCGCGGACAATGCAAGAAGCGGGCTTGGATAAAGAGGCGATTAAAATTGATGCTGATGTTTGGCCTAAAATTGTTAGACCTTTAGGCTACGATGCCGGAGTTCGAACCCTACAAAGAACAATTAATGGCATTTGTCGTAAAGTGGCGAAAATGATTATCCAAGGAAAGGGGAAGGCTTTTCAGATTACCACTGCCAATATGAAAGAGTTTCTGCCCACTTGGTAGTTTAAATGACTAAAGCGGAAAAACTTAAACAAATTGCAGGGCGGGTGGCAAAATGCACCCGTTGTGATTTATATAAAAGAGCTAATAAGCCAGTACCTGGTGAGGGTAATCCTGGGGCAGAAGTGATGTTTGTTGGTGAGGGTCCGGGCTATCATGAAGACCAACAAGGATTACCCTTTGTAGGTGCAGCTGGTAAGCTCTTAGATAAACTACTTCAATTAATTGAAGTAGAGAGAAAAGAAGTTTTTATTGGCAATGTAATA
>JAHIFH010000065.1 GCA_018900995.1 Patescibacteria group bacterium | reverse complement strand
TTCTCAAAGAAAAAACTTTACTGATATTCGGGGGATTGTCAGAAGAGGGAAAGGGAAAATTATTATTAATCCTCCCAGGAAACCGATTAGAAACCTTGATAGCTTACCTTTTCCTACTCGCCAATTGCTTAAAAATCTCCATCTCTATCACCATACTCCTTTTAGGGGGAGGAGGTTTACTACCTCAATGATAGCAAGTCGTGGCTGTCCTTTTAATTGTTCTTTTTGTGACCAAGCTGTTTTTGGTAGAAATTGGCGTGGGCACAGCGCTAACTATGTTGTTGAAGAAATAAGGCACCTTAAAAAAAATTATGGTGTAGACTTTATTTCTTTTGAGGATGATAATTTCTTGATTTCTCGACAGCGAGCAATTCAGATTTGTCAGGGCATAATCGATAGTGGTTTAAAATTAGAATGGGGATGTAGTGCTCGAGTTGATAACATTGATAAGGAGTTACTTTTACAAATGAAAAAAGCCGGCTGTGTTAATATTTTTATTGGCATCGAAAGCGGCAGCCCTCGAGTTTTAAAACTTCTTAATAAAAAAACAAAACTAAAAGAGGTCGTAAAAGCCGTTGGTTTAATTAAAAAAGTAGGAATAAATGTTTATGGATCAGTTATTTTGGCTATCCCCAGCGAAACGAGGAAAGAGATGGAAAAAACAATTTCTTTTATTTTCTCTTTGCCCCTTGATGGCGTTTCTCTTTTTCTTTATACACCTTACCCAAACACTAAACTCGCCAAATTAGCACCCAGATATGGCAGGGTAAGTGACGACTGGCAAGAATATTCGGCTCACCCCCAGAGCCTGCCTTTTGTTCCTCATGGATTTACCCAGAATGAATTGCTTAATTTTCAAAGAAGAGCATATTTATCATTTTATTTAAGACCAAGCTTTCTTTATAAACACCCTCGTCTCATTTTTAATCCGCGAATTTTAGATAGCGGATTTAGAGTTTTAAAGAATTTAATTCTGGGGGAACTTTCTAGAGGCAAAAGATGACGGAGATCTCTAAAAAATGGTTATTAATTGTCGGTGCCCTTTTGATATTTATTGCCGCCCACCTATTTTTTATTTTGACATCTCAATACACTTTTTTTGACGAAGAGCAAAATGTAGCCACAATCGGTCTTGATCTTCTTAATGGAAAATTACAACTCCCATTTTGGTATTACCTTGATTCACCTCACTCTGGCGGGAGTATGTTTGCCGGGCTGCTAGCTGTTCCTTTTTATCTTATTTTTGGAAAGAGCTATTTAGCTTTGAAGTTAGCGGCAATAGCTTTAAATTTAGGCACTTTTGTGTTCTTGATTTTTATCTTAACTAAAAAATATGGCGGAAAAATTCTTCTCCCTCTGGTTACTTTCTTTGCTATTTCTACCCCTGGCTATCTCTATCGCTCACTGATTTTCTTTGGCAACATCGAGCCACCAGTTTTTATTACTCTTATAAGCCTTTTATTACTTCTTTTTTATATTCAAGACAAAAAGAAGAATAGGATTTATCCCATTGCCCTTGGTTTTCTTAGTGGCTTTGGACTTTGGTTGCAGTATGGACAAATTATTGTTATTGCCGAAATTTTATTCTTTTTGTTTTTGCTAGACCGGCGATTTTTTCTCAGGCGCGACTTTTTATATTTTTTACTCTTTTTTCTTATTGGTTTTTCGCCTTTCATTATTTACAACCTCTCGTATGATTTCGTTAGTTTTACGGCTGACCCAATGTTGCTTGATAGTGATTTTTTCTTAACCCAACTTGGTATTGGAGGATTTCTTAGTAGACTAGAAAAATTATTTATTTCTTATTTGCCTCGCTCTTTCCAAATTCCTAGTTTTCTTTTTATCTCTGCCAAAACTTTAGGGATTGTTTTTTATATGGTGACTCTTTTCTTTGTCGGCGTAGCTCTTTGGATGGAAAAAAAGCCTAAAAAGCTCACTTGGGTTGTTCTTTTAACAACCTATCTTATTTTTGCTTCCCTTTTCATTAATCTTGCAAATGTTCCTAAGGGAGTAATAACTGGCTGGGGGGCGATTTATGTTCATGGTTATTATTATATTATCTTTTTCCAGCCATTTTTATTTATTCTTGCTTCTATTGGTATTGTTCAGTTTTTAGAACAGCGCAAGGTCTGGAAAAAAATATTAGGTTGGCTTGGGTTGGCGATGATATCTTTTATAGTAATTGGAGGCTTTTCTCAGATTGTTCGCTTTAATAAGTATAATAGTTTTTTAGAGGAGCCGATTGGAGAAATTGGTGCCAATGCGTCTGAAACAGGTTATAGTTTTTCTCGAAATATCAAGCTTTTTGATCGAGAGCTAGATAGACTATCAGATCCTGAAATTCGATTTAGTTTTATTATGGGCGCCGGACAATCGTGGAATCTTATTTTAAGAAGCCAGACTATAGATCAGGAGAGGTTGCAAAGCCTTCTTCCCAAAATGGAAGAATATGAAAAGACAGTCTTTTTTAGAGAGTTAATTAAGGGACCTGATTATTTAGAACCAACCCAACAATCAGTTTTTGGGAACTATAAACAGATATTGCCGCTGTTATCGGCTGATAACCAAGAGCTCTTGAGCGAAAGCTTAAGACTGGCATTAGAAAGAGTGGCCAGATAATGAAGCAATTGAAGTTAAAGTTTAAAAAAAGCAACTTATGGGTGGGAATATTATTTTTCTCTTTAATTTTTTTATTAAAAATTCCTTTTTTAAATCTGCCGCTTCACTTGGACGAAATAAGTTTTTATGGTGGGGTTTCCACAGTATTAAGAAATAATTTTAACCCTTTTGTCGAGTCGTGGTGGGGATATCATCCACCCTTTATCTATGAGCTTGCCGCAATTATTGAATATTTTTTTGGTTTTTCTCGAATTGCCCTTCGCCTGATGGTGTTAGCTTTTTCTTTTCTTACTCTTTGGTTTACTTTTCTTTTAGGGAAAACATTATTTAATAGAGAAATTGGATTTATGTCTGCTCTTTTGCTTTTCGCCACTCCTTTGTTTTTTGTTCAGAGTGGACTTTTTCATTTGGCGATTCCTCTAGCCTCACTTTCACTTATGAGTTTATACTTTTATTTTAAAAATAGTAGAATTGGCTATTTCATTGCTGGCTCTTTACTTTTATTAACTAAAGAAACGGGAGTTTTCATTATTGCGGCGATAGCTCTTTATGAGCTATTGAAGCGAGAAAGAAGAAGAAAGCTTTTTCCAGTAATCAAGAGGTTGATCTTTCTCTCGCTGCCTTTAGTGCCTTTTGTAATTTGGTTGGGTTTAAATAAATATTTTTACGATTGGTTTGTTTGGCCCATCTATAAAAATTTCCTTTTTTTCTCTGCTAATAAACCTTGGCAAACTGGTTCGATCATAGAGAAGATTAGTATTACTTTTTTCTTTCATTGGCGCTGGCTAATAAGCTTGGCTTTGTTAGTTGGTATTTTCTCCGCTATTTTTAATAAAAAACTAAGAAAGAAATTTTGGACTCAGCAGTTCTTTTTCTTATTTTCTCTTCCGTTAGTGGTTTTTCTTTTTTTCTCTCCGGGATTATATTTACCAAGATATATACTTTTTGTTTACCCATTACTGTTAATTGCTTTTGTTTTTTGCCTAAAAGAATTAGTAAGAAAAAAACAACTTTATTTTCTTCTTGTTTTATTAATAGTCATTCTTTTTGTCAGGTGCTGGTTTAATTATCCTCCTAAAGAAGTTATTTGGGGAGGAGAGATGAATTTAGCTTATTTGGATGTGGTCAAGGCTCATCAGGCAGCAGCCGATTTCCTTCAGAGAAAGTATCCTAATTCAAGAATCCTAACTTCCGACACAATGGCTATTAAATTTAGAAATCCTATCTATGGTTATGTTTCAGAAGAACTCAACGCTTACAATGCAGAAAAAATTTTAGAAAGGACAGAGCTTTTGGTTATTCCTAGTTATTTGAGAGTTTTACCCAGTACACAAAGACTTCTTAAGCTCAGGGATGAACTGAACCCACCTCTTTTAAAGGTCATTTCATTTGGGGGCGAAGAAGTTTTAATTTATAAATTACAATGAAGATTCTTTTTATTACTCAATTTTTGCCTTACCCTCCTGATACTGGCGGAAAGATAAAAACATGGGAGACGGTGCGGATTTTAGCAAAGAGACATCGAGTTTTCTTAATTTCCTTTGTTGAAAGAAAACAGGATTTGAAATGGGAAAAAGAAATACGAAAGCATTGTTATGGCACAAAAACTTTTGTCACCCCGATTATTACCACTTCTCATAAAGAACTTAAACT
>JAHIFH010000064.1 GCA_018900995.1 Patescibacteria group bacterium | reverse complement strand
CTTTGATTTTGATTAAAGATCGCGGTCAAATTGATTTAATAATTGACAGCCATCGGATAAGAATTTTTTCTATCAGTGAGATTTTACAAGCGCTGAAAGAAGTTGGTTTCAAGTCCAAAATTTACTCAAATTTTCAACAATTAGCTTATGAGAAAAATAGCGATATCCCTGTTTTTGTGTGCCAAAAATGAAATATTCATGCGTAATTATTGGACCTTCGGATAAAGCTAAACTTTGGCGATTTGGGAAAATTAAGAAGAGTAATTATAAAAAGTGGCAGAGATCGTTAATAGAGGTACTTACGCAATACTTTGATGAATTATATTTTATACCCGATAAGGGTGTTTATGTAGATTTCTGCCAAACATTTAAAAATGTGACAGGGAAAAAAATCATTGCCTTTGTTCCCCAATTAGAAGGAGAGATTGTTCAAAAAGCAAGGCAACTGGCAAATAAAGTCAAACAAATTCCTGGTGGTATGGGGTGGAGTTATCTCAATACTCATATCATCGGTCAAGCAAAATTTGCTCTTTGTCTTGGGTATTCGCCGGGGTCGATACTAGAGATCTGTTCCATTAAATACTTAAATCAATATCAGAAAAAAAATATACGCTTATTAATTGATCAAAGATGTGTTTCTCAGAAATTGCCAAAAGAATTAATTGATGAAATAAAGGATATATTTTATTTTTCAAATTCAAATCAATTGAGGAAGATTCTAGATGGATTTTTTAAAAAAAGAAAAGGGATAGGATAGATATGATTTCAAGTAGTAGTTTCTATACTAGAAAAATCATCGATAAAAGAGAACAGTTTTTTAAAAAGCGAAAATCTGGCAAAAACATTAGCACTTCTTATTTTCTTGAATGTATTATCAATAAAGCCCTAGAAGTAAATCCTAAAAAGATCCTTGATCTTGGTACAGGAAATGGGTTTGTTATTATGGAGGTGGCCCGTAAACTACCCCAACTTAAAAATACCGAGTTCATCGGTGTAGACTTTTCGAAGCCTATGGTTGAAAAAGCTAGAAAAAATACAAAAAATGATTCAAGGATTACTATCTTGAGAGCCGATAACTTTAATCTTCCCTTTCCTAATGAAAGCATCAATATTGTGACGGATAAAAATACAACCAATATTTCACTTCCCGAACTTTATAGGGTTTTAGTAAGGGGCGGTTGGTTCTTTTTTAAGGAATATGGTTTAGGCAAAGGAATTAAAGAGATAGCAACTCTTTTTCCGGGAAGAGTAAAGACTAAAGACCCCTTAGATTATATTTTTGAACTAAGAGCATTGGGTTTTAATTACATTAAATTTGAACAATTTTTCTTTGTAGAGAAAAAGTCTTTCGAAGAAATTAAAAAAATTTTAGAGATAGCGCCGATAATAAAAAATTTCAGTCCTAAAAAAGATTTACATTTGATAAAAGAGACCTTGTTTCAAACAGGCAATTTTACCACTATAACATCAGAGCCATTTGTAATATGTGCGCAAAAATGAAGAAAACTCTCTCAAAAGGAATTGACATCGTAATCGTCGGTGCTGGACCAGCAGGAATTACGGCGGCCATATATGCCAAGCAAGATAATCGCAACTTTAGAATTTTTGAGTCAAAAAAAACTGGATGGTTCGCTGCTGTTTCTGCAGATTCTCATTATTTTATTGATGGTTTTCCGGGAACTTCTGGTAAATTAAGTGGTTCAGAATTAATGAACTCTTTTAATAGCCATTTAAAATATTTGAATATAAAAGTAGAAAAGAAAGAAGTAGTCGATATTAAAAGAGAAAATAAACATTTCAAGATTTTTTTAGGAAACGGAGAGAAAATTACTACAAAAACAGTTATTTTAGCTACAGGCACTGTTCCCAAAAGACTTAATGTAAAAGGGGAAAAAGAATTATTTGGAAAGGGAGTAAGCAATTTCTGTACGGTAGATGGTGATAATTTTAAAGGGAAAAAAGTTGTAGTTGTTGGTGGGAGAAATTCCGGAGCTGTTGCCTCTATTTATCTACATAAGCTTGGCGCTAAGGTTGTTCTTGTCGAGAGAGATGAATGCCTAAATGCCAAAGCAAAATATCTTAAAAAAATTTACAAAAATAAAATAGATTATGAACTTAATACAGAGGTAATTGAGATCATTGGATCGAGTAAAGTAGAAGCTGTTAGTGTTTTCAATAACAAGACAAAAAAAGAAAATATTCTTCGATGTGATGGTGTTTTCGTTTACATCGGCTTACAGCCCAACAATTATTTAGCCAAAAAGCTACGTTTAAAACTTACAAAAGAAGGTTATGTTAAGATTAATGACAGATGTGAAACTAGCCTGAGAGGAATTTATGCCGCTGGTGATATTACGGGAAATGTAAAACAGATAGTGGTTGCTTGTGGCCAAGGAGCAGTAGCGGCTTATAATGTCAATAAATATTTACTTAAATCATAAATTTATCTAGCATTAATTTAATGAAAAAAGAGTATTTCTTGCCTCATTCAATGGCTGAAAACAAAGAGCAAAAAAAGATAAAATGTCATGATTTTGCTGTGGCTGTTTTAAACTTTGAGAAAGAAGTCAATGTTGGTGGTGTAGTACGATCAGCGAACGCTACAGCAGCAAGAGAGGTAATTGTAGTGGGAAGGAAAGATTGGGACAAAAGTCCAGCTACTCATGCTCAGGTTCATACTAAAATAATTCATATAGTTACAGTCGGAGATCTATTAAAATATGTTCAAAATGAGAATTATAGTATTGTATCTGTGGAGATATCCCCCGGGGCCGAGAATATATTTTCTTGCACCTACCCACCTCGTCCATTATTTATTTTTGGGAACGAGGGAAGAGGAATACCTAAAGAGATTCTTGATCAATCAGAGCTGGTTTTGAGAATTCCTCAATTTGGACAAGTAGAATGTCTCAATGTAGCTTCGTCAGCAGCAATAGTAATGTACGACTGGATTCGGAAACATGGCAGAGAAGATCTTCAACAAGAGACAGAAAAAACCAGATATATTCCAAGAGACAAATAAAAAAGCATGGCCTTAGAGTCAAAATACATATAACTCTTGTACATTGAATTTCTTTGTAAACTCAGGTCACATCAAATTATCGAAATAGAGGGATTTGATGCATTATAAACCGAGAAATTTGACTTTTGGTTTTTTGATTAGTTAGACTTAGTTTGATATAATATATGGCAGAGGAAGGGAAAATGAGTCAAGAAAGAACACCAATTTTAGGTCGTGAGGTTAGTAAACCTTTGCGACCAGAGGAATATCCCTCGGAAAAGGAAATTACTTCTTTGACTGGAGAAGTGGGGGCAAGCCGACTAGAAACTGTTTTAAGAACCATGGGAATAGCAG
>JAHIFH010000006.1 GCA_018900995.1 Patescibacteria group bacterium | reverse complement strand
TTAAGTCTTGAGGACAGTCCACCTTTACTCGATATAAATAAAAACGCGGAAGAGTGCCTACTAAAGAGCTTAATTTACTTCTGTGATTTTTAAGGAGATTAAGAATTTTTATTGTTGTTGAACCTCCATCTCGGCTCATCAGAATCTCGGCTGAAATACCTCCACCATTAGCTTCAAAACCAAAGCTCGCTTTATTTTTTTTCATTGCTTCTACAACATAAGGAGAGCCTACCTTAGTTCGTATCACGGGTTTATCTAAATAATCAACTACTTGAGAGGTGTTAATAGGCGTAATTACTTTAGATGTATTAGAGTATTTAGCTATTAATGAGCCAGTATAATCCCCAGGTATAAATTCGCCATTTTCATCAATAAAAATCACTCTATCTCCATCATAATCATAGGCAATTCCCAAATCAGGTTTTTCTTTTTTGACTAACTGCTGAAGGTTAGCCAATACACCTTCTGTTTCCGTATCTCGGGCGATAAATTCTCCCTGGATAGAGGCATTGATTTCCTTGACCTTCAATCCTAATCTTGATAAAACTTGAGGCATGGTATCCGATTGGGCGCCATTGCCTGGGTCAACAATTACCAATTTCCACTTAGGGTATGGCTCGTCCGCAAGATTAATAAGCATTTCTTGATAACTCTCATTGGCACGATTTTCCTCTTTAATTATATGTTTGGATTTCTGGAATTTAGCTTTATCCTTGATTTTGTTATAAATATCATTAATCTCTTTCTCATGATTCTTAAGTATTTCTTCTTTAAAAGCAAAGAATTTAAGCCCATTTAAATTGGCTGAGATATGGCTTCCAGAAACCATAATACTGCCAGCATAAGGTGTAACCTTCAAGACCCAATTCAAAGCAGGAACAGGCGTTGCTCCTTGGTCCACCACTTCGCGTTCAGCAAACAATAATCCAGCCTCAATAGCTTCAAGAATTCTGGGGCTTGAACCACGAGGGTCCATTCCTACTGTAATAGAACCAGATTGTTTATGGTTGTCTAGAAATTTTACGAAAGTTCTGCCAATATCAAAGCAGAATTGATTGGTGAAAAGTTCTTCAGCATCACCTCGAATGCCACTTGTTCCAAAAAGATTCATTCTAATTTCATTCTAAAGTGAAGCCACTAAAAGGTCAAGCTGACCAGCGAGGTCCATCGGAGCCTGACCGGTTTTTTGTTGCCAATCAATATAGAGTAATTTGCGGTGGAGGGTAAGGAGTTGACTGAGTTGAAATTTTTTTGCCTGTGAGGCAATTTTTTGTTGTTGAAAAGGGTGAAGCCCAGACAACCCTTCTTTTCCTATTTGGTTGGCAATAATCAAATAGCGAATTTGCCTGGCGAGCATATAAAAAACATTTTCCGCTGAAGATTGTCCCACAGCCTGTTTTAGCAGGCTTAAAGATTGACGACTATTTCCTGGCAATAAAGCATCAAGAAATTTGAAAATAATTGGCGGTAGTTTAAAGAGCTTGGCTTGAGCTTTAAGCTGGCTAATTTTGGATTGGCTGATTTCTTTCCCTTCCCATATAATTAAGTTTTTAGGTTGATTTTTGAATAAATAGTTGATGATTGATTTAGGTGGGGATTTAATCAAAAGATTTTCAATTACCACGAGCTTCTTTTTTCCTAGTAAAGATAGTTCCTCCAGAGCTTGATGAAGTTGCTCCATTTCCACTTTTTTGCCTTCAAAACGAACAACTTCCTTGTCTTTTGCTTTGGCTTGTTCTATTTGGGCAATTAAAAATTGCCGACTTTCAACCTGGTTATCACCGTGAATAATAAGCATATATCAAACCTTCTTTTCTAGCTTCGAAAATAATCTTTCCACCACCCGATTGTCAATCCTTCTTTTTCTTCCTCGATGGGAAAGAAGAGCGCCGGAAAAGGTTTTGGGAATATGAAGAAGCTCGTGAATTAGAATTTTATCTTGATTTTCTCGGGATAAGTCATCAAATTTTTCAGAAAGGACTTCTAAACAATAATGGGGCTTAACTTTAAGAGCCTTTTGCCAAATTCGAGGCAAACTCCAAATCCTTGCCCTGGCTCGTGATTTAGAACCATAGCTTTGAAAAACCATCACTCTTTTTGGGTCAATATGAGAAAACTCGAGGGCTTTTGTTAATTTTTCCACCCTCTTATGAAGTTCAGGCGCCAGTTGCCAATCCATCTTAGCCTATTTTGAAAACCTCGTCTTTGTCTTTCACCGGCTGTTCAATTTTGAGTCCGATTTGGTCTCCCTTTTTTGCTTTTTCAATATTCTCATGCTCAATCTGCATGGAAGTTAATTCTTGCTCAAATTCAATACTGCCGGTAATTTTTATTTTATCCCCCACTTTTATCGGCGCTAAGATGTCAACAACTGCCACGCCGATTTTATCGTAATAGTGGGTAACATTACCTACTTTGGTATCTGCCATAAGTTGTCTTTAACTCACCCCCTTTCTTTCTTTAAAGAAATTATATCATTTTTTCTTAGTTTCTTGCCAATGACAAATTGCCACCGCTAAAGCATCAGCCGCATGGGTGGGGCGCGGCAGCTTTCTTACTTTTAAAGTTTTTCTGACTTCTGACTGAATTTGTCTTTTTTTAGCTCGACCGTTTTTGGTTAAAACCATTTTAATTCTCAACGGTGGATATTCAAAGACTTTTATTTTTTTCCTTGCCGCTGCCAGTTTAATCACTCCTATGGCTTGACCCACGGCTGAAGCTGACTTGGCATTAATATTAAAAAACAAGCTTTCCATGGCCAAAACCTGAGGCTTATGCTTTTGAATGATTTCTGTGGTTTGGCAATAAATTAAATCAAGCCTTTTAGGTGAAGAATATTTAGTAGAAGTCTTAATACTCCCATGTTCTATCAGCTTTATCTCTCTTCGAGTACACTGAATCACTCCATAGCCAGTTTTCGCTGTGCCTGGGTCTATTCCGAGAATAAGCATAGAACCAGTATAGCATAAAAAAGTGAGACCGGGAGGATTCGAACCTCCGACCAACTGCTTAAAAGGCAGCTGCTCTACCACTGAGCTACGGTCCCTGGTGACCCCGACCGGATTTGAACCGGTGTTTTCAGGATGAAAACCTGATGTCCTAGACCACTAGACGACGGGGCCATATAAATTTTTGCTCCCTAATTTTATCAAAAAAATGGGGAATTCTCAAACCTGAAGTGTTTCTTCTCCTCTCCAACCGTTGTCTCTTCCCCATGCCCAGGGTAAACTATTGTTTTGTCTGGAAGTTTGAATAATTTTTTAATTGAAGCAAATAAATCTCCTCTTGAAGCATAGGAGAAGTCATAACGACCAATTCCGCGGTAAAATAGGGTGTCGCCATCAAAAATTACTCCCCTATTAAAAAACGATACCCCGCCAGGGGAGTGCCCTGGGGTTTCAATCACTTTTAACTTTTCCTTGCCAAATTTAATCAAGTCCCCTTCTTTAAGAAATTTATTAGGCATCAATGGCGGGTCAGCTTCTAGCCTAGTAAAGAATTTGGCGGTTTCCCGAGAGCGCTTAAGTAGAAATAAATCAGCCTCATGCATCAAAAAAGGGATTCCATAAGCTAATTTAAGTTCAGGCACAGCGAGAACATGGTCAAAATGCCCATGGGTAGCGAGAATTAGCTTTGGTTTTAGCTCAAAATCCTGAATTTTGCGAATAATGTAATCAGCATCATCAGCCGGGTCAATAATCACTGCTTCCCCACTCTTTTCATCCCAAACAAGATAACAGTTGGTCTGAAGTTGGCCAACAACTAATTTCTCAATTCTCATAAGAGATAAGGAAGGAAAATTATTGCCCCAATTATAATTGAAGCTATAGCTAAGATGAGAACTGCTCCGGCTGAAGTATCTCTAATAAACTTTGTTTCCTGATAATCAAGGTGGTTTTCTCTTCTTAATAAATTACAAATTTCTTCAATGGCTGAATTAAAAATTTCCGCTACTAAAACAGCCGATATGATGAGAACAATAGCTAGCCATTCTAATCTGCTAATTCCTAAAATTAACCCTAAGAGAATAGCGAGAGCGGCTAAAACAAGATGAACTTTGATGTTTCTTTCGGCTTTAATCACTTCCCAAATCCCAGAAAAAGCAAATGAAAAGGGTCTAGAAAGGGAGGGCTTTTTTGATGCTGGCATAATTTTTATGGAGAAGAAAGCTCGTCTTCAATATCAGTCAATTCTTTATCGATGTCTGATAACTCAGTAGCGTTTATGTCTGCTTCAATTTCCGAAATCTCATCAGAAGTCCCCTGCTCCTCTAGGGCAGCCGTTTCCTCATCTATTTCTGCTGCTGGAGTTGGTGTTGGCGTTGGTGAGGGCTTAGGAACCAGTAAGCCTTTATTCGTTACCCACAAAGCTCCAACAACAATCACTGCTACCAAGGCTATGATAACCGGAATAAACCAAAGCTTATCAAAACTAAATCCTTTGCCTGCTTCAGGCGTTTGAGTAACTACTGGTTCGGATTTCACAAACTTGGTTGGCTGAATTAGTGTTTCGATGTTTTCTTCTTCCATTTTATTCTCCCTCTGGTGCAACTTCTAGTAATGGTGTAACCTCTGGTGAAGGCGTAGCTTCGGGCGATGATGTTGCCACCGGCTGTGGACTCCCTTGACCCACTCTTAAGCCTTTAATATCGCCAATCACATGAACAAGAATTAGGTGAACTTCTTTTAATTGCTCTTTAATTCCTTTGATTAAGTCGCGAACATCAGCAAATGCTTCTCTTGGGTCATCAGCCGCTAAAATATCTTCAAGAGCTGTTTTTGCTTCTGATAAAGCGGCGCTTGCTTCAGCTAACTTATCCTTAGCCTCATCTACGTCTTCTCTTATCGCCGCGGTATCAATATCCTCGTTATTTTCCTCAATCCTGCTCAAGCGAGATTCAATTCTAGAAATTAGTCTTTCTAGCCGGTTAATCGCCGCCTGTATTCTCCTGGTTAAGCGGTTGAAAAAGGCTCTAATTCGTTCCTTTTTTCTCTCTGCTAAACGGGCAGCTATTGTCGCTCGCTTTTCCTGAATTCGTTCCCGAATGGTTTCTCGTTTCTCAATTACATTTTGTCTAAGCTCACCTAAATCGGGATTTGATGTTCTTAGTTGTTCTCTTACTTCTTCTTGGGTTTCTTCTTGAGTTTGTTGTTGAATTTGGCCAGTTCCACAAGTTTCACACTCCGCTTGCACATAAATTGGCAATACTAGCAAAACAGAGAAACTGATTAGAATAGCTATTTTTAAAAGCTGCTTCATTGAATATAATGACTATAAATGTTTTTAAGAACTCTTGTCAAGTCATATTCTCAGGCTCTTCTTGAAAAATTCCAAATCCCGCTTCCTTACTTGGGAAGTACTGCCGTAGGTAAAATTATGATTCTCTCCTGGGTATTGATAATAAGCCACCTCTTTTCCCAAATTTTTCAATTGACTGATTAGCTCGTCTGTCCATTCCAAAGGAATAGCTTCATCAGCCATACCCTGATGAATAATTAAGGGTGCATTTATTTTGTCAAAGTAGGTAGTAATTGAATATTTTGAAACATCGTATTCTTTCTCAAACTCAGTCATTACCTTCCTCAATTTCTCTCCCTTGTCTTCCATTTCATCAGCAAAGTAAAGAACAGACTCAGGAAAAGGGGCTGAAACCGGCGCCCAAAGACTAGTGGGAATGTTTTTACCAGTGATTTCTAAGACCGAGAGCGCGATTTGACCACCATTGCTATGACTCCAAATAACAACCTTATTCAGGTCTGCTTGGGGTAAACTCTCAAGTGAGTCAAGAAGGCTAATAACAGTTATGGGACGAAAGAAACGGGTCAGAAGCATATCAGGAAAAGCAGGGTCTGAACCCCCATATCCTAAAAAATCCGGAGCTAAAGTCAAAAATCCATTCTCAGCCAAAAAATCAGCCATTTTCTCTGTCCCCATACCGGTTTGATATATTTCTTCATCCACCCAGCCTCTAAGAAGAATTGCTACTGGTAACTTTTCTTTTCTTTTGGGAATATTCGCCATCCCCGTAATTCTTCTTCCATCTGAAGCAAAAGAAAAAAGATAGGAAGTAAAAGTGTCTTCTTCTTCAAGCACCACTTCTAACTTAATCTCGCTTTTAAAATATTCTCGCTGCTGAAGATAGTCAAAAGAATAAGGGGCGTAATTAATCTTTGGAGAAAAAAGCGAAGACGAAAGAGGCGAAATGAACTGGGGCTTTTTGCTTAGCAAAATTACCAAACCTACCAGAACAACCAAACTACCCAGGACTAAAAGGAGGGCCCTTTTCATACTCATACCTGAATCTTATCACAACTAACTTGTGAGATTTTTGATGATTTCGATTCTTTTTAATTTTCCTTGAGAAGATAAATCAATCACCACCGCGTCGAGACGAAGTGAGTCAGGTAATTCGGGATGGACAAGTTTATAATATTGCCCTGTCTTGATAATCCGTCTGATTTTCCAAAGAGTAATCCCCTCTTCAGGCAAACCAAATTTCTTTGACCAACGTGTTTTAACTTCAATAAAAACCAAGGTATCTTTTCCTGAGATCGTTGAAGAGGGATCAATGGCGATAACATCTATTTCTCCCAGTTTAGAACGAAAATTGCGGTCTAAAATCTTATAACCCTTATTTTTTAGATGTTTTAGGGCGAGATTTTCGCCGAGGTTGCCGAGGCTTTTTCTTCTCATCTTTGGCTTTTATCTTAACTGCTTTTTTACCCACTCTTTCTCTTAAATAATAAAGCTTAGCTCGCCTTACTTTCCCTTTTCTCTTAACTTCAATTTTTTCAATCCAAGGTGAACTCACTGGCCAAATTCTTTCTACACCAATACCCCCAGCGCCAATCTTACGAACCGTAAAACTTTTATTTTCATCTCGCCCTTTAATCCCAATCACAATCCCTTCAAAAGGCTGAGTCCGCATCTTTTTCTCTTCTTGAATTTTCTGGTAAATCACCACCGTATCGCCAACAGCGAAAACAGTATCGTTAATTTTAATTCGGTTTGCCATATGAGGAGATTTTAGCAGAATTTGAAAGCAAAATAAAGGAAAAAATAAAACAAGCCAGAGAAGCGAAGATCAGGAAAGAGGATAATACCTCAACCATTTCCTCGCCGCTCTGGCCGGAGTAATGGACACTTTTCAGGGGGTCCATCAAAGGCAATTTGTCCTTTGTCAATAATAACCACTCGGTGTGCCTGACGAGCAATTTCTTCGTCATGAGTGATTATCACAATCGCCTTCCCTTCCTCAACCATAGTTTCGACAAGCGCCGTCACTTTCTGGACTTCTAAGGTATCCAGTCCAATAGTCGGCTCATCTAAAACCAAGATTGAGACGCGCGGATTGCAAGCAGCAATGGCTAGCATGCGCATATCAGCAGGATGCAGGTCTAGGGGACAAGCTAGTGGTTCTAGCCCTGTCCATTCAAGACCAGCTTTAACGAAAGCATCAATGTCGTTGTCTGGCCAACCAAGGATCTTAGGCCCAAAGGCAAGTTCTTCCTCAACGGTCATGGCTCCTATCTGCAGACTTGGATTTTGGAAAACAAAGCCTACCCGCCCTATCGTCTCTACTTTCCCTTTGACAGGAGCAATCGCCCCGGCCAAGGTAAGCATGGCTGTTGTTTTGCCAGAACCGTTGGGACCCATAATGGCCACCAGTTCGCCCTCTCTGAGGACGAAGTCAATGCCAGTAAGAATCTGGTTGCCTTCGAGAGTGACGTGGACGTTGTCCATTTCAGCGATGACATCACCTGGCGTGAATCTCAGAGGTTTTTTCGGGACTGCCAAGAGGTTACAGCGCGAAAGCCACTCTTTAGTAAAGAAATCACTGGCGGTAAAATCCTCGGTAAGTTTCCCCTTCTCCAAAACAATCACCCGGTTAGTGTAGTCTCTTAGTTCATGCCAGAAAGGATCGGCCACAACGATAGTACAAGGTTTTTGTGACCGAAGTGTGTCAAGAGCCTCCATAAAGGCAACTCTTCCCTCAGGATCTAGCTCTTGCATGGGTGCGTCTAAGAGAAGGACTTTTGCTCCAGAGGCAAGTGCCCCCGCTAGTACAAGCCGTACTTGTTGCCCTCCTGATAACTTTGTTGTCTCCCTTTCCCAAAGGTCTTCAATATCCATAGTTCTTAGTGCTTCTTTGGCGGCCTTCTCGTCTTCAGCAAGAAAGGAAATCTCTTGACCGACTGTTAAGCCGTAGATCGAAGCAAAGGGATCGGGGGCAACGTAACGGGCGGTTCCACAAAAGGTTGTTAATGGTGTTTCATGAGTAACCATGCCAGAGACTCTTACCTCACCCCGGAATTCACCCATTACCCAAGAAATAACCCCTCCCATGACGCGGAGAAGCGTTGTCTTGCCAGCTGCGCTCTTGCCTGCAAGATAAACAAACTCTCCAGGATCAATGCTTAAACTGATTCCGTGAAGGACATCCGGGAGGCGCGGGGAGTAACGAGTAAAAAGATCCTTAACTTCAATCTCCCCATTACCAGTTGGTTTCGCCCGTTGGTGAGACTGAAGAGCGAAAGTGGCTTTCTGGGCGTTCTCTATAATGCGTGGGATAATCATTGTTGCCAGGGGAACAAGATTTCTGATGTTAGCCCTGAGCGAATCCCAACGCAAACCGCGGATGAGCAATGACTGGGTAAGGGCCACAAACTCGCGCTTGACGATTTGTATCCCGCGGAACATCCCAAGCGTCCACACCTGACCTGGCTTTAACCAAGCTATTCCCTGATACATCTCGGGAATTGAGGTTGAAAAAAGCCAGGCAAAGGAGATAAACATCACTCCGGTAAGACGCAAGCCAGTAACTAACCCTCGCTCAATTCCTACTTGGTTGATGGTGAAAACAAACCAGTGGAGTCCACCATATTCTGGAGGAGAAAGAACAGCATTATAGAGAAACATCATTCCTCCTGAAACAGGTGCACTTAACGCCAGCTTCCAGTTGCGTTCTTCATTGGCAAGGAACAAAGTGATCCCCAGAGCAAAGAGGACAGCTGCCCAAAGGATGTTGTTGATAAAGATAAACAGCATCCCGGTCAGAAAGAGAAAAGCCCATCTTATCTCTGGCGGAAGCAAGCCGAAGCCAAAACGCTTTCTTTTACTTGAAGTCATCATTTCCTCCATTTCTAAAAGATGTGGGGACGGATAGCAGAGGAAACAAACTAACTACCCGTCCCCACGGGCCTACTCAGCGATCCCTGCGTCTCGCAGTCGTTGAGTATAGAGAGGTAGCAGGTAGAGACCTAGGATGGCGGAGACCGTATCGCCACTGAACCAGCCAATTCCTGGGTCCACCACTGCTGCCATGAACGGCTTGCCACCAACCGTTGCTCCGATGGCGCCGATGAAAGCACTCACCGCGCAGATGAAGATGGCGATGCCAATGGCCGAGAAGAAGTGGCGGCGATTCAGCTCTAGTCCTTTGAGGAGGGCTGGCGCACCAACGAACAACACTACTAAGGGAAGTCCGAATCCCCAGGGCATGGGCAAGTTGAGCAGAATGTTTAGCAGCCCGGCTGCCAGAACTAGAACGGCCAAGAGGAGCATCCGACCCGCTCCAGACAAAACATCTCTTGGCTTTTCCACCCCCAAGGTCGGGTCCACTCTAAGGGCTTTGAACAAGAAGTAGGGAAGCATCGCATTGGCGAAGCCGCCGGCGATTGGGTTCATGATGATATCAACGATTCCCCAACCACCGTAAGCAAATATGCCAGCTGCGTAAGCTCCCAGTCCTCCTGCTAACCCTCCTAGCAAGGGACCTAGCCAGACACCAGCCACTAGCTGGAGTGCAGCGGGAAGCCAGATGAAACTGGCCCCCTTAACCGTCGGTGAAGAGCCAATGGTCATCATCATCGCGCCAACAGCAGCAATTGCCACCCCCATGAACACCGCGAAAACGACTCTTAGAGCCGGATCGCGCTTAGCAACATACTCTGAGGTTGTCACTGAAGTTCCTCCTTATAAGACTGTGTTATGTGGATATTTCTCTCACCAGACTGGTGAGCCCGCCTCCACTTTTCCGGCTGAGGGGGAAGCCAAGCTTGGCTCATAGTCACCTCCTTTGAGAATTTTTGGTTACTTCTCCAGCATCCGTTGCAATTCTCGGAGCGGAGAAATATTGTCAAGCATCCCAGGAGCTAGCTTTTCCCAGAGGATTCCAACTGAAGGCTTGGTGGGATTCTTTATTTCAATGATACGCGAGGGGGTAATGATAAAGTCGCAGACGGTGTCAAAAGCCGATGGTTCAAGCACTGTCTCTATGACTTGGCAGTCATGGACAAAAGCCAGTACTGGTGTCGTCTCATCCACGACTCCGATCTCGAAGAGTATTGCCCACTCGAGATCAAAAAAGCCATGACCTTTACCAAATCTGACTCCTTGATGGTTAATCACGCTAGCGCCACTAACGAGAAAATCAATCGGCCCTAGCTGTTGGATTTCAGTCAACGAGACGTGCCGCCCCATCCGCTCCAGTCCATCGAGCCAAGAAGCATATTCTTCTTTCCCCCTTGACATCTCATCGGGACTAAGTTTCACAAACCCTCTCCGAATGCCATATGTAGGAACGAGAATCCTTTTTCCATCTCGTAGCGCCTGTGTCCTGAGTCCTTCAAGGCAGTTATCTGGCGTGATGAAAATGAGCGTTGAATCACGATACAATGAAAGAGCTAGCAACTTAGCCAGAGCCGCCTTGCTTCCTTCGAAATCTGGAATAAATTCGCTGAACTCGAAATGGAAGCGACTGTCAGGAAGGGCAACTTCCCTTAAGCTTTTCCAAACCTCTCCTCTTATTTGCTGCTTGTTTTTCACTTCCTCTTCTCCTTTCGGTTGTAATAAGGAATTCTGATTTCCTGCTGATATTAACTTGTCAAAGAACAAAAAAGCGCCGCTATTTTACAGGCGCTTTCTGATTAAGAAAAACTAAATTAAGATGATTTTCAACAAAAAAACTGATAGCCAATTTATTTTTCCTGCCCATTTTTATCCTCGGCTTAAAGGTAATATTGTTCTGACAATCTCACCATAACAATCTGTGAAAACCTTGTCAAGGGGCAATTTGAGTAGTACTAAGCCCCAAAAAGTGGAAGTTTCCCAAGAAAAGAAAAAGGAATCTCAAAGTCCTCTTGTTTTTCTCCTTGTTTCAAAACCGCCATCGCCCCAACCACTTCAGCGTTAATCATTTTCATCAGCTCTCTTACCACTCTAATTGTCCTTCCAGTAGAAACAACATCATCAATAATCAAAACTTTTTTTCCTTTTAGGATTTTCGCATCGGGTCCATTAAGAACCAAAGTTGGCTTGGTTTTGTTAGTCACTGGCTTCACCATATAACCCATGATATTTTTGCGCAGAATCACATAACGAGATTTACCCAGCTTCTTAGATAAAACTTGCAGTAAGGGAACAACTTTCACCTCTGGACCAACAAGATAATCAAAATCAAATTTTTTAATTTCTTTGGCTAGTCCTTCCGCCACTTTTTCTACCAGTTCACCATCACCTAAAAGGTTAAAGGAGGCTATTTTTAATTTTGGTCCTAAAGAAACAATAGGCAGCTTGCGAGTTAAACCACAAAGCTTGAGAGTATAATAGTCCACAAAACTATTTTAGCACAAACTAAACATATTCAATCGTTGCTGGCGGTTTAGGAGTGAGGTCAAAAAGAACTCTGTTCACTTCAGGAACTTCTCCTACAATTCTTCTTTGAATTTGACAAAGCTTTGCCAAGGGAATTTTGCTAACCGAAGCTTTGATTACATCCTTAGAATCGACTGAACGGATAACAATTATATTGCCAAAAGTCCGCCTGCCTTTTGTAACTCCAGTGGCCTTATCCGCCAAAAGAACAGCAAATGCCTGAAAAGGAAAATACTTTGTCAATTCTTCTTCAACAATTCTTGTTGCCTTTCGGATAATTTTTGTCTTTTTAGGTGTAACCTCGCCTACAATCCTGGTTGCTAAACCTGGTCCAGGGAAAGGCATCCGATCCCAAACTTCTTTTGGCAAACCCAGGTTTCTGGCAACTTTTCTAACATCAGGCTTGAAAAGAGCTTTCAACGGCTCAACTATAGATAAACCATATTTCTTCGGATTAATCCCGATTTGTTCTAAAACATTGTGTTGGGTCTTAATTTTTCCTTTGGTCTCAATAACATCAGCCTTAATTGTTCCTTGAATTAAAAATTTTGCTTTTTCTTTTTTAACTGTTTCACCTAAAACTTGATAGAAAACTTCCCGAAAAGCTTTTCTCTTTTTCTCAGGGTCAATTTTGCCTTTAAGAGCCTGAAAAAATCGTCTTTGAGCGCGAATCAACTTCGTTTTCACCCCAAACTTTCTTAGAAGTTCAACCACTTCCTTTGGCTCACCCTCTCGCATTAAACCATCGTCAATGAAAACAGCCACTAGGTTGTTACCCAGAGCTTTTTGACCAAGAATTGTACAGGTGACACTATCCACACCACCAGAGCAGGCTACTACGGCTTTTTGATCATCAACTTCTTTTTTAATTTTTAAAATCTGGTATTTGATAAATCGTTCAACCTTCATCATTTATTCCAATAAAATTATTTCTCCATTATTTCTTATTTCTTTTACCCGAACAACAGAAAACGCTTCCATTCTAAACTCTTCCTCAACTCTTTTAAGTCCTCCTTGAAAAATCTTATCCCACCAAACAGCCAAACCAACCACTTCTGCTTGAGCGTCATTAAGTAGAGACCGAATTACCTCAACCGCTGTATTGCCATAAGCACAGATATCGTCGACTACCAATATTCTATCTTTTGGTTCAACATATGAGTATTTTATCGAACTTGTTACTTCTGTGGTAAAGGATTCAACTTCGGCAGTAAAAACATTTTCCCAAGAACCAGGCGTATTTACTCCTTTCCGGGTAGGAATCTCTTTCACGCCTGGTATTAAAGCGGCAGTAGCTGTTGCCAAAGGGATACCGGAAATGGGAATGCCAAAAATCTTATCTATTTTAACCCCTCCAAATTCAGCCGCAATTATCCTCGCAACACATTGTTGGAGTTCTGGATCACGCAGTTGATTGGTGGAAGGGGCAGAAATGAATCCTCTTTCGACATCATTCACTATTGCCTCATCAAGAAAGGCTTGCCTCACTCTTTGAACAAGAGCAATTTCTAATGGACCGAGATATTCATGTTTCATCTCTTTTTAATTACTGCTTTGATAAATTCTAAAAATAATGGATGAGGTGATAATGGTCGAGACTTATATTCAGGATGAAATTGGGTGCCCACAAAAAAGGGGTGGTCGGGAATCTCTACCGCTTCCACCAACTTTCCATCCGGAGAAACACCAACGATTTTCATTCCTGCTTTCTCAAACCTCCTCCGATATTGATTATTAAATTCGTATCGGTGGCGATGTCGTTCGTAAATAATTCCTGTTTTTCTATACGCCATATGCAATAAGCTATTTGCTTTTATCTTGCATTTCCAAGCTCCGAGGCGAATTGTCCCTCCGTATTGCTTCTTTTCCAGATATTCCTTTTGGTCCGGCATAATGTGAATTACCGAATGAGGAGTGCGAGAGTTAACTTCAGTTGAGTTAGCTCTTTTAAGTCCTAAAACATGCCGGCCAAATTCAATCACTGCCATTTGCATCCCAAAACAAAGCCCGAGATAGGGAATTTTATTTTCTCGAGCGAACTGGACGGC
>JAHIFH010000063.1 GCA_018900995.1 Patescibacteria group bacterium | reverse complement strand
GGTTCAGGAAGTCTCCGAGATTTCTCAGGGGTTGAAAAATTTAGCCAGAGAATTGAAGGTGCCGGTTTTGGCTGTCTCTCAATTATCAAGAGCCGTTGAACAGAGAGGCAGCCCGCGTCCTAGATTAGCTGATTTACGTGAATCGGGGAGCATAGAACAAGACTCGGACGTGGTAATGTTTATTTGGCGAGAAGATGACGAGGATGTAGAAAGTATTGAATTGGAAGTTGCTAAACATCGTAATGGGCCTTTGCGGAGGATGAAGCTCCGCTTCCGTGGCGACAGAATTAGATTTTACGGGATGGAGACAAAGAGAGAGGAAGAGTAGCTTCAAATTTATTCCCATTTTTGGTAAAATAAGAAGTACCTTGTTTCTTACTAGCGTTCGAAATAAGACAAGCTTGTTTCTCGTGAACTCGAAATAAGAACCTCCCGAAATTTCGGGAGAACCTTGTTTCTCGCTAGCGCTCGAAATAGACATTTAGCCGGAGTGGCGGAACGGAATACGCGTAGCTCTCAAAAAGCTATGAGCCGTAAGGCTCGTGTGGGTTCAAATCCCACCTCCGGCACTTATGATTTCTGTCACTGAACTAAGAACGGGGACTGCTTTTAAACTTGAGGGGCAGCCTTATCAAGTGCTTGGTTACAAACACACGAAGTTAGGGCGGGGAGCCGCTAATATCAGAGTGAAAGCCCGTAATTTAGCAACAGGCATGATGGTTGAAAAAACCTTTACTTCCGGAGCTAAAGTAGAGCCAATTGAAACCACAATTAAGACTCTTCAATTTCTTTATCAAGACGAGAACAATCTTTATTTTATAGACCCTCGCAGTTTTGAGCAATTCTCTCTGGATAAATCAATTTCAGGCGAAAAAACTAAGTTTTTGAAAGAGGAAAGTCAAATCAAGGTTCTTTTCTATGAAGAAAAGCCTTTATCAATTGAACTGCCCCTGTCAATGATTTTTGAAGTAATTGACGCTCCGCCAGGAGTCAAAGGCGATTCGGCAACGGCTTCAACTAAACCAGTGACCCTGAGTAATGGTTTGGTTGTTCAGACACCCCTCTTTATTAAAAAAGGAAATAGGATTAAGGTGGATACCCGAACAAGAAAGTATATGGAAAGAGTTAAGTGAAGTAAAGAATAAGAAGAACGATGGCAATGATGATTACTTGGGGAATTAGTCCATAAGGGAGTTTCCAGCTCCGATGAAAATAATCATGAAATTTCTCCAATTTATCAATAGGGGAGGGGCGATAATTCAGGAACAAAGCTGGGGATTCAACTAAGTCTGGGGAAATTCCTAAGAGGACTCCAAGCCAAAGCCTAATTGATAAACTTTTGCCTATTTGGAAGAGAAGTAAGACAACTGTGGCAGCAGTAGTTAGATCTATTAAAGTATGAAAGAAAGATTGTTTCCTGGTTTTGGTTCCGTTGCTCAAGCCACTACCTGTGTCCCAATGAGGAATGCTATCTATAAGATAATGAGTAATAATAACTAAAGGAAAGCTAATAGCGGGAGAGGGAATTTTGCTAACTATTATGGCAGAAACCAACGAATGAGTGGTTGATAACATTTGACGCTTGTTTAGTATTGCCAGTATAATTGATATCATCAAGTCATACAAGCAAAAATGTTGCCCTTACTTTTTTCAATCGGAACAATCAATTTTTACAGCCTAGGCTTATTTTTGGCCATTGGCTTTTTCCTATCCGCTTTTTTTATTTGGCGGCGATTAAAGGAATTAGGTATTGATGAAGAGAAAGTAATTGATTTGATTATTCTTGCCGCCTTGGTTGGTCTTGTTTTCGCCAGGATTTTCTTTATTATCCAGAATATCTCTCTTCTTGGTGTTAACCCAACCCGTTGGCTGTTGATAAGTAAATATCCTGGCTTGTCTTTTTGGGGAGCAGTCGGAGGGATTTTCTTAGCTGTTTATTGGTTTAGTCTTCGCCAAAATTTAGATTTCTGGCAGTTAGCGGATGAATTTGTTTATGGGATGATGCCCTTTTTGATTTTATCTCAAATTGGTGCTTTTTTTGATGGCACCGGCTTTGGTAAGCCAACTACCATGCCTTGGGGAATTTATGTGGCTGGCAGCTTGCTTAAGCGGCAGCCGCTTCCTTTGGTAATGGCGGTTGGATTTTTTGTACTTTGGCTTTTTTTACTCCGGATTGAAAGACATTGGCGCACTTGGGATTGGTATAAGACCAAAACCCATGGCTTAATGGCAATCGGCTTTGGCTTTTTGGCGATGTTGATTAATTTTTTAGTTGCTATCTGGCGCGACAATTTGTTATATTGGTACTGGCTAGAAATTAGTTTAAGTCTGATTCTAGCAGGCTTATTATTAGGCATTATTTATCTTCGTTCAGGAAGGAGGCAAGTTGGCAAAATCAGAGAAAAGAAAAGAAAGAGTCGTTAGGCAAGTTAAGCAAGTGGTGACTTTTCCGGCTAAGGTGATTGAGCCTATCGGGCGTTTTCTTAGGCGGGAAGAAAAAAAATTAGTAAAAAGAAAAAAGGAAATTACCAAGGCTGATCCCTTTGAGGATGTTCGTCGCCTTTCTGATAACGCCGCTGCTGATGCGGATGCAGCCGAGCAAGTTGGGCATGAGCGAGCAAGAGCTATGCGGGACCAAGTTGACCGGAAGCTCATTCAAGTCAAAAAAGCATTAACCCGGATTAAAATTGGCAAGTATGCTATCTGTGAGAAATGTGGTCAAATGATTGACACTGACCGATTGATGATTATGCCAGAGACAACAGTCTGCATCAAGTGCGAAAAGAAAAAAGAGAAATAGCATCTAGCATCTAGTTTAGTCCGCTAAAAGCGGGCTTTTTTGTTATAATTCGACTAAAGAGAATTATACGAGGCAAACGAAGTGCCGAAGTAAAATAGAAGAGATGGAGCCGAAAGTTATATCTGAGGACAGGTCAATTTTGGTGCTTGATAAACCCGCAGGGGTGGTGGTTAATCGGGCTAAGACAACTAAGGAAAAAACAATTCAGGATTGGGTTGAAAATTATTTAAAGATTAAAGGTAGGGGAATAGGGGAACGAGCAGGAATTGTTCATCGTTTAGACAAAGAAACCAGTGGTTTACTTTTAGTTGCCAAAACTCCAAAAGCGTTTGAGAATCTCCAAAAACAATTTAAAGAAAGAAAAGTAGAGAAGCAGTACCTGGCTCTAGTTCATGGAAAAGTTGAGCCAAAACAAGGAGCAATTGAGGCGCCAATTACCCGGAGCCCATTTGACAGGAAGAAGTTTGGGGTGTTTTTAGGCGGGCGTCCGGCAAAAACGAACTATAAAGTAAAAAAGAACTATACGCTAAACGCTGAACGCCTTACGCTATTGGAGCTTGCTCCAACCACCGGTCGGACTCATCAAATTCGGGTTCATCTCAAATATCTTGGTCATTCGGTGGTGGCGGATGAGAAATATGCCGGGCGCAAAACTGCCAGAAAAGACCGCCAATGGTGTCCCCGCCAATTTTTACACGCTTCGCATTTGGCTTTTACCCATCCCCAGACAAAAAAGAGGGTCAAATTTACTAGCCCACTTCCTTTAGATTTAAAAAACGCGCTCGCTAAATGCTCCTACTACGATATATCATAATATCGTAATCAGGGAAAAGCTTTACACTTTCACCTTTTCCTTTTACACTAATACCAGATGGTAAATCTTTCTTTAGTTTGGACCATTGCCATTGTTTCTGGTCTTGCTTTTCTTGGCGGGTTTTTAGCTAAAAAACTGAAACAATCAACCATTATTGGTTACTTATTGGCAGGTATTCTTCTTGGTTCTTGGCTGATTTCTTATTTCAAAGCGGCGGAAATTCTTACGGGATTAGCCGAAATAGGGGTTGCCTTTTTGATGTTTACCATTGGCTTGGAGCTTTCTTTCAAACGACTCTATCGGGTGCGGGATATTGTTCTCTGGGGAGGGATTCTGGAAATTTTAGGGGTGATTGTTTTGGGGGTTTTGATTTTGCCTGTTTTTGGCTTTGATTTTTATTCTTCTTTATTTATGGCAGCTGCTTTTTCTCTTTCATCTACGGCGGTGGTCGTCAAGATTCTTTCGGAAAAAGGCGAATTGGATGCTCTTCATGGAGAAATCATGCTCGGCTGGCTTTTAATTCAAGATTTGGCGGTTTTACCCATGGTGATTATTTTACCAGCAGTAGCTGGAGTAGGGGATGGGGGTTGGGGAGGATTGATTATTTCCGTGGTTAAAGCAGCGGGTTTTTTGATTATAGCAATTTTATTAGGAAGAAAAATTTTACCTTTTGTTCTTGGCAAAATCGCCGATCTTAAAGCCAGAGAATTGTTACTCTTGGCCGTAGTTGCTATTTGTTTATTTCTTGCCTTACTCAGCGCCGCCCTAGGCTTATCGATCGCTTTGGGAGCTTTCCTCGCTGGAATTATTATTTCTGAAAGCAGTGAGCGCCACGCCGTCTTTAGTCAAATGCGCCCCCTAAGAGACATTTTTTCAATTCTCTTTTTTGTTTCTTTAGGGATGTTTTTGACACCGAAGTTTTTAATGATTAATTTACTTCAAATTCTTGGTTTGTCTTTAGGGGTAATTTTATTAAAATTTCTCATCATCTTAATTCTCATTTTTTATCTCGGCTATCACGCCAAAACAGGGATTTTAGTTAGCTTAGGCTTAGTTCAAGTAGGAGAATTTGCTTTTGTTTTGGCTTCTTTGGGAATGAATCAGGGATTAATTGACAGTCAAATCTATTCCCTTATTTTGTCCGTGGCAATCCTGACCTTACTGGCAACACCGGGATTAATTTTCATTGCTCCTAAGCTTTACCTTGGGTTAAGAAAAATCAGCCAGAAACATTTTCCTAAAATCTACTCTCGTTTATTTACTCGATATGATTCTTTCAAACCTCATGCGGCGGGCTTGGATTTAGAGAATCATGTGGTGATTTGTGGTTACGGTCGAGTGGGGAGCTGGATCGCTCGAGCCTTAAGAATGATTGGCATTCCTTTTGTTGTTATTGATTATGACCATCAAGTGATTAATAAGTTAAGAGAAAACGACATTTCTGCTTTATACGGAGACCCGGCTGATATTGATGTTCTGGATTATGCTCAGGTGGAGAAAGCTAAAGTTGTAGTCATTGCTATTCCTGATGAAGCAACTCAAGAGATGGTTGTTGCTAACTGCCAAACTCTTAATCCGCAAGTTAAAATCATTTCAAAGATTCATCATAAAGGTGATCAATCTCGACTAAGAGCTTTGGGAGTAACAGCAATTATTCAGCCAGAATTTGAAGCCGCTTTATCCATTATCCACCGAGCTTTGCAATTTTTTGGTGTTAACCGGGAAGAAATAGCTAGTAAAATCAAACGGATTAAAATTGAGCACGGAATCAAGTGACGAAAAAGAAAAAAGAACCTCGTTGGCAACGAGAACAAAAACAGCGCAAAAAGTATAAAAGCCGCCAGATAGTTGGTTATATTCTGGCTATTATTTTTTTTATTCTCATTACTGGTATTAGTTGGCGGGTTTATGGTGATTTCAAGAATTCAGTTTGGGATGGTAAGAATCGGCTCAATTTGGTTTTGAATATCAACCCGATATCTTTAGTTTCCTTTGATCCTAGCTCACAGACAATCAGCTTTTTGACTATTCCTGACGGGACTTATATCGAAGCCGCTGGTGATTATGGTCCTTATCGGATTGAAAAAATTTTTCCTTTAGGAGAATTGGAGAGTAGAGGAATAGAACTTTTGGCTGCCAGTCTGGAAACTTATTTTGGTTTGCCGGTTGATGGTCGGATAAAAGCTGGAGGAGAGTGGCAAGGAACTGGTGGGGCTAAGCGATTGCTTTCAGGCTTAATCGTCTTAGGGCTTAAAGAAAAGTCACTCACTAATCTTAGTCGTTGGGATTTAGTTCGTCTTTGGTTAATGACTAATCGGACCAGAGGTCATAAGGTCGAAGTCGTTGATTTGGGAGAGACCACTGTCGCCGAAGAGTTTGGTTTGCCTGATGGAACCAAGGCAAAAAGAGTTGACAACCAACGGATTAGTAGGATTATTAGTAATCTTTTTACCGATTATCAAATTCGCCAGGAAGACCTAGCCATTGCCATCATGAATGCCGGTGGTGAAACAGGTTTAGCTACTAAAGCGGCGAGATTAGTTGCCAATATTGGCGGGCGCTTAGTTGAGGTTGGCGATTGGCCGGAAAGACTAACAGAATGCCAAATTAAAACCACCTCCACGGCAAAAAAGACCTACACCAGTCAAAAATTTGCCAGGATCTTTGGTTGTCAATTGCGGGCTGATTTAGAAAAGGACAGTCGTTGGGATGTCATGATTATTTTGACCGGAGAGAGTTGGTAAGGAATTACTTCAACTGCTTCAAGTCCCGATGAAATCGGGACGAAGTTCCCCGAAGTTTCGGGGAATAGGAAAGCAGGCGAACGAAACCTTTCGGCGAAGCCGAAATATTCCCCCAGTTTCTATACTGGGGGAGGTTTCATTACTCTTCTTCTTCACCTGTGGGAGTAGTTTCAGGACGCTCTTCGTAGACAGTTTCTGGAGAAAGATAGGAGAGATAACCGCCGCCTGAAGGAGAAAAAGAAGGGAGATTATGAAAATGCTTGCTTCTAAAAATTTCCCGAACAAAAATTTCCAAATTTTGTCGATCAACCGCCTTAACAAAAGCTTGGTAGCGATTACCTCCCTTAATGAACTTAACTAAGCGCAAAGAGAGATCATCAGGAATAGTGCCCAAATAAGCTTTTTCTTCGGTGGTGACACTAATGGTTCTTTTTTTCGGTTCTAATTTAACTGGTTGACCATTACTGAGCTCAGAAAGAACTTCAGCAGAAGCCAATCTAATTAGTTTAATGGTTTTAGTTTTACCTGGCTCTTCAAGAAAGAGGTTACTCGGGTAATCAATTTTTTTCGTTTTCGTTTTTTTTCTTTTTTTGACTAAGCGTTGGAGATTTTTAGTGGCGATAGAATTGTAAGGGTCAAGAGTGAGGACTTTGCGATAAGTTTTTTGGGCTTGGTCAATCTTTCCTAATTCCCCATAAGCCTTGGCTAACCGATTTAAAGCGGCAACATTTTTAGGATTTTCTTTAATTAACTGGCGATTAAAATCAACTGCTTGCTGCCAACTGCCTTTGATGGCGGCTTGAACGGCTTGCTTCTCGAGATCATCAGTTACCATTGGATTTGACAATATAATAAATGGTAAAGCGGTGTCAAGTGTTTTTTTATGGCGAATTTGGTAAAATTACACTTGATGTCTGGACACTCCAAATGGTCAACCATTAAACGGCAAAAAGAAACGACTGACATAAAGCGAGGTAAAATTTTTTCCAAATTAGCAAAAGCCATTACCCTTGCTGCTCGTGAGGGAGCTGACCCAGAGACTAATTTTAAACTCAGACTGGAAATGGAAAGAGCCAAACAAGCAAATATGCCCAAGGAAAATATTGAGCGGGCTCTTCGTAAAGTCTCGACTCCGAGCTCGACTCGAGGAGCTCAGGGTAAAGTGGGGAAGGGGCAACTAGAAGAAGTGGTTTATGAGGGTTATGGTCCTGAAGGGGTGGCGATTATTGCTGAGGCGGCAACAGATAATCGCAATCGGACAACGGCAGAAATGAAAAAACTTTTTGAGAGGGGAGGGGGGAGCTTGAGTGGACCGGGGACAGTGAGTTATCAGTTTAGACCAAGGGGTTTAATTACGGTAGAAAAAACCGGTAAGCCAGATGAGCAGATTTTAAAGATAATTGACCTGGGAGTAGAGGACGTGGAAGAAGCCAAGGATGCTTTGGAGGTCTATACTCAATCGCAGAAATTGGGTGAAGTTAGAAAAAAGTTGAATCAGGGCGGTTTTAAAGTTTTAAGCGCTGAGTTAGTGAGACAGCCTAAAAACGAAATTCAAATTAAGGAGCCGGGAAAAGCGGCTAAAGTTTTAAAATTGATGGACAATCTTCAAGAGCATGACGATATTCAACGAATTTTTGCCAACTTTGATATTCCTGAAGAAGTTTTGAAGCAAGTTCATGAAACTTAAAAAAATAGATATCAGTAAAAGACAAAAATTTATTATTAGCGCTGCCTTATTATCCGCTAGCTTATTGACAATTCAGTTAACTAATGTTTCCTGGCGCTATCAAGCTATTTTTGGTTTGACAATCTTGACCTATTTATTATCTGCTTGGTCGTTAAGAGAAGGCGTTTCCGGAATTGAATGGTTGACGGTTTTAATTTTGCCCACTTTGTTTACCGCTGGCGTTGGGCTTTTTTATTTCTTATTGCCTGCTAGTTGGTTGGCGCGTTTGCCTGTTGCCGCCCTTTATGGCTTAGGACTTTATGCTTTGTTATTGACAGAAAACATTTTTTCAGTTGCCGCCATCCGCAATATTCAGCTTCTAAGGTCGGCTCATGCAGTTGGTTTCTTATTAACCCTTTTAACTGCTTTTTTTCTTTACGACACCATTCTTTCTTTTCGTCTTCCTTTTTGGCTTAATTTCGTCTTTGTTTTTCTTGTTAGTTTACCCCTTTTTATTCAAGGACTTTGGTCAGTCAAACTTGAAGAAAAAATTAGTGGTCAAATTTGGTTTTATTCTTTAGCCCTGTCTTTGATAGTGGCTGAGGGGGCCTTGGCTCTTTCTTTTTGGCCGGTAACGGTTTCCGCCGGTTCTCTAGCATTGATTACGATTATGTATGTTGTCTTGGGCTTAACTCAGCATTATCTTAGTCAGCGTTTATTTAAAAGGACGATTAATGAATACCTAACTGTGGGGATTATTGTTTTACTTGTTATAATCTTAACCACTCATTGGGGAGGATAAGATGGGAGAAAGACAGGACTTAACGAAGATAGCTTTTGTCGGTGCTGAACCATCTCCACCTGAGAGGGAGAAAAAAGAACAGGTCCCAGAAGAGGTTGTTGAGTGGATGCGTAAAAAAGGGAAATTAGCTCCTCGCACAGTGAGGGCGGGGACTAACTTTTATTCTGGACCATATCCTGACTTTGGCGAACCCATTGGCAAGGCAGAGGAAAGAATGACAATTGGCGTTTTCACTGGAATAAAACGATGGAACAAGAGAGGTCAAATGTTTTTTCCCACCAACCACGAAGTTTCCTATGAGGGTCGAAAGATTCCTGCTTGGGTAGGGAAGAATCCGGGGGAGAAAGGATATATTAGAGATTAGTTTCGCATGAGTAGAGTTGAGAGGATTTCTATCTCTTCTAAAAACTTCATTGAAGGATCGGACACTGCCGGAAAAAGAATGGCGGCTCATATTGCCCGTCGTGAGCCAGGAAGAGTGGTAATGAAAAATGAGATAGAGGGATTGATGGAAGGGATAATAGTAATTCCAGAGAGGAAAGCTACTAGAGTGAAAGAAGGAACTTCGAATAGTAAAAAAACAGAAATTGTTTCCTCATATCCGCTTGGTTGGATTTTAATAAAAAGATATTAGATATTTTCAAAATTTTTTGACAGACAGTTAGAAAAGGGGAGTGGGACTTCGGAAAGACCCAATGTGAGCAAATATCCTATAATAAATAAGCGAGTTTTCACGGATATTGACCTATAGTTTTCACAAAACGGCAGAAAAAATCTTTGAGTGCCAGCAACGAAGAGTTAGGCATGACCACTACCCTAAAGAGATTAGTGATTAGAGATTAATGATTAGGGACTTGTTCTCTCCTAAAGGCACTCTCTTAAATTCTTCCAATCTGGCTTTGAAAATAACAAAAAAGGGCGGTATTTAGATAAAAAATGAAACCACCCCCAGTTTTTAAACTGGGGGTTTCTATCGATTGAGATCGGTGGAAGATTTCGGCTTCGCCGAAAGGTTTCGTACGCCTGTATTCCTATTCCGCCTTCGGCGGAACTGCGCCACATTCCTCTGGAATGTGGCTTGATACAGTTGTAGTGAGCTTTTGAGTTGATATAGTTTGATATAGTTACTGCCTGGGGATTGTGGATAACTTTAAGGGGGCTTTTAGAGTCTCTTAGAGAGGAGTTTTATTATTAATTGAAATAAATGTATGTCGGAATAGGCTTTTACCTTTATTCCCCAGAGAACAGGTGGCAATAATAATTAGCTCTTGACAAGGTAATAAGAAATCTTTAAACTAAAGATAACTGAGTATAATATCTCTTACACTCAGTCCTGTCGAACATGAGTGTAAGGGAAGGTAAAGTAAAACAAAAATTAATTACTTCCCTATTAATAAATATGTCTAAAAAAATCACATTACCCAATTTCGATGATTTTCTACTTTATTTAAAGACCAATAATTATTCTGATGAGACAATTTATAACTATGAGCGGGATTTGAGCCTATTTAACGATTTTTTGGTCGAGCAGTCCCCTGCCTCGTTTAAAAGTGTCACTAAAAAAACAATTGAAAATTACAAAGCTTATTTAATTTCTCGTGATCGTCGTTTGGTATCAGGAAAAAAATCAGAGATAAAATTGGCTTCTCGGAGCATTAATCGGAGTTTATCAACTCTAAGGTCTTATTTGCGTTACCTGATTGACATGGATTATAAGGCGCCAATTGCCCCAGAGGCAGTTAAGCTGATTAAAACCGAAAGAAAACATCCTCAGGTGGCGGAATTAGAAGATTTAATTCGCTTGATTGAAGTCCCTAGTGTTTTGGAAAAGAATAAAAAGGTTGCCTTGAGAAACAGAGCCATTTTGGAGGTTTTTTTTTCCACCGGAATGAGAATAAGTGAATTAGTTAACCTTAATCGCAACCAAATCGATAAAACTGGGCGGATTTTTGTGATGGGAAAAGGCAAAAAAGAGAGATTTGTTTACTTAACCCCAAGAGCCAAAAATCATTTGGAAAGATATTTACTTACTAGAGATGACAGTTCGTCAGCTTTATTTATTCCTTACAGCGGTGCTAATGCGAGTTCGCCTAAGCGCCGAATTTCTACTAATTATATTCAGTCAAAAATAAAAGAATATCGAGAGAAGTTAAAAATTAATGTTCCCACTTCAGCTCACTCGTTACGCCACGGATTCGCCACTTACTTGGCTGAGCGAGGAGCCAATCCAGCCGCAATCCAAATCCTTTTGGGTCACGAGTCTCTTGATACAACCACTCGCTATGTTCATGCTTCAGATCGCTATGCCGAAGAAACGCATAAGAAATTCCATCCACTTTCGGAAGGGACACGCAAAAAGAAATGAAAACAGAAGATTTAAAACATGTTTTCTATTCTGGCTATGATGTTTCGCCAGATTGGGAGATTTTAGATGAGCTTTCGACATTGATTAATGACGGTATCATTTTTTATAAAAAGGAAGAATTTTACTTAAAGAAAAACTACTATGATTTGATAGACCAGGTAAAAACTACCGAAGGTTTGGGACCACAGGGAAAAGGACACATGGCTTTAAAAGAAATTGCAAAAGAGTTTTTGGCAGAACAGGGTTTGGAAAGTAGCACCGAACCGAGTTTTCTTGGAGCCCACCCCGATATTTTAAGCAAAGATTTTTCTTGGATAGTGGAGTGTGGCACTACCGTACCGGTTTCTATTTTATTTTTTCTTCGAGACGAAAGAATTAAAAACATTGGCATTTTACCTTACCCCTATGAAGATGAGAAAAAATTGACTTTACATGTTTTTTCTCGAGGAAAAAATTTTGATCAACATGTAACCTCAAGAATTGTAAGACTTAGAACTGCTTTCGAAAAATTTCACCGAAAAAGTTCATAAAAATTCACAAATTTTATTAACTAATTGATTTTGGTTAATTACTCTCTTTTCAAAACGGCGTTTAGAAAGGCGCTAAGGGCTTTGTCGGGTTTGACAATAGCTATTTTTTCTGTTTAAATAAAACTCTTCTGTCCAAATTTTATGTCCGAATTCTTAAAACCAGAAATTATTTTCCCAAAAGAAAATAAAGAAACACCTCCAGGAGTTTTACGGATTGGTGTGGATTTGGATGCAAATGTTGACGAAATAGATACTTGGGTTTGTCGATTAGTTAAAAGAGGACTTGGGGTGGACATTAAAAAGAAATTAGAAGATGAAGGATCAACTAATTTTTGGCTCCATCAATGGGAAGAGATTCGAAACATTCCTCATGGACCGGATTTTGTGAAAGAAATATTTAAAAGAACGTTTGTTTATGAATGTGCAAGACCAATTCCTAACGCCATTGAGACTTTAAATAAATGGAAAGAACAAGAACATCAGATTTGGTTTATCACTGCGAGAACGAAAGATGCCCTCTATCAGGTGACCTTGGAGTGGTTAGAGAAAAACAATCTTGGTTGGGCGAAGAATAGACTCTTAATGCCCCAGTCTTTAGAGAAAGATAGAGTCAGGTTTAAAAACAGTGAAGCCCAGAGGCTTGATCTCCATTTTTTTATTGAAGACCACGCCGAGACAGTCAAAGCAGTCACTCCTTCTTCGTTGATAAGAAACTTAGTTTTAGAATATTCTTGGAATGTTACCGAAGATATCGGTTCTCAATCTGCTTATGTTGAAAATTGGCAAGAAATAGACAGAATCGTTCAAGAAGCGAGTCGTTGGCATTATTTTCTTCATTCCACCAAGCCTTAATGTCGCACAATGTTGACACTAAGTTTATCGAAGTGTAAACTGATATTTAATAATGGCAATTCAAAAGGATGAATCACCTCGAACTGAACTAGATCGTTTAATTGAAGAGTTTTTAGAGCATTTAGAGATTGAACGCCAGTGTTCTCCCCTAACCATTCGTAATTATCGTCATTATCTAGGACGTTTTTCCAATTGGTTAAAGAAAAATAATTTCAAGGCTAAGCCAAGTTCAATTGACTTGGAAAAAATTAAAAAATATAGGGTATATTTAGCCCGATTTACCGCTCCCAATGGACATCCCCTCTCGCCTAGCACTCAAGCTTATCATGTGATAGCTTTGCGGGCTTTTCTCAGATGGCTGGTTAAAAACGATTATGATACCTTGGTGCCGGAAAAAATTGATATTCCTAAGAGCAAATCAAGGGTAGTGAAATTTCTTTCAGCGAAGCAAATTGAACGGTTTCTTTCCCAACCCCTTCCTTCTAAGAGGACTGGCTTACGTGATAAAGCTATTTTGGAGATTCTTTTCTCCACTGGTTTGCGGGTAAGTGAGTTAGTCAAGTTAAATCGGGATCAAATTGATTTAAAGCGACGGGAATTTGGCGTGGTGGGCAAGGGTGACAGAGCAAGAGTTGTTTTTTTGTCAGAAAGAGCAGTTAAATGGCTAAAGAAATATCTTAATAGTCGAGAAGATTCTTGGAAGCCTTTATTTATCCGCCTTGGAGGAGGAAATGACATAGGAAAAGATGGTGAAAAAATGAGATTAACCGCCCGTTCGGTCCAAAGAATCGTTGAAAAGTACTCCAAAAAAGCGAGATTGCCGGTTAAGGTGACGCCTCATGTCATTCGTCATTCCTTTGCCACCGACCTTTTGATTGCCGGGGCAGATATCAGAGCTGTTCAGGAAATGCTTGGACACAAAAATATTCAAACCACCCAAATCTATACTCATGTAACCAACCGCCAACTCCGATCTGTCCATGAAGCCTTTCATGGTAAGGGAAGATAGTCAAAAGAGCTTAGTCTTAATGAAAAAGCTTGGTAAAGATTTCCTCGATTGAATTAATTCTTTCAACTTTAGGATGAAAGAAACTCATTGATCTGTTGTTATACGGTCCGACGACAAAGATTCTTTTTACTCTTTCCATGACAATGGCAACCCCTAACTCGGCAAATTGAGTGCTGCCACCCTCTTTACTAGGGACCATGACAAAAATATCACAATCTTTAACTCCTTCAATATCTTCTTTTGCGTATTTAGCTGCCAGTTTAATTTTTTTCTCATAAGGTTTAATTGATTGATGTGTGGTCCAGTCAAAAGCTATTTTATGCCCCTTTTTCTCGATTTTATCCATCAGTTTCCGTATTTTTTCTTTTTCAGAAAAGGAACTAGCGATATAAAACTTCAAAGCTCTTGATCTCTTTTTTCGTGCTTTGATAGTCATTCTTATTTTCTCAAGCAAGTAAGGGCCGCAACCGCGTCATCAGGCTTAGAAAATCTCATTAAAATAACACCCTGAGTATCCCGACCTAATCGGGGAATATTTTTTAAAGGCAGTTTAATTACCTGACCTTTTTTACTGGTTAAAATGACCTGTTTATCTTTTTGGGTAACTAGTCGGCAAACGATAATTTTTCCTGTTTTCTTGGTGACGTTGGCGGCTTTGACACCAATTCCGCCCCGTTTTTGAATCGGGTGATAGCGGATATCAGTTCTTTTACCCAATCCTTTTTCCATGACCACTAAAACATGGCGGAAATACTTTCGACGGCGGTCTTTTGGTCTTGGGGGCTTGGCAGGGAAAACTTCCATGGTAACAACATGATCATTGCCTTTCAATAAAATTCCCCTCACCCCGATTGTATCCCTTCCCATGGGTCGAGTATCAGTTTCATTAAAACGAATTGATTTACCATCATGAGTGACCAAAAGAACTTGGTCTTTACCGGTGGTGGGTTCAACCCAGCAAAGCTCATCTCCCCGATTAAGCTTAATAGCAATTAAACCAGAAGAACGAATTTTCTTGAAATTCCTTAAAGAGGTTTTTTTCACTGTCCCCTTTCTTGTTGCCATGATGAGATATTTGTATTCGCTTTTAGCTGAAGCACTAGGAAGATTAAGCACCGATTGGACTTCTTCACCTTGTTCAATATTAATCAAATTAATGACCGCTTGTCCTTTAGAAGTTCTTGATCCCTCAGGAATTTCCCAGGCTCTGATTGAGAAAACCCGTCCTTTGTTGGTAAAAAAGAGAACTTGGTCATGAGTTTCTCCAGTCATGAATTGGGCGATTTCATCGACCTCTTTGGTGGTCATTCCCTTCACTCCTTTACCGCCCCGGCGCTGAGAGCGATAAGTACTAACCGGCAAACGCTTAATATAACCAGTTTTGGTAACGGTAATTAAACACTTCTCTTTAGCAATTAAATCTTCTTCGGAGAAGCTTTCCATTTGCCGGCGATAAATTTTGGTTCGCCGAGAATCGCCATACTCTTTTTTAACTGCCCTAAGTTCTTTTTTAATAATTTGGAGAATCTTTTCTGGGTGAGTTAAAACATCTGCCAGATATTTAATTAACTTGCCAATTTCTTTATATTCATCTTCAATTTTCTTTCTTTCTAAAGCCGCTAAGCGACGGAGTTGCATCTCCAAAATAGCGTTGGCTTGAAGTTCAGTTAACTTGAATTTTTTCATCAGGTTAGTCCGAGCGGTTTCAACGGTACGGGATTTTTTAATGGTGGCAATAACGGCGTCAAGATTGTCAAGGGCAATTTTCAGACCCTCAAGAATATGGGCTCTATTTTTGGCAGTTTTGAATTCAAAAATGCTTTTTCGGGTAATGACTAACTGACGGTGTTTAACGAATTCAGTCAAAATTTGTTTTAAGGTTAGGGTTTGAGGGACACCATCAATCAGAGCGACCATATTGGCCGGATAGGTGGTTTGCATCGGAGTGTGTTTATAAAGAGAGTTGAGCACTACCTTGGGCTTGGCTGTCTTTTTCAGCTCAACCACAATGCGCATCCCTTCACGGTCAGACTCATCTCTTAAATTGCCGACCCCTTTAATCTTTCTTTCCTTGATTAACTGAGCAATTTTAGCAACCAGGTGGGCTTTATTAACCTGATAAGGAATTTGGCTGATAACAATCCGATATCTGCCTCCCTTCGTCTCTTCAATCTCTGCCTCGGCTCTCATAAGGATTTTGCCCTTGCCGGTAGTATAGGCTTGAAGAATTTGGTCTTGGTCGTAAATTGAAGCGCCGGTAGGAAAGTCAGGTCCATTAATGTACTTGATAATTTCTTCAACCGTTGCTTGAGATTCAAAGCTGGCTTGAAGGGCAGGAATTTTTTCAGTTTTTTCTAAATCGACTGTCTCGTCAAGTTTAATTTTTTTAATTTCAAACCCCTTTTTTGTTTCTGCTTCCGGGGAAACGACTTCGCCTTTATCTATTAATAATAGCAAGCCATCAATAACCTCATTAAGATTATGGGGAGGGATTTTGGTTGCCATACCGACGGCAATTCCATCAGCGCCCATCAAGAGAAGGTTAGGGATTTTGGCAGGAAGAAAAACGGGTTCTTGGAGCGAACCATCGAAATTATCAGTTAAATCAACAGTGTCTTTATTAATGTCTGCTAACATTTCCGAGGAAATCTTACTCATTTTCGCCTCGGTATAGCGCATTGCTGCCGGTGAATCACCATCAACTGAACCAAAGTTGCCTTGGCCATCAATTAAGGGATAGCGCATGGAGAAATCTTGAGCCAAGCGGACTAAAGTGTCATAGATAGCTAAGTCACCGTGAGGATGGTATTTCCCCATGCAGTCACCCACGACCTTGGCAGATTTAACAGACTTTGCCGAGTGGATTAAGCCCATTTCATACATGGTAAAAAGGATGCGGCGGTGGACTGGCTTTAAACCATCGCGAACGTCAGGGAGAGCTCGAGCAACAATGACGCTCATGGCATAGTCCAAATAGGACTTCTGCATCTCCTCAGTTATTTCAACTGGTTTAACTTTACCGATTTTTTTGGACATCACCTAGGGAATTTTTTTCGATAATTGGCGGCTGCTTCTTTAATCAGCTCGTGAGCAGCTTTTTTCCCACCCCAGCCTTCAACCTTAATTTTTTTATCAGGCTGAAGCTCGGAATAATTTTCCCAGAAGTTTTCGATTTCCTTTTTAGCATGAGGAGGTAAATCCTTTAGCCGCTTCACTTGGGAAAAACGCGGGTCATAGATAGGAACAGCAGCAATTTTGTCATCCTGCTCACCCGTGTCATTGATGCGAATAACGCCAATGGGTCGGCAACTGATAATGCAACCCGGGAAAGTTGAAAAACTGGACAAAACAAGAATATCCAAAGGGTCTTTATCTTTGTCATTCCAAGTTTGGGGGATAATTCCGTACTCAAAAGGGAAAAACACCGCCTCGTAAAGGACTCTGTCTAAATGAAAATAACCAGAATGGTGGTTATATTCATACTTATTAGTGCTTCCTTTAGGAATTTCCACTAAACAATTAACTTCCTGAGGAGGATTATCCCCAGCAGTAACTAGGTGAAATAGATTTTGGTTTTGTTTTTTCATTTTGAATCTAAAAACTCGGACTATTTATACATCTAAATTAGCCGTCCTCGCATATGTTTGGATAAATCTCTTTCTAGGCGGGACTTCCGATCCCATTAAAGTCGTAAATACTTGATCCGCCTTATGAGCGTCTTCAACTATTACTTTTTTCAGAATTCTTCGGACCGGATTCATCGTTGTTTCCCAAAGTTGATCTGGATTCATTTCCCCCAGACCTTTATATCGCTGGATACCAATCTTTTTTTTGTTACTACTGCGAGTTGCCACAATCTCCTTTTTCCCTTCTTCATTATAAGCATAAAGGGACTCTTTGCCAATCTGGATTCGGTATAAAGGGGGCATGGCGATATAGAGATGACCTTTTTCAATGACTACTTGCAAATGACGATAGAAGAAAGTCAAAAGAAGAGTGACAATATGCTGACCGTCAACATCAGCGTCGCACATAATAATAATCCGGTGATAGCGAAGTTTTTTAGGGTTAAGAGTTTCGCCGATACCCATTCCTAGGGCAATAATTAAATCTTTGAGCTCCTCAAATTTAATGATTTTATCCAAATGGGCTCTTTCGGTATTAAGAATTTTCCCGCCGATGGGTAAGATAGCCTGGAAACCTCGGTCTCTTCCCTGTTTAGCTGAACCGCCGGCAGAATCACCCTCAACTAAAAATAATTCAGAGCCTTTAGGATTAGTTTCCTGACAATCAGCGAGTTTGCCAGGAAGCCCTAATCCAGACAACTCCCCTTTCCTAATAACGGCTTGCCTAGCCGCCCTGGCGGCGAGACGGGC
>JAHIFH010000062.1 GCA_018900995.1 Patescibacteria group bacterium | reverse complement strand
ATTGGTCCGACTCGAGAGATGATTAAAGAAGTTGTGGGTATGGTTAATGGTAACGGTTTTGTGGCGAAAACTAAACCCGAGTCTTACGGGGCTTTTGTTGTTGCGGATAAACACACTTAGACACGAAAAACGCGAAATGGCAAAGAAACTGCTCTATAAGGATTTAGTTTATAGGATACAGGGGATACTTTTTGAGGTTTATAAAACACTTGGACCTGGCTTTAAAGAATCGATTTATCAAAATGCAATAGAGGAAGAGCTAATTAAACAAGAAATAACATATAAAAGAGAACCGTCTTTGAAAATTAAATATAAAAATAAAGAAGTCGGGGTATACAAACCTGACTTTGTTGTTGACGAGAAGGTCTTATTAGAGATTAAAGCTCTACCCGAAATGCCTGCTTATTTTGAAACACAACTGTTCAATTATTTAAAGGCAACGAAGTATAAATTAGGACTTTTGGTAAATTTTGGTTGTGATGGAGGAGTTGATATTCGCCGCAGAATTTTGACACAAAAGAACACGAAAGTTTTAGCGTAATTTCGCGTCCAAAATTTAGCGTAATTTCGCGTCTGAAAGGGGGTGAGAAAATTTGAAGAAAACTTGGCTCATTATTGGTGCCATTGTTGTTTTTTTAGCATTAAGTTTAGTTGGTTTTTACAATAATCTAGTTACCAAAACTCAGGCAGTTGATAATCAGTGGGCGCAAGTCGAAACTCAATATCAACGCCGCTTTGATTTAATTCCCAATTTAGTTAGTTCAGTTGAAGGCATTATGACCCAAGAACAAGCAGTTTTTGGTCAGATTGCCGAAGCAAGGACAAGATATTCTGGGGCGACAACTGTTGAAGAAAAAACTAAAGCGGCTACTCAAGTAGAGTCTGCTTTAGGGCGTTTATTAGTGATTATTGAAAACTATCCTGAATTGCGTTCAGCGGAGAATGTTTCTCAATTAATGGATGAATTGGCGGGAACAGAAAATCGAGTGGCGGTTGAGAGACGGCGTTTTAATGATTTGGTTCGAGATTACAATACAACCATTAAGAAATTTCCGGCTAATTTAATTGCCGGAACTTTTGGTTTTAATGAGCGGTCCTATTTCGAAGCCGCAGAAGGGGCTGAACAAGCGCCAGAAGTTGAAATAAGTCCAACCACGCCTGAATGATGAGAATTTTTAAGGCTTTACTCTTTCTTCTACTAGGAATTTTCCTAGTTACTCTTCCTGCTTGGGCTCAGGATTTTCCCAAACCAGCGGGTCATGTTAATGACTTCGCGGAAATACTTTCTTCTTCTTATCGTCAATCTTTAGAACAAGAATTAAATGATTTTGAGAATGAAACCACTGCTGAGATTGCGGTAGTGACGATTAATTCTTTAGAAGGTAATTCGATTGAAGATTATGCGGTTCGTTTATTTGAAGACTGGAAGATTGGAAAAAAAGAAAAAGACAATGGACTTTTGGTTTTGATTGCGAAGGAAGACAGAGAGATTCGGATTGAGGTTGGCTATGGTTTAGAGCCAGTGATTACTGATGGCAGAGCGGGGAGAGTTATTCGCGAGCAAATGAGACCAGCTTTTAGAGAGGAAAATTATGATCAAGGAGTTGAATTAGCAGTGAAACAGATTGAAGAATACATTCACTCGGGCGAACCTCCAGCTGGGGCAGAAGCGGCTCAAGAAAAAGCAGCATTAGCTTTACCTCTAATTATCTTTAGTGGAATCATTTTGATTTATATCTCTTCATTTTTGGCTCGAAGTAAACGATTTTGGCCAGGGGGAGTAATTGGTGGAGTGATGGGCGGCATTTTAGGACTGATTATTGGAACAATCATTTCTCTTGTTCTTTTAGCAGTTGGGTTGGGTTTATTTGGATTACTGTTAGATTACATCCTCTCTAAAAACTACAAAAAACTTAAGAAAGCCAAGAAACCAACTAGTTTTTGGGGTAGTTGGGGCGGTTTCTCAGGCGGCGGTGGCGGCGGCTTTGGTGGTTTTGGCGGTGGTTCTTCAGGCGGCGGTGGAGCGAGCGGGGGTTGGTAAATTAAAGCAAATCCGGTCTTCGTTTTTTAGTCCTTTCAAGAGATTTTTTCTTTCGCCATGCGGCGATTTTTTTGTGGTTTCCAGAAAGAAGAGTTTCTGGTACTTTCCAGCCTTTAAAGTTAGCGGGGCGAGTATACTGCGGATATTCGAGGGTCTTTGTTGAAAAAGATTCGTTTTTGATTGCCTCAGGTTTTTCTAAAACACCGGGGATTAATCTAACAAGGGTATCGATAACGACCATTGCTGGCAGCTCTCCTCCTGTCAGAACGTAATCACCGATAGAAATCTCTTCGTCAATTAAATGTTCACGAATTCTTTCATCCACGCCTTCATAGTGTCCGCAAATAAAAATCATATGTTTTTCTTTAGAAAAGTTCTTGGCTAATTTTTGATTAAAGCCTTTTCCTTGAGGGGTTAAGAGAATAACTTTAGAGTCTTTTTGGCGTAGTTCTTTCAAAGCTTTATAAATTGGCTCAATCATCAAAACCATTCCTACTCCGCCACCAAAGGGTCGGTCGTCAACTGTTTTATGCTTATCTTTTGCCCATTTTCTGAGATTATGGATTTTTACTTCTACCAATTTTTTTTCTTGGGCCCGTTTAACAATTGATTCATCAAAAGGACCCTTGAACATTTTTGGAAAGAGGGTAAGGATATCAATTTTCATACAAATTCAATTTTAACACAGGATTGTGGTATATTAAACCTATGAATTTAGCCGTTATTGGGGCTGGATATGTTGGTTTAGTAACCGCCACTGTTTTTGCTAAATTTGGAAATAAAGTCTGGCTGGTTGACATTGATGAGAAAAAAATTAAAGATTTGAAAAAGGGAAAGATTCCCTTTTATGAACCTGGACTGGAGAGACTAATTAAGAAAAACACCGCCAAGCTTTTTTTCACCACTAACTACAAAGAAGCAATTCCTCAGACAGAAATTATTTTTATCTGCGTTGGCACCCCCAATAGAAACGGAGAGGTGGAGTTAAAATATTTTTTTTCTGCTGCTCGTTCAATTGCTAAAAATCTTAAAAAACCAGCCATTGTGGTTATTAAAAGCACGGTGCCCCCCGGGATAAATAAGCAGATAGAAAAGATAATGAAGAAATACACAAAGGTGAAATTTGATTTGGCTTCTTGTCCTGAATTTTTGCGAGAAGGCAAGGCTCTTGAAGATACCTTAAATCCTTACAGAGTGATTATTGGGATAAAAAGAAAATCAGTTGCTGATAAATTACTTAAACTCCATCAGAAGATATCTGGAAAGCGGTTAGTTTGTGATACAGCCAGCGCTCAGCTAATTAAATATGCCTCTAATGCTTATTTGCCGACTAAAATTTCTTTTGCTAATTCAATTTCCGTTCTTTGTGATAAATTTGGAGCCGATGTTAATAAGGTAATGGAAGGGATGGGAATGGACGGAAGAATTGGGCCCGACTTTCTTAGTGCCGGACTGGGTTATGGCGGTTCTTGTTTTCCTAAGGATGTAGCGGCTTTAATTAGATTGGCAAAAAAAGCAGACTACAATTTTGAAATCCTAAAAGCTATCCAAAAAGCTAATCAGGTTCAGATTGATTATTTTCTAAAGAAGATAGTCAGACTTTGTGGGGGATCAATAAGAAATAAAAAAATTGTTGTTTTAGGTTTAGCCTTTAAGCCCGAAACATCAGATATGCGCGAGGCGCGGTCCATCTATGTTATCAAGGGACTTAAAAGGAGAGGAGCTAAAGTCTGTGCCTGTGACCCGGTCGCAATTTCCGAGGCGAAGAAAATTTTGTCTGGAGTTAGATTCTTTGCCGATCCTTATCAGGCTCTTAAAGGAGCTGAAGCATTGTTATTAGTGACTGAATGGAAAGATTACCGTCAACTGGATTTTAAGAAAATCAAGAGATTAATGAAATCGCCAGTTGTAGTTGATGGAAGAAATATTTATAATCGAAAGCGGTTAGAAAAGTTAGGTTTTATTTATGAAGGAATAGGTAGATGAAAATTGTTGTTATCATTCCTACTTACAACGAGCGCGAGAATATTGACAAGATGATTGAGGTTTTGGAAAAGGAGATATTTCCAAAAATCAAAAAGCACGAGATGTGGATTTTGGTAGTTGATGACCGTTCGCCTGATGGAACAGTTGATATTGCTCGGAAGAAGATGAAAAAATATGAGAATATTGAGCTTTCTTTAGGCAAAAAAGAGGGATTAGGGGCAGCCTATATTAGGGGGATGAAATATGCGATGGAAAAGATGAAAGCTGACGCGGTTATCGAATTTGATGCTGACTTTCAACACGATCCAAAACATATTCCAGAATTGGTAAAGAAGTTTGATCAGGGCTATGATTATGTGATTGGCTCTCGCTTTGTTAAGGGCGGCACAATTCCTAAAGAGTGGAGTTTTTATCGCAAATTTTTAACTATTTACGGCGGTCTTTTTACCCGATTTGTTTTATTCTTCCCTAACATTAATAAAATTAAAGATACAACTACGGGTTTGAAACTGACACGAGTTAAGGGAGTATTGGATAAAATTGACTTTAGCAAAATCTCTAAGGGCTTTTGTTACAAAACAGAAATTCTTTATCAGATTGCAAACATGGGAGCAAAGATAACAGAGGTCCCCATTCATTTCAGAGTCCGAACTAGAGGGGGAACAAAAATGCCTTTTAGTAATGTTATTAAGACCTTTTTAATGGTTATCCAATTACGCCTTCAAAATCCCAAAACCCTTCAGTTTATTAAATTCGCCGTTGTCGGTTTTATTGGCTATTTGGTCAATGCAATTGGTCTTGAAGCCTTTTATCGCGCCGGTTTATCACCAGGACCGGCCACTGCCGTTGCCACTGAGCTGGCAATTAT
>JAHIFH010000061.1 GCA_018900995.1 Patescibacteria group bacterium | reverse complement strand
ATCGTCCGCCCATCAGCTCTTAAAGCAGCTTTGTGAGCCATGGAATCAACTCCTCGAGCTAAACCAGAAACAATGGTCAAACCAGCACTGACAAGCTCAGTTACCAAACTTTCTGTTACTTGACCGCCATAGCCCGTCATCTTCCTTGTGCCAACAACGGCAATTGCCAATTCATCCTCAGGACTGATAGTCCCTTTCACATATAAGATAAAGGGTGGATTATCAATCTTTTTTAAGTTTTCTGGGTAATTATTATCGTCTAGAAAATAGCACTCTATTTCATTTTCACGCAGACGAAGAAAATACGAAGAAGGGTCAAAATCATTTCTAAACTCAAGGAGCCCAGAAGTCAATTTTGGTCCCAAACCTATTTCTAACAACTCCTTCTCTTTTGCTTCCCAAGCTTTTTTAGCTGAACCAAAGTAATTTTTTAACAAAGCAAACCTTTTGGGCCCAACTCCGTTAAAAGCCGAAAAAGCCAACCAATACAATTTTTCATCGTCCATGAAACCACTCCTCCATTACTTCTTTCACAATTGGCGCTGCCACATAAGCTCCTTCGCCACCTTTTTCTACTAGCGCTGTCACCACGATTTCCGGGTCATCAGCTGGAGCAAAGGCAGTTAGCCAAGCGTGGGTTCTGCCTTCTAGGTCGCCAAACTCAGCTGTTCCGGTTTTGCACCCAACCTGAGGAGAAAACTCAAAAAAAGGAAAAGCGGTTCCCCCAGTAGAACAAGCTTCTTTCATCCCCTCTTTAATCATCCTCAAGGTTTCTGGCTTTAATTTGAGGTCCTGACATTGACCTTCACCTCGGAGGAGCCCCTTCGAGTCACCGTCCGAGGTGCTTTGAATTACCATTGGTTGGCAAAGCTTTCCCTCATTAGCAATAACACTAGCCATCATATTGACTTGCAAAGGCGTTGTTAATAAATCCGCTTGTCCAATAGCAAAATGATAAGTATTGCCCAAAAACCATTTCTCGCCAATTGTTTTTTCTTTCCATTTGGGCGTTGGCACTAGACCAGCGACTTCTCCTGATAAATCAATCCCTGTTTCTTGTCCCAGACCAAAAGCCCGTCCCCATTCCGCCAGTTTATTTGCCCCCACCCATTCTCCCACTTTATAAAAGAAAGTATCGGTCGAGCGTTTGATGGCGCGAACTAAATCAATCTCCCCCTCAGTCCGTCCATATTGATTGTAATACCAATTTTTATAAATATACTCCCCTATCTGAATAAAGCCCACATCTTCGTAAGTCGTGTTTTCATCAACTTTGCCTTCTTCGACTCCGGCTACAGCAGTGACCACCTTAAAAGTTGACCCTGGTGGATATTGACCGCTAATGGCGCGGTTAAACATTGGTTTCTTCTCATCAGTCAAATCTTCAGGGCTAATGTAATTAGGGTCAAAAGCAGGCGAGGAAACTAAGACCAAAACCTGCCCTGTCTTGGCTTCAGTAGCTATTACAGCCCCTGGTTTGCCTTCTAAAGCCTGATAAGCGACTTTAGAGAGCTGGGCATCAATTGAGAGGTATAAATCTCTACCTGGCACGGTCTCAACTTTGCCAATCTCCCGCACCCGATTTCCCAAAGTATCAATTTCATAAATCGCGCCTCCGTCTTGCCCTTGCAAAATCTCTTCGTATTCTTCTTCGATTCCTGTCCGTCCCACTAAATCACCCAGTTCCCGCTGCCCGCTTTTAACTTCTTCCTCGCTTGCCTCACCCAAATAACCCAAAACATGCGCCAAAGCCCGCCCATAAACATAATCCCGCCCAACATCAATCCGCAGTCTTTCTGCTTCTTTGCCACCAGCGGCTTCGATTTTCAAAGCCTCGTCACGAGTAATTTCCTTGAAGCACTCCATACTCCCCGCTCCGCACTCCCCACTCTCTATTCTATAAATCGGCTTATTTTTTATCAGTGGTTTGTTATTACGGTCATAAATCATTCCCCTGGGAGCGGGTATCACTTCTTTTTTAATCCGGTTTTCCTCAGCCAAGGCTCGATATTTAGCCCCTAAAATAATTTGCAATTCAAACAAGCGCCCAATTAATAACAAAAAACTGATGATTAAAAAACCATAAAAAAGAAAAATTCTTTTAGCGGAAAAACTACTCATTGAAGTTTAATCTGTCCTCGATCTACTCTACCAATAAAAAAGACTAACAGATATCTCATTCCTAAAGCAAGCAAAGCTAAAATAAGGCTTTCTAACCAATACCAATAAGAATTAAATATTAGATAATAGATATTAGATATTAGGAACACAGAGATTGGCAAAAAAACCGGGTGAAGGGAATCAAAACGGCGCCGATAGAGAAGTAATAAGTAACAAGCAATAAGCAATAAAAGGCTAGAAAGACCTAGGGGCATTCCTTTGGCTAAATCGAGTAAAAGCCCTGAAACAAAGGCGACCAAAATAACCTCTTTTGGCGGTCGAAAAGCCGCCCAAAAAAGGACTATTAATAAAACCAAATTAAGCTTGAGAAAAGCTCCTTGTAATAGAGCTAAGAAAAAAATAGGAATAAGAATTAAATATGGCTTCATGAAATCACCAAAAAAACAAATCTCAATGATGAATAATCAATCAAAGGCAAAATAATTGCTTGTTGATAAATTTCTGCTGTACCAGACAAGACCTCTTTGATTTGACCAATGACTAAATCAGGTAAATAACCCTCTTCTCCAGAAGTAACCACTAAATCGCCTTGACGAATATCTTCTTCTTGTAAAACCCGATCCAAAACTAATTTCCCTCCAAATTGACCAATCAGCAAGCCTTTTGCATGAATTCCTGATAAACCAGATTGTTTGACTGCCACGGGAATTTTAGAATTGGGGTCGTTTGGTAGCTGAACAAGGCTATCCCTTTCTCCCACTGAAACCACTTGACCAACATAAATATTTTCTGCCACCACTGTCATTTCTTCTTTAACTCCATCCCTGGACCCCAAATCAATTCTCATTTTTTCCGTTACCCCTACTACTCTCGCCATTTTGAATTTCCATTTTGATGGTAATGGGGCTCCCAAAAGTTTTTTTAAATGCTCATTCTCTTCGAGGCAAGTAGTGAGCTGATTTTGGTCAATAGCCAATTGTCTAAGTTGCGTTTGAAGTTCAATAATCTGCTGACCCTGGCTTTGGTCAGTTAATTGTTTAATTGTAGAATTGGAGTATTGAAATATTGAATAAACCGGTCTTTCCAAAACTAAAAAAGGTCTTTGAATTACTCCCCTAACTCCTTTCAGCCAACCAAAATTATCAATCAAAAACAGGAAAAGAGAAATAAGAAAGAGAAATAAAAATAATGGAAAAACCTTTCTCAAAGACCCGTTTTTCATGAGAACATTGTATCACACCGTCTTATGGTGTCAGCTCTTGCCAGGTGTAAGAAGATTGTCTTCCTTACTTAAGCTTTTTCAAACACATCCGCGGTAAATCTAATATCAAATCCCATTTTCTTAAAGAATTTTTGAGCTAAGGACCCGGCGGTTGTTTGCAAAAAAATTCCTTTGCCTTTTAGCTTTTTAGCATCGGTTATTAATTTATTAACTAAAACCTTCCCTATTCCTCTATTTCTAACTTGTTTTAAGACGCCAATATTATAGATCGAAATATAATTTTTGGCCACAACAAGGGAGCCAAAACCAACTGGTTTCTGATTTAAAATAGCAAGATAGTGTCGAACTTCTATCTGAGACTGTCTCTTCTTGAACGAATTCCAAAGCACGCCTTCATAAAACTTGTTCATTCTTTTCGATTTAGGCAGATTACCCCCAAAACTATTAAAAAGTTCAATAAATTTTCGCATCTGGGCTGCTGTTTGGACCTTTATCATTTCTACCTCTTTTACCCTCGGGTGTGTAATTTTTTTATTATGAACCATCCAAGACTCAGAGTAGGCTTTCTTAAATCCATAAGCGAAAAGCAGTTCAGCAAAATTTTTCGGTGTGGTAGCAGGAGTTACCTGAAAGGCTACCTTAGTAGGCTTTCCCTCAAAATACTTATCTACCAAGCTTAATAAATGTGGCGCATCTCTTTGGGTGGTGCGAATCGCCACAGCTAAATTACAGAAAGTCTCAGGTAAGGTGTCGTTTAAAAGAAGCCAGGCACCTTTTAATTTTAAAGATTTACACCCATAGAGCGCCTTAAAACATTCTATATTGACAAGCTCGAGCTTATTAGATAAAGACAAAAGATTTCTCTTCATATTTTTCCAGATTATAACACAACGAGGCAAGGAAATATGGTTTTGGGAAACTAGTGGCTTTCTCACGGAGCCAGCTCTTGCCAAGTGGTAAGAAGGAATTAGCAGTGCGTCAGGAGCATTAAACCAAAGGTTGGGGTTGTACTTAAAAAGTTAGAAAAGAAAACAAGAGTATCCGGAGCGAAACGCTCAACTATGGTAGCCACATAGTTTACCCAAAATGGGCGAATACTCTTAAGCTCAGCTATTTATTCAATTTTTGAGGAGGCTCTTTAGGGGTCTTTTTTAATAAAAGCTCTGTATAGGCAATTGCCTGGGGCAAAGATGAAAGTGGCTTTAAGACAATATTCTCATCTAAAAGATAAAGCCTGTTACTTTGTTGATCAGCCTTTGGAAGACAACGATTAAATATCTTAGCATAAAGCTTAGGGAGGTCTTGTTTTGGATTGGCGTAAACAGCAAGCTCAAATAGCACCCGATGAAATATCAGCAGAATATCTCCAAGACGAGCACGGAAAGCGGTTGGTGATAAATTTTTTAGTAATTTAAGTTCAATCTCTGAGGCTAATTTTTCCGCTTCATATTTTCCTATCTGTAGGGGGGTTTTACCTTTTTTAAAATCTTTAAGCATGGCAATTGTATGACCAAGCTCATGGACTAGTCCGATCGCCTGATGGCGTTTATTATAATTTTTTGGGGTCTCAATTTTAAAAGTATCTGTTTCTTTGCGATACTGTATTTGCGTTTTATCACCAAGGTAAATTGATACCTTATGTTGAAAACGTTTTAAGATTGGATATTCTTTTTTAGCGATATCTATAACTTCATCTGGTATTCTCAGACTGGGGAAGGGTAGTTGGCAGATGAAACAGGGAAGATTAAGCGGAGAATAAAACCATTGAGGTAAATCAGATAATTTTGGCAATTTTTTGTGAATACGATTAATTACTATATCTAGGTTTTTAGTAAAACGCTGGTAAACTAAGATAGGAATCTGGTCTTTAGCAAGAATTAATTTTGGATATTGTCGATATCCTTTTTTTTGGGCAAGTTTATTGCGAACAACCGCCAGCTGAACAAACGATTTCTCTAATTTTTCAAACATTGCTTTGTGCTTTCTCCGAACTCCCCTACGTTTTGTATATGGAAAAGTGGTAAGAATTTTTTGGCGTAACTTTTGAAGTTTTTTAAGGGGCAAGGTTGAAAAATAAGCTGCTAATGTTTTGGTAAAGTAATCGTCGGTATTATAAGAATTACCAAGATGTATCTTCTTAACAGTTTTTTTAGCAAAATCTTTCAGGATTGTCTCTTCAATCCAATAAGCAACATAAGTAGAAAGATTGCAGGTTCTAGGTTCGGGAAGTTTTTTGTAGTTCTTGCGGGCATCTTGGGATGCTTTTTTTATTAATTCAATAAGTTCATCTGATCCCAGCTTTTCACTTTCATATAAAGGAATATATTTTTGACAAAGTGACTTTAAATATTTAGAGGTTATTTTGCCTTTTGAGCGTTTTTCTGCAGCCATTTATATTTATATTCAAGGATAATAAAAAACGGAGAAAAGGTAAAGTTTTCACTTTCAAAAGGGGTTGGGGCCCACCTTTTCTCCTCCCAGAGATATTCAGTTTGGTCAATGCAGAGGAGCTAATCGCCGTCGCCCTGGTCGCTATCCTGGCCGCTGTCTACGTTATCAGAACTCTGACTGCATCCAGAGCCAGTTCCGCTAGCTGCTTCGAATGCCAGACTGCCTTCGATTGCACCTTCTGGTGTCGAATGCACATGGCCACCCGCGTCGATATATCCGACGCGATCCTCTGACTTGTCTGACCTGTCTGATCCAGCCACCTTTCACCTCTTTTGGTGAAAAGGGGTTATTAACCCTGGCTGACCGATTAAGCCCAACCTGTTGACCTCAGGCCAAACTTAACCAGGTCCCGGACCTTCCGGGACACCTAAATTCTCCTTTCTAGGATTTTATTCCTGCTTTTAAGAGAAACCTCTCCGCCTCTGGAGAGTAAGCAGTTCTTTCAAAGAACCATATTGTTAATAAGATACCATAAACTATAGGATTTGTCAACGGGTTTTAACCAGAGGAAGGCTTTTCTTAAGAAAAGAACGAAGGTTGTCCCTTTGCCATAGCGGTTTCAGGCGAGACAATAATCTTTTTTGAGCAGGATAGGCATGCAGATGAAGAACACCGATGATTTTTCTAAACTGAGGACTGTCTAAAACAAGAGAATTGGTGATTTCTGAGAGAATCCAAATAGCTTCAGAAGAAGAATCTTCTTCGGGGAAACTCTTTTCTATATAGTCATAGAAGAGAAAATGAAGGATCTCGTGAGACACTGGTCGAACTCGGGGATGACGAAGATAGAAAACTTGAAAAGATTTTTCTTCAAGGAAACGAGGTCCACAAGGGAAAATAGAAATATAGCCAAAATAGGGACCCTTTGGCCAGGGATGGCGATCAAAAATCTTATCTACTTCTTTAAAAAAATCAGCCGCCTTTTTATCCCACTCTTTTTGAAAGTTTTGTTTGGCTTTTCTAAGCTGATTTTGGTGAACCCGATAGAACTGATCTGTGTATTGTTCAATGGCTTGTTTTTGTTTGTCAACAGGGAACTTTTTGACCGAGGTCAGTGAGGGATGGACTTTAATTATACCCCTGCCAAAATCCAATCCACCTTTTTTGTGTTTTAGAAAGGCAAAACAAATTTCCTTATCCAAGGCCTTATTAAGGCGAAATTTAACTTTGGGAAAAGTTCTTCGAAACACCGCAGATTTTATTTTATCATAAACTTTCTCTCACGGAGCTAGCTCTTGCCAGGTGTAAGAAGGAATGAGAAGCTCTTTAGGTGCATTAAGCCAAAGGTCGGGACGGTAGATAAATTTCACTCCTGGAGTTGTTTCATTAGTCTCGCCTAGATCTCTTCCTTCCATTTCAAAAGAATTGGCAATAAATGTGCCATAACATTCTAAGGCGGTTGTCTCGTTGGTACCGGCTTCAAATTTGCTATCAGTGATATAGACACCATTAATTTGGGAAACTGAGTCGGCCACTTCAATATTTCCCAAGGCAATAAAAGCTAAGAAGCTGCCATCTGGAACAGAGATATTATCATTAATATTAACGTTGCCATTGACCAAGATGGCTGCTTTTTTACCTGCTGGGAAGCTCCCAGCTCCAGTGTTAATATCAACTCCATTAGAAGAATAATAGACAATATCATCACCAATATCAGCAAAGCTATCAAAACTATCCTCGTCATCAGGAGAAATACCCAAAAGTTGCCGGAAATATTCGTATTTCTTCCTTGAAAAGCTGGTATTAGCCAGCCAGTCGGTTTCGGAAACACTGCCTGAGCTAAAGTCAGGAGTGCCTGTTTGGTAAGAAACCACTCCCGGCGTTCCTCCATCACCTTTCTCACAGAAATATTCACCATCAGGAACCGGGACGGAGATACTTCCCCCCGTATGAACATCTCCTT
>JAHIFH010000068.1 GCA_018900995.1 Patescibacteria group bacterium | reverse complement strand
TTTGGCCAAATGGGCTAAAGTTAAAGGTATTGATCTTTTAGGGACAGGCGATTTTTTACATCCTTTATGGCAAGCAGAACTGAAACATACTTTAAAAGGTTGCGAGAACGGTATTTTTGAATATGATGGAGTAAAGTTTTTACTCACCAACGAAATCTCTTGTATTTATTCGGATCAGGGCAAAACAAGAAGGATTCACATCTTAATTTTTCTTCCTTCTTTGGAGGCAGTAGCAAAATTAACTCAAGAGCTGGTGAAAAGAAAAATAAATATAGCCTCAGACGGCAGGCCTATTACCGGGTTTTCAGCCCAAACCATTTGTGAAATTGTTTTTGGAGTAGAACCTTCTGCCATTATTATTCCGGCCCATATCTGGACTCCATGGTTTTCCCTTTTTGGCTCTATGTCAGGCTATGATAAATTTTCAGACTGTTTTGGAGAATATTCAGACCAAATTTTAGCTGTGGAAACCGGTCTTTCTTCTGATCCTCAGATGAATTGGAGAATAGCTGATTTGGACCAAAAATCAATCATTTCCTGTTCTGATGCTCTCTCTCTGCCAAATTTGGGTCGAGAAGCCACAATCTTTAGCGGTGAGATGGGATATAAAGAAATCCTGGAAGATTTGAAAAATCAAAATATAGTCGGGACGATTGAATTTTTCCCGGAAGAAGGAAAATACCATTTTTCAGGGCACAGAAATTGCGGTGTTGTTTATTCTCCAAAGGATTTGAAAGAAAAAGGTGAAATTTGTCCCAAATGCGGCAGGAAATTGACAATTGGGGTTATGGAAAGAGTGGAGGAGCTGGCGACAAGGACAATGGAAGATTTAAAACTTGGAACTGAAGGTGGTAAACTTGTATCGCAAACTTTTCCCAAAAGAGCTGGGTTTAGAATGCTGGTTGGTCTTGGAAAAATCGTTGCCGAAGCAATGCATTCTACTCCTTTATCGCAAAAAGTGAAGGCAGAATATGATAAACTTATTCAAAGTTTAGGCAGCGAGCTTTTGATTTTAACCAAAACACCACTTGAGGAAATTAAAAAAGTTGCAGGAGAAAGAGTAGTAGAAGGAATAGAGAGGGTGAGAGAGGGCAAGCTGCATATTGAGCCAGGGTATGATGGAACTTATGGAGTAATTAAGATTTGGAATGATGAACAAGAAAATATTAAACAAAAAGAGCAATTAAATCTTTTTTAAACATTTTTAGTATATGAAATTAATTGTAGGACTCGGTAATCCCGGGAAAAAATACCAAAACAGCCGGCATAACCTGGGATTTGAAGTGGTGGATGCGCTGGCGCACAAGTTATTGGTTCATAGTTCCCGCCAGGGGCGAGGCTCGCCAAGGGCGGCATGGTTCATGGATAAGAAATTTAAAAGTGAAATTCTTGAAATCAACAAACTACCAACTACTAACTCAAAACTGTTGCTGGCTTTACCAGCAACCTATATGAATAATTCTGGGTTGGCTGTTAAATTGCTAGTGGATTTTTATAAAATTCCCCTTTCTGATTTAATCATTATTCATGATGATTTGGACTTGAATTTAGGAAAAATTAAAATAAGACAAGGAGGGTCTGGGGCAGGCCATCACGGAGTAGAATCAATTATTAAATCTTTGGAAGGTGACGAATTTATTAGGGTAAAGTTGGGTATTGCTACCCCGAGTCTGCAAAGCAGTGAAAGAGGAGGGCAGGCTGTTGATGTTGATCGTTTTGTCCTGAAAAAGTTTATGCCTTCTGAGAGATCAAGGGTGAGAAGGATGATTAAAGAAGTGGTAGAAGCCATGGAATTACTTTTAAAAGAAGGTCTGGAAAAAGCCCAGAATAAGTATAATTAATGGGGCTGATTTTACAAAGCATTGACAGTTTGACTGGCTCACACTAAACTAGCAAAATATGGATTTTAAAAAATATTGTAAAGGAATATCGCCCTCTGCCGCCATCTTAGTTGGTTCTGTTATTATTGCCCTGGCTGTTTTAATTGCCGGGGGAACAATTCCTTTGCCTTTTATCAAAGGAGCAAAAACCGATGTTGTGATTAATCCCACCCCTTCTGCTGTTGCTCCAACTCAAACTCCCCAAGGACCACCGTTTGTAACCCCAAAAGCGTCCGGCATTAAGACTTTTTTGGAAAAGAAAGATGCTCAAATATGCGCTGATAATGGAAAGCCGGTTATTTATCTTTTTTCTACTACTTCATGCCCGCACTGTCAATGGATCGCTGAAACTTTTGATAAAGTTGTTAAAGAATATATCAGCACCGGTAAAATCAAGGCTTATCATTGGGAGCTGGATACAAACGATGATGTTTTAACTGCCGAAAAAGAAACAAAGATTCCTGATAATGATATGGTTGTTTATAGCGAATTTAATCCAAGAAATTCAATTCCCACTTTTGTTTTTGGATGCAAGTACTTCAGGGTAGGTAATGGTTATGAGGGACAGCAGGATTTAAGTTTAGAAGAGAATGAACTGCGGGCAGTTATTGAGGATCTCATAAAATCCTAATGGAAGAACAAATTATTTTAGCCTGCACAAAGGATGGGAAATTTTCCGGTCGGTATGTTCCAAAAATAAAAGCCCATCAAGGCAGGGGAACAACCCATCTGGCTATTGCTGTTCTTCTTTTTAACAGTAAGGGCGAAGTTTTACTGCAAAAAAGAAAACATCAGATTTTTGATAATCTCTGGGATTTAACAGGAGCCACTCACCCCCTGCATCTTAAAAATGGGGTTGATGAAACTTTTAAAGAGGCAGCTTTGAGATGTTTAAAAAGAGAATATGGGATAACTCAAAAAGTAAATCTGCAAAATTTAGGAGCTTTTAATTATTTTGCGAGAGATAACAAGCAAAAGAGGATCAGAGGGCGGGAGACCGATGATACTCATTTTAGCAAGTATAAAAATGGGCTTTGTGAAAATGAATACTGCTACTTATTAATTGGGGAATACAATGGGAAATTAAGTTTGAACTCAGAAATTGGTTATCAATATAAGTGGGTGGATAAAGGGGAATTTTTAAAAGATATTTCCCAAAATCCACAAAATTATACTCCTTGGGCCAAGGAGGCAATAAAGATTCTTCAAAAAACTGGATTTTTAAGATAGGATTTGTATAATAGGCCTATATGTTAGGTGTAGAAATTGATAAATGGGTGACAGAGATTCAAGATAAATGGACTCAGATTCCTTTATTTGAGATTGATCCCCAAAAGCTTAGACACCTGGCAATTATTTGTGACGGAAATCGGCGGGCAGCCAGAGAAAGAGGTTTGCCGGATTTTTTAGGGCATCAAGCAGGAGTGGAGACAATTTTAGGAATTGCTCAGGCTGGAAGGTATTGGGGTATTAATACTTTAACTTTTTGGGTTTGGTCAACAGAAAATTGGGAAAGAGACAAAAGACAAATTAATTTTGTGATGAGACTGGCCAGAGAACGTTTGTCAGCTGATAAATTTAAAGAGGAACTAGCTGAAAACGAAGTTAGATTTAAATATTTTGGTCGATCCGACCGTCTACCCGCCATGTTGCGCGCAAAAATTTCTGTATTAGAGAACTTTACAGAGAGTTTTAATCGCTATCATTTAAATTTGGCCATGGACTATGGAGGTTTAGATGAAATTGGTAGGGCAATGATAAAGATGGGAGGAAAAAATCAGAGAGGAGAGTTTGATTTTGCCAGGTTACGGAATGATCCCAGGTTGCTTTTGGATTTTTTAGATACAGCCGGGCAACCCAATCCTGATTTAGTCATTAGAACAGGGGTGAGAGAGGATGAAGTCGCTCATACCAGTGGTTTTATGCCACTTCAGACTGCTTATGCTGGTTGGATGTTTTTGCCGGATTTATTTCCAAATTTAACCCCGGAAAGACTTCTGTCTTCTATTCAACAATTTGTAGGATATGAAAGGAGATTAGGAAGATAAACATGATAGAAAGACCTCTAACTGGTGTTGGGGCTTTAATTATTTCACCTGAAAGTTCTTACGAAAGTTTTGCGACTATTACTGAGGGTCACACTAAAAGAAGTACAAATAAATTAAGAGGTATGCAATCACTTCCAATGGAAACTGCAGAGTGGGGTGAAACTTATGAACAGACTCTGGAGAGGTTATTTGAAGAAGAAATAAGGTTTCTCCCACTATCGTTACTACTTAAGACTAAACTCTGCACTTGCGAATTGGCTCCTGGAGTTTTGGTACATCTATATTTATATGAGATTCCCAGTCATAACTCTATTTTTTTGGGATCTCATAATCAAGAAGTATCAAATCTGGAGTGGGTTTCATTTGTAGATATTTTAAATGAACCAACAGGAAGCTTACGATTTAGACCCGGTGCATATGAATGTGTAGTGAGTTGCCTAGATTATTTAAAAGATCCAGAAAACTTTCAGCCACCAGTTATATCTTTTCATCAGTTGCGTCATCAAATTCCCCACGTAGTCTTTAATTTAATAGAAGCGGGCTTCAGCGAAAGAGAAGTTTTGTTCCAACTTGGACTTGCTCCACAGTTTTTGCCAAATTTTCAGCTTTTAAGCCATTAATAATATAAACAGGGATATGAGCTAAGTTGTTTTTAATAGCCATAATTTTCCCTTGCATTTCACCTGTAACATCATTTTGATTATTGGTAGTAAGGCCTTGGAGTACTTGTTTCAGATTTTTATCTGTGACTTCAGGAATCAATTTTGCCTTAGGATTCTTCTTGGGATCACTGTCAAAAATACCATCAACATCAGATAAGAATATTACCAGGTCTGCTTTGAGATTTTTTGCCAAGTAAGAAACAATAGTATCTCCGGATATGATAGAACAACCCCATTTATTATCTAAAACAACATCTCCAAAAAGAACTGGGATTTGATTTTGGGCCAAATAAGACTTGATTAAGTGATAATTAAAATCTTGTAATTTTCCACCAGATTGTGTAATAAAACTTCGTGGGGGTAAACTTACTGCCGGGATGGATGCTTGGAGCAGGTAATCCATAATAATTGAATTAAGCCTTAACATACTATGATCAGTTAAACAAAAACCACATTTTTGTTCACGAGTTTTCATACCAAGATGTAAATTATATTTTTTTGCCAAAGGATGACCGTATGATCCAGCACCATGGATAAGAATAATTTGATATTTGCCCGATTGATATATATTTTTAAGTTGTTGAGATATTCGTTTGATAATAGAGGTTTTCAGTGTTGGTAGAGATTTGTTTTTGTCGGTAATAATGCTACCCCCCAACTTGATAAGGAGTAATTGTTGTTTCATCAGCTTGAATTGTACCAGAATAGATGTTAAATTTACCACAAATGGACTTTAAAAATTATTTAAAAAGCAGTGCTGAAGAAATTGAGAAAGAACTAAGAATAGTTTTATTAAAGTGGAACAGGGAAGTAGAATCTGTAAGCCCTAAACTGGTAGAGTTGAACAATGTCTTTATCCGGGCAAATGAAGGAGGAAAAAGGCTTCGCGGAACTTTGGTAAAACTGGGATATGAGTTGGCCGGAGGAAAAAATACCAGAGAAATTTTAAAACCGGCAGCAGCTTTTGAAATTTTTCAAACTTCTATTTTGGCTCATGATGATATTGTGGATTTATCACCCCTAAGGAGAGGGAAACAAACTTTATATAAAACCTTTGGTGGAGATCACTATGGAATTTCTCAGGCTTTATCTTTGGGTGATGTGGGCTACTTTTTAGCCACTAAGCTAATTACTGAAAGCGGATTTCCTGAAAAAGAAAAAAATTTAGCTTTATCTATATTTGTAGAGGCAATGTT
>JAHIFH010000060.1 GCA_018900995.1 Patescibacteria group bacterium | reverse complement strand
CATCCTAAAAATAAAAGATATAAATTTGAAGATAGAGTTATCTCTATTATCGTTTCTCATCCCTCTTGGGGAAGCCGAAAAATATCCGCAATCTTAGGTAAACATAAGCAAAGAATCTCCAATCATGCCGTTTATAGCCTTTTAGAAGATCTTAATTTAGAGACTAAAGAAAAAAGGGAAGAGTTTAGCAGTTTATATCAGACATTTGCCAGAATTGAGAAGATTTATCAACCAAAACCATTGCGTTTAACTCCAGAAGCAAGAAAAAGAGTAGTCGAAGAGGTAGTGATTGGGGAAGAACCGGTTTCTCAAGTTTGTCAAAAATACCATATTTCCCGAAAGACATTTTATAAATGGCTAGCTCGATACCAAGAGGCAAGAGAAAAAGAGGCGGTTTTACTCCAGGCGATGGAAGATAACTATATTAAGGGCTTTGGCCATCCTCGGGCAATTTCTGAAGAAACCCAGGAAAGAATCCTGACAGTTGTTCACCAACACCCAAAATACTCAACACACAAAGTTGCGCAAATTTTGGCAGAAGTAGGCAATCATGGAGTTCAAAATGTTTTCCAAAAACTCAACCTTAATACTTATGAGAAGCGATTAGCTTATGCTCAGGCTTACCAGCCGGTTACCATCCCTGTACCAGGAGTGCTGGATCGGCTCAAGCCGATTCTTGGACGCATTCCAGCTATTTCTGCTATTCCGCCTCCTACAAGAGAAAAAATTGCCCCTCTAGCTCGTCCTTTTATTTTCAGCTTCTTATCCTCAATTGCTTTCTCTACTATCTTTATATATTGGTTGCGAATGCTTTCTCAGGCTCCCACTCCGGGGGCAAAAATCGGACTTTTCTTTGCCACTATTGCTCTTGGAGTAGGCTCTCTTTTCTTTGCCTATTCAATGAAATACTATCTTACTTTAGCCATTGTTTTATCTTTCTCCCGTCAACCATTAGAAGAAGGAGGGGGTTTTGCCGTCAGTCTAAATGGGAGATTGAATAACAATCAGAGAAATGATCCTTCGACAAGGGCTTCGACTGAGCTCAGCCGAATGTCCTCAGGATGGCTGGCAAGAATCTTTGGCTTGGGAAATGGGAATGGTGAGGGAAGGAGAGAAGTAGTTCCTGCTGGCGGTCTCCAACCATCTCTCGAACATATCAAGCTCAAGAGATATCCCTTTGTTTCTATCCATCTGCCTTTTTACAACGAGAAAAAGGTGGCAGAAAGAATTCTCAAAGCCTGTACGGCGATGGATTATCCGAACTTTGAGATTGTTGTTTGTGATGATTCGACTGATGAGACGATAGAGATAGTTAATAAATTTGCCAAGAGGTACAACAAAAATCATCAAAATGGCCCCAAAATTAAAGTTCTTCACCGACTGACCCGAGAAGGCTTTAAAGGCGGTGCTCTTGCTTATGCTCTTAAGGCGATGGACCCCAAAACCGAGTTTATTGTCGTTTTTGATGCTGATTTCATTCCATATCTGGATACTTTGGAGCTTTTTGTTAAGTACTTCAAGGTAAATAACAATAATTCTGAAGACTACACCAAGAGTAATGTTGCCTGCGTGGCTGGCTATCAATGGCACGTTTTGAACAAATCCGAAAACTGGATTACCAGAGGAGTAAGGACCGAATATGCAGGCTCCTATGTGATTGAAAGACCGGGGCAAGAGATTTTAGGAGCGATGAAGCTTATTCATGGTTCGGTTTATGCCATCAGAGCCGATATTTTGAAAAAATTTGGTTGGGGAACAAGCATTACTGAAGATTTTGAACTAACTCTTAAACTTTATGAACAAGGATACAAGGTAGTTTACACTCCCTATGTCCAGGCTCCGGCTGAGTGTGCCTCTACCCTTAAAAGATTAATCCGGCAGAGGATGAGATGGGCTGAAGGTCATTCTTATTGTGTCAAAAGGATGTTTCTTAGGCTTCTTAGCAGTCCAAAGATGAGTCTGACAGAAAAACTCGAGCTCCTTTATCTTTCTCCATATTATCTTCAAGCTTTTTTCTTTCTCATAGGCACTTTTTCTTGGCTTTTAGCGGAGACTGTTTTTCGAGCAAGACTTCCCTTTTGGACTAGTCTTTGGGGGTGGTCTTTAGTCTTAACTAACTTCTTTTCTCTACCCTTAGTTAATGCGGTTGGCTTATTTTTGGAAGAAGCAGAAGAAAAGGATTATCTGGGAATTTTTTCTTTTGTTGCCCTTTCTTATCTACTGGTCCCTTTCCAGGCTTATGCTAGTGTTAAAGGATTTTTGGAAAAAGAAGAAGGTCCCTGGTTTAGAACTCCAAAAACAGGCTTGATTACTGATATCTTTACCCGAGGAAGATTTTACCGCTGGATTTCGGGAATACTTCCGGGTAGGCGTCCAGTGCCGGCTGTAGCAGCAGTATCAGCGTCAATCAGTTCTTTAATCAGCGCTAATCCGTATGTGGCTTTAGCCACCGCTAATAATCAATTCAACAATTTTCAACTCAGGCGACGGGAACGCTGGAAATGGACCTCAAAAGGCGTTTTAGCAATTCTTATGGTAGGAGTGCTACTTCTTAATTATCTTGCTTTCTTTGCCCCAGGAAGACCCGTTCTTGCCCAGACTCAACCAAAAATCGAGCAGCAGATAAATATTATTGATCAGGAATATTCAACAGCAAGCAATTCCTATGAACCAACGGACAATAGTTTAGGTATCGTTCGATGGACGGCCGGAAGTTATACAGGAGCAACTGTTTATTTCGAGGCCGTTTTTAGAGGGCTGGTTTACGAGAAACAACGAACCGCCGTTACCCTAACTGACGGTACCGACTACACCGTAAGGATAAGATATCTTTGTTCTTATAAGGCCCCCGACTATTATACGTATTCTTATGCGTATCTTTATGTGGTAGGTGGGAGCTATGTT
>JAHIFH010000059.1 GCA_018900995.1 Patescibacteria group bacterium | reverse complement strand
GCCGCACCAATCGTTGAAAACAATTTTTGTCACTTGAGAGGCTAGGCTTAAAGCGTAGGGATTGACCAGTTTTTTGTATTGGGAATTTTTCGCTTTGAATTCACCAAACGCACCGTTGAACATCTCGATTGTCTTTTTTTCTGGTAGACGGACGCCCCTTTTTAAATATTGGCGGCCAAATGAAGCAATGACTGGGCCTTTTTCAAAACGAAAAGTATCTCTCGGCCGCATTTTAAGGATAATTAAATCTCCTCTTTCGGCACTGCCTTCTATCTCTCTTAGTTGGTCAGTATTAAGTTTCATCTTGATCCTTAAATTGTTTTCAAAAATTTCAATTCGGGCCACAAAGTGTTCTTTGGCAAACTGGGGAGAAAGCCTCTCGGGATTGAACATGACCACCACTTCTTTTAACCCTGGGTCAGCTAACCACTCATCATAATGAGCCGGAGTGCCTAACCAGAGCTTTCTTTGATTTTTTTTTCTTTTTTTAAAAAAAAGGCGGATTGCCCGCCTTGATTTGAGTGCCATGATCCAGGGAGCTTTCCCCAGAGGTTGATAAAAATAACAACTTCTTAGGCCCGGCCAATAACCCTGCTTGAGGGCCCGCTCCATCGCTTTTTTAAATTCTTCTTTGTTTTCTTTTTTAAAAACGAACCTTTCGATCCGATATTTTCTGGAAATGATCTTAATTAGCTCGTTGATTTTGGCTTTAGCGGTGAGCCATTTTACATCCGCCTCACCCCAAAATCCTACCAAGTCTGTATGGTAGATTAGAGCGAGCTGGTGAAAGGGACCAAGCTCATTCATTTAAAGTTGGAACATTATACCACACTTTCACCTCCAACCAAGAGCCGGGTTATGAACCATGGCTTCTACTTTGTAAGAGCCACCAGTAGTAATTTCATATTCAAGATAGAAATTTTCATCCTTTTGGGTTGTTATCTCCTGCCAGTTGCCTTGATTGTCATTGATAGTGATTCTGAATTTTGCCTTGGTAATTCCCAGAGACTCACCACAAAGACCTTCAACTACAAAGTATACCGTATCACCAACAGTAATAGTAGAAAGATCAGTAATCTCTTGCCAATCTTCATCATAAGCTTTGAGGTTTTTACATTCTAAAACAGGAGTCGGTGTAGGAGTAGGAGTCGGCGTCACGGTCGGACCTGGCGTGGGAGAAGGAGAAGGCGTGGGAGAAGGACCTGGTGTGGGAGAAGGAGTGGGAGTGGGAGTCACGGTCGGGATTGCGGTGGGCGTTGCCGTAGGGGTTGAGGTTGGAGTGAGAGTAGTTGTTGGTGTGGGTGTAGCTGAAGGCGATGGAGTGATGCTCGGAGTTGGGGTAGGAGTGAGTTCAGGAGTGGGTGTCGGTGTGGGAGTTGGCAGAGTGGTTGAGTAGCAAATAGTGAGATCGTCAACCCAGGGAGTTTTGGTTGTATCAGGAGTAGCCAAGTCGGCCCGCCATTTAAGTGATTGGCCGGGGTATTCAAATATCCAGTCTGTTCCCGGTGAAACAGGACCTTCCCAGTTATTCCCATTATTGGCTGAAAGGGAATAAACAATACTGCCTCCATTTAGAGCTTGGTTAGTACTCAAACTAGCACTAATAATATTTGCGGTAGTTGAAGCAACCGTCGTTGACTGCCCTCTTCCCGGAGAAATGTAACGCCAGTCTACATCGGGAGGGCTGACTTGAAAAATAAAGTCGTCTTCCGAAACTGCATCCGGAGGTACTTTAGTAACTTCAACAAAATAATGAGGCTCGCCCCATTCGACGTAAGTGGCAATGCCGTTTCCATTATCATCAACCGTTACCAGCGGTCCGTTGGCGTTGAGATACGCTTCAGCCCCTGCAGGAGATACTAACAACAAACCCGGATCCCTGAAAAGCTTATTTCCATTACTGGTGTCAAATCTTTGGATCCAATTTAATGGTTGCGGGCCTGAAAAATCCCTAAAAGCAGCATAAAGGTGGCCGGCGTTAAAATAAAGAGAAGCCTTATAAAAATTGCCGTTAAGGGTTGTTGGGCCCCATAAATAATTTTTATGACCATCATATTTTCGTACTTCAAGATCGCCGGCATCCTCGCTCTTATGGGAAAGAAGGTAAAAATTACCTCCTGGTTCAGCCGCAATACTTAGGTAACCGTAACCGTTGCTAATCTCAAGCGGACTTTCCCATTCTTCCAGCAAAGTATTATTATCGTATTTTTGGACAAAGCAACTACTACCTTGTTCCCAAGCAAGATAAAGATAGTCACCGCTGGCCACCAAATCAATGTC
>JAHIFH010000005.1 GCA_018900995.1 Patescibacteria group bacterium | reverse complement strand
GTGTCAAGAGCATTTTGTTGATATCGAGAATCAACCTCAGTAAGAGCAATAAACATTTTCGCTCGCTCTTTCCAGAAATTGAGGTGATAAGGGCTAATTTTGAGGGCTAGGTCTGATTCGTCAATTGCCATCTTTGCCAATTGGGCGGAAAGACTGGCATCATTCGCCTCATCAGCTAATTTAGCTAAGCCTGCCAAAGCAAGTGACATCTCTCTCCGATAATAGGGCTCGCCTGGATGAAGACTAATGGCGGTTTGAAGTTCATTATAACCTCTTTCATACCAAGCAGAGTCATTAAGTTTTTCTGCAACAGCAAAACGAGTATCAGCATACCAGAATTTAGCGAGGTAAATAATGGTAGAAATAGCAAAAATAAGGATAGTGATAATTGCTATTCTTTGTTTAGTTTTTATTTCCATTGATTTTGCTTTTTCTATTTTTTCTTTCTCCATCAGAATCACTGCTATGGCAGGTATAAGAAAGAAAAGCAGATTAACAACAACAACAGAAAAGCCAAATAAGTTGGTAATAAGAATACTGGTGTAGCCGGCAAGAAGGGCAATGGCCAAAACTGATTTTTTGGTAATTACTTGCTTGAAAACCCAGATTAAAAAAACCCCAATCAAGCCTAAATAAGTAATCAAACCAACTAAACCTGTATTCGCCAAAATCGTCAGGTATTCATTATGAGCCTTGTTGTAAAGCAAATCCCATTCAGAAACATCATTATGAGCGCGAGGGCGATGCCAATAATAAGAATAGGCAAAAGTTTCTACTCCTGTTCCGAAAATTGGGTAGTGTTTCCAAACTTCAATTGCTCCTTGCCAAACAATTTTCCGAATATCACTAGACTCACTGACAAAAGGAACTATTTCTGGCTCAGCAGAAATAATGGCTTCTTCTGGTTCTGGGGTGGGCTGGGGTCGAAACTTATTAATTAACTGACCAGCTTGAGGTGTCCAGGGAGTGCCAACAAAAGCAGTGATAATAATGAGAATGAGGTTGATAATAACAAACGGCTTGATTAGCTTTTTCAATCGCTTAAGATTAATCAAGCCAATTAGCCCCCAAAAAGCAGCATAAGCTATTGCCAGACCGAATAAGCCTGAGCGAGATTTGGTGTAGAGTAAGCAAAGGTAAAAAATCGTTAATAAACTATAACCAAGAAAAGACAGGAGCCTTTTCTTAAAAAGTTTTTCTTTCTCAGAATAAGCAAGAGCCCAGGTCAACGGAATTAAAGCCACTAACCAAGCAGCGAGCCAATTAGGCTGACCCAAAGTAGAAAAAACTCTTTCTTGAACTTTTTGAACCCAAAATTTAGCGTCGATGCCAAAATGTTCAGCAATGCCATAAGCGGCGACTAATGTCGTAGCATATAGCGCATAGCGCATAGTGTATAGTGTTTTTTCTTTGTCCATGTTGGAAACATAAGCCCAATACAATAAGAGATAAGAGATAAGAGATAAGAGACCTCCATTAAAGCGGCTGTAATAGCCCCAGAAAGAAGTGTGACGGTCGATACTATAAATAGTGGAAATAATTTGCGAGCCAAGGAAAAGGATTAGGGGAATGTCAAGAATAGTACGACGGAAAATAAGGCGCCTTTCGACAATCATCCTAATTAGCCAGGCAGAAACAATAACCGTGGTGAGGAAGTAGGTAAGCATCATCTTATTAAATTCAAAAAGTTCGTAGTTCCAAGGGGTGAGAATTAAGGGTACAAGAAAGAAAAGAAGGTAAAAGCCAAGCTCAATGATTTTATCGCAGATTCGGGAAACTTTCACAGCTTGAGTTTAGCAAAAGATGCGCTTAAGGACAAGAGGTTGGAAGGGACTTTTATTTTCGTACCGCGAATACCTCGGATGTAAGTCCGGGGATGAAGCGGGAGAAAACAAACTCGCCGAAGGCGCAAGCCTGAGGATACTATGGGCGTTAGCCAATAGTAGTTTATTCATGTTATACTTCGGCTAGCAACCTGCTCCAACTGGAGGGTTTTTTCAATGATTATTGACCAGCTTTTTAGCCTTGTTTCTCATGATATTGGTATCGATCTCGGCACCTCTAATACTATGATTTGGGTCCGGGATAAAGGGGTAATGATTCGGGAGCCTTCCGTTGTTGCCCGGCAAAAAAAGACCAAAGAAATTTTAGCCATTGGTAGTAAAGCGAAGAAAATGGTGGGTAAGACTCCGGAGATGATTGAAACAATTCGTCCTTTAAAAGACGGAGTAATTGCTGACTTTGACGCCACCGAAGCCATGCTTAAGCATTATGTCCGCGAAATTCATGAATCAGGACCGCTTTTTCCTAAAATTCCCAGACCAAGAGTAGTGATTGGTATTCCTTCAGGAGTGACTGAAGTAGAAAGGAAAGCGGTGCAGGATGCAGCTCTGGGTGCCGGGGCAAGAAAGGCTTATTTAATTGAAGAACCAATGGCAGCAGCGATTGGTATTGGTTTGCCCATCGATCAACCCGAGGGCATCTTGTTAGTGGATATTGGCGGGGGAACAACGGAAATTGCTGTTATTTCTTTGGGAGGGATTGTGATTGAGCGCTGTTTGCGGATTGCTGGGGATGAAATGGATGAAGCGGTGATTTCTTATATGCGTTTGAAATATTCTCTACTATTGGGTGAAGCCACCGCTGAAGATATTAAAATTCAGTTAGGCTCAGCTTATCCTCAGGAAAAAATCCGCCAAGCTATTATAAGAGGTAGAGGTTTGGAAACAGGCTTACCTAAATCTTTAAGAGTTGGCTCAGAGGAAATTCGGGAGGCAATTGCTCCAATCATTCGCCAAATTGTTGACCAAATTATAGAAGTAATTGAAGAAACACCGCCAGAGCTTGTCTCTGATATTGTTGCTCGGGGAGTTACTCTTTGTGGCGGCGGCTCCCAATTAGCAGGCTTAGATAAACTTATTGCCGAAGAAACCAAAATGCCGGTTTGGATAGCTGACGACCCCATGACCGCCGTTGTTCGTGGCTGTGGCAAGGTGCTCGAGGATGATTCATTGTTGAAAAAAGTCCGGGTGACTGGGGGATTGAAATAAAAGACTGGCTTTAATAGAGCGAAAATGAAAAACTTTATAGGCATTCCTAAGAGATTTAATGTTTTTTTGAAGAGCTATTGGCTGGCGAAGCCCGAAATTGGTTTGAGAAGAGTTATTCTTATTTATTTTTTATTATTAGGGTTGTTGGGCTTGGATTTGGCACTAGGCAAGAATTTTTTAAGAATAGTTGTCTTTTTAGTGGGATTATCCTTTACTGTCAATTTTTTGAGAAAAATTTGGAAACATGGTTTCTACCACCGGAGACACCCTAGGGACTTGTTGGGAAACAGAGTAGAGGTCATTGAACATTTTGCCTTTAAGAAGGGAAAATTGAGGCCCAGGAAAATTGTCAACCCGCTTGCCTATCAGAAGATTTTTAGAACCAAGAAAGATAGGAAGGTCTTATTTCGTTACCCTTCGGAAAATGATTTTCGGTCTTATTGTCGTTTTGTCAATCGGATTGTTAAAGAAGATGTTTTGATCGAGGTAAAAAGCAAGTACACGCTTGAAAAAGCTCATAACAAGGTTTTGAAAAAGATGGCCAGAGTTAGAGAAAAGAAGGGAATTGAGGTTTTTGTTTTTTACGAAGGCAGAGTGGTTGGTGAGGGTTTTATCAGTAGAAGAGGGGGTAAACAGAGTCATGTGGGTGTAATTACTTATGCTGTTGATAGAGATTTTAGAAGAGAGGGGATTGCCTACCAATTGAACGGCGAATTAATCAGGCTTTCAGAAAAAACTCTTTCTCTCAAGCTTTTAATTGCTAGTGTTGTTGTTTCTAATCCCGTAATTAAAATCTTTGAAAAATACGGATTCAAACAAAGAGGGGTGACTCCAAGACAATTTTACCATCGGGGCAAGTATTTAGAGATGATAACCTTCTATTTGGAGCTTTAATTCAGGAATTTTAATCTTAGCTAGCTTTGGAGAACTTTTCGATAGAGGTTTTTAAAAAGAGGAATTTTGTAAAGCTTTTGAATTTTTAAGAGCAGGGGTAGGCGTTCGTTGAGGAGAGAATAGAGAAGAAAGAATTTGTTAATAATTCTGAATTTTGGCTTTTTTAAGTCGGTGATATAATCCGAGTGAATGATTTTAGTCACTTTACCAACGATTGACCTACGAGGTAGGGTCTCTTTTGAGCGGGGGAGATTGTCTCCTTTGAGAATATAGCTGTCTCCTTTTTTGTTTTTTTTGATCTTGATAATCCGATGAGCGACCAATTTTTTCTTTTTAAAAAAAACGACGATTTCTCCAACTGAGAGCCTTGAGAAGGGGCCAAATTCAACTAAAAGTTTTTCTCCTTCTTTTATAAGGGGGTGCATACTATTACCTTTGGCAGTTGCAATCGAGGGGGTGTTGCAGGTTGCTTTTTTCATTTAGGAGAGTAAAATAACGCTGACCATAAAAAGATAGAAGAAGCGAGAGTAGCTTTGGGCAAAGAGATTTTTAATATTCAGCGGTATAAATTTCGATCTTTTCTACCCGATCCTTAGGTTTGTTGTATGTCTTTTTCTTTTTCATTTAACACCCCCTTTCTTTTCAGTTCTATAGTTTAATTCGCCACTGGGTCTATTTTAGATATGGTAATATTATCTTGTCAAGTATCTGTTTGGAATTGCCTAAAATTAGAAAATGATAATTAAAAACAAGGTTTTGCTCCCCCTTTTTCCTAAAGGAAAAAAGAAGAAACTGATGACTATTTTTTCCCACCCTGATGACGAATCTTTGTTGGTAGGAGGAATTCTAGCTAAAGCCAAAGAAGAAGGAGTAGACACGACTGTGGTCATTCTCTCAAAGGGGGAAAAGGGCAGTTTTAAGCTCAAAAAAGGCAAAAAAGAGCTAGGCAAAATAAGAGAAAGAGAATTCAAAAGGGCTTGTAAAGCACTGGGAGTTAGCAAAGCAGTTATCTTCAATTTTCCGGACTTAGCCTTTGTTAAGGTAAAAAAAGAGCTTCAAAAGAGAATTAAGCAACTTTTAAGGGAAGAGAAACCCCAAATGGTTGTTACCCACGATCCTTCAGGAGGCTACGGTCATCCGGACCATATTGTTACAAGCTTTTTAGTTAAAGATGTTTTAAGTGAATTAAGGAAAGAAGGAATGAAAGCCAGTCTTTATTTTTCTGTTCTTGAGGAGGGGATAAGGAAAAAGAGCCAAAGCCCTGAGGAGGTGGGGAGGTTTATGCCCAAACCAACCATAGTGGTTGATACTTCTTTATTTACTAAGAAAAAAGCAAGGGCTTGTCGAGAATATCGTTCTCAAGTTTCAGAAGGAAAATTGGTTTTCTTTGACCAAATATTTTCTCGAGTGTTAAAAAAAGAATTTCTTCATAAAGTTGATTTTCGGAAGAAATATGCCTATCCTGAAATTTGATTGTAATGAGAAAACCTAAACCCCAAAATCTTTTTTTAGACATTGCCGAAATTAGATGCAGAATAATCTCGCTTGATCCAGCGATTATAAATTTTTTGGAAAAGAAATTTTCAAATTTTTTAAGCCCACCATCGCCTAGGGGTAAGAGAGGGTTGATAATTCGGGTTGAGATTACCCCTTTGATTAGAAAAGCAGAGATTAGTCAAGGGAAGTTCTCTGAGTTTGAAATTAGACTGCCATCCAGGTTCGTTTTCGAAAGTTTTAATTTTATTTTCAGGGATATTTTTGGCAATTTTCTTATTTTAAAAAAGGGCCTGATGCTTCACGCTTCTTCCTTTATCTCTGAAAAGAAGCAGGGATTTATTTTTGTTGGCCCCAAAGATGCGGGGAAAAGTACGATTGTGAAGCTTTTTCCTGAATTTATTGTTCTTGCTGATGATTCTTCAATAATCAGGCTATTGAGGAATCAGTGGTTTGTTTATGGTTCGCCATTTTATGAAAGACACTTAGCTTCGAGGCTAAATATTCGCTTTCCCTTAGTAGGGGTATTTTTTCTCAGGCAAGCAGATAAAAATAGATTAGTCAAGTTAAAAAAAACTGAGGCTACGGAAAAACTGATTAGAAATGTGCGTAGCTTTAGGGGTAGTCCTGACATTTCTTTAATTAGGTTTTTGCAATCTTATTGGGAAAATTGTTATAATTTAGTTGGGAAGGTGCCCGTATTTAATTTAGATTTTAAAAAAGACCGCTCATTTTTTAAGCAAATCGAGAGCTATTTTTCAAAATGAGGCTTACTTTATCAACAAAATTTAGGATTAAAAAAGGAATCTTAACTAAATTTGTTAATGAAAAGGCTTTTATTCTTGATAGTGAGAAAGCTGAAGTGCGCTCTCTAAACGAAACTGCTAGTTTCATTTGGAGGAATTTGAAAAAAGGCACCCCGATTAAAGAAATTATTGAGTCTGTAACTGACGAGTATAAAGTCGATGAAGCGACTGCCAAAAAAGATGTTTTAAATCTTCTTAAGAAATATTTGAAAGAAGGCCTTATCGCTGTAAGAAAAAAATAAACTTTTCTAATTGATGACCCGCTTCATTCGCTTTTCTTTAATTATTCCTACCACAGACTTGGATAGGAGGGAATTGTTAATCCAAACCCTTTCTTTAGTTGATGGTGCTTTTTCTGGGAATCAGACGGAAGTTATTATTGTTGAAAATGGCATTAAAAAAGAAAAAGCCAACAGTTTTTTCAAAAGGCTAAAGGAACAATATCCTCGTCTTAAAATTAAGAATTTTAGTCTCGCCAGAAGATCTGCCTCTCAGGCACGGAATTTAGGGGTAAAAAAAAGTAAAGGCAATTGGCTTGTTTTTTTGGATGACGATTGTTTGCTTACGAAAAATTGGCCTAAAGAGATAAAAAGACTATCTCAGCTTCCTTCTGGTGAAATTTTTCAAGGAAGAATTATTCACCAGTTTGAAGAAAAAAACCTTTTTGTTGATATTTTCCTATTCTGGTTGGAGTTTTCTCGAAGAATCTCGGCTCAGGGTGAGATTGAGAAACCAACTAAACTTTTACATATTGGCAATGCGATGTTTAAGAAAAAAATATTTAAGAGCTTAGACTATGTTTTTGACGAAACTCTTTTTCCCTTTGTGGGTGAAGAAGCAGACCTTGCAGCTCGGTTATTAAAAAATGGCGTCAGCATTCTATATGTTCCGAAGCTAACGGTAAGGCACATTAAGAAAACCAGAACATTAGGAGACACTTTCAAGAAAGCTTTTCTGTATGGGCGTAAAGAAGGGATATTAACTGAGAGATATCCCCTTGACCTTTTGGCCCAGCAAGCCTTAGGACAGGAAATAAATAAGCTGAAAAAACAAATCGGAAAGAAGAATAGGAGGATTTTTTTTAGGCTTTTAAAAAAATGGCTCTCGGGCAAGTCGCTCCTTTATAAAATTGGGTTTGTTTTTTTTCTCTTATTAAGGCAGTTGTTCTTTTGGCTAGGCTTTATCTATGGTAGGATTTTTTATAAATTCTATCAGAGTTTTAAGAAATGAAGATAATTAAAAGGCTGAATAAAACTGAGATTGAGGGCTTAAAAATTGGCGAGAGATTGAATAAACAGGTTTTGTTTTTGTTGCCAGAGAAAATAGTTTGGTACGAGGTTCTTTTAGAGGGAAATGAGGTTGATAATTTAAGAATTATCAACGATCGAAGCTGGCCGAAGGAGTTTCCGTCTGCGAGGACAGTGAAGGCGATTGCGAAGGTGATTCTTGAGGAAGGGGTGGGAAGAGAACACACCGCCAGGATTAAAAAAATAGCAGAAAGTACTTTAAAGCCTAACCGAGAACCGCTAGTGATTCTCTTGGCTAGAGATTTTAAAGATACTTATACCATCATTGATGGCCACCATCGGCTCATTGCTAAGTTTATTGAGAGGGAGATTGGCGAGCTGAGGGCGATTTTAGGTCTCTTTGGAAGACAAAAATGTGTTTTAGTGAAATAATTGTCTTATTGAGACTGAAGATAAGCCTTAACCACTTCTTTAGTCTTGCCGGAAAACTTGATCTTTCCTTTCTCAAGCCAGATTGAGTTTGGGCAAATGTGCTTTATCACTCCTAAATTGTGAGAGACAAAAAGGATCGTCTTTTCTCTGAAAAACTCTCTCATTCTTTTTTGACATTTCTCCTGAAAGGATTTATCTCCGGCAGAAAATACTTCGTCAATAATGAGAATATCGGGATCAGAGTGAATGGCGATTGAGAAGCCTAAGCGAAACATCATCCCCCCTGAATAGGTATAAAAAGGGGCGTCAATGAAGTGATGAAGCTCAGCAAAATCAACTATTGTCTTAAATTTATTGTCAATCTCTTTTCGACTCATTCTCAACAAAAGCCCATTAATATAGACATTCTCCTCGCCGGTTAGATCTGGATGAAAACCGGCCGTAAGTTCGATTAAGGAAGCAATTCTGCCAGTGGTTTCAACTTTACCAGTAGTTGGGGTAGTAATTCCGCCGATAATTTTCAATAAAGTCGATTTGCCGGCACTATTTGGACCGATAATACCTAGTTTTTCTCCCTCCTTCACCGCGAAACTAATGTTTTTAAGCGCCCAAAATTCTTCTTTCTTTTTGAAGAAACTTTCCACTAATGTAGGCTTCTCATGGTGGAGAATGTATTTTTTGGAAATGTTGGTAAGATTAACGGCAATATTATTCATATCTATAGCCAATCACTAAAATATTTTGCTCTGTTTTTAAAAAGGATAACTCCGAAAATAAAGATAAAAATAATGAGCAAAAATTGGCCAAGTAAAATTTGATAAGGAAAGCTCCCATTGCTGATAGCTGATCTTTGTAAAGAAGTAAAAATTCCCGATAGAGGATTGAGATAGAAGACAGCCTGAAATTGCTTGGGGATAAAGGATAAAGGATAGAGGATTGGCGTGGCATAAAACCAAATTAAAACTAGGGCTTGAGTAAAAAAAGTGATGTCTCGCCAAAAGACATTAAGACTGGAGGTGATTAAAGAAAAGCCGGCGGTAAAAATGAGAAGAAAAAACAGACTAATCAGGAACAGAAGAAAATTTAGGGGAGCAAAAATCTGCCATTTTCCAATCGCGCCTAAAAAAATTAAAAACAAAAATAAAGAGATCAAAAGATGAAAGAAATTAGAGAGAACAATTGAGAGGGGGATAACTTCTCTTGGAAAGAAAGATTTTTGAATCAAGTTACGCTCATAAACAATTGCCGGGGTGGCTTTATTGATGCTTAGGGCAAAGAAATTCCAGGGTAAAAGACCGGCGAGCAAAAAGAAGTAGTAATCTTTAATGCCAAAGCGGAAAATTAAGGAAAAAACAAACCCAATAACAACCATTTGAATGACGGGATTTAAAAACATCCATAGGAATCCCAAAACAGCATTTTTATAGCGGGCCTTAATCTCTTTTTGAGTAAAAGCAAAAAGAAGTTCAAAAAATTGCCTGAGGGAGTTGCTTGTTTTTGCGTTCATTCTTCGCTAAGATTATACTATAAAAACAAAATGAAGATTAAAAAAACCCAGCAATTTCTTTCCAAAGCAAAACGCCTAATAAAAAAAATTGGTGTCTTTGAACTTTTGATTGGATTCCTAATTTTACTGGTTTTAATATTGGTAATGGTTCAATTAAGAAGTAAAGAACAATGGGTTAAAGCTGAAGTTAAGATTTCTGCTTCAAGTTGGTGGCAAGCCTATTTTACTGCCCCTCCCTATTGGCTAGGTGAATCGATAAAAGTTGGGGACAAAGAGTTCGACCCGCAAGGAAAAGTAGTAGCCGAAGTTCTTAGCGTAAGAATACATGAATTAAGCACTCTTCAACATCAAGAGCCGACGAGAAAAGATTTTTATCTCACTTTAAATTTACGGGTTTCAAAAGATAGAAGAACGGGCAAGCTTAAATTTAAAAATCAACCGCTTGAGATTGGTGGGCCAATCGAACTCCATTTAACTAATACTTATGCTAGTGGCTTGGTGACTTTTGTTGAGGGGGTCCCGGATGAAAGAGAAACAAAGGGGCTTATTATTAAGGGGGTTTGGGCAAATACCGTTCCCTGGGATGCCGAAGCGATTCCGGTTGGGGGGAGGATGATGGATGGGATGGGAAACGTTGTGGCTGAGATTTTGGAAAAACGAATAGAACTGGCTGAAAAGACGGTTGAAACTTGGGATGGCCGCCTGGTTACTAGTCGTGATCCTCTAAAAAGAGATATTTACTTAAAGATTAAACTACTAACCAAAAAGCAAGGTGAGAATTTCTATTTCCACGAAGACCAGAAAGTAAAAATTGGAGAAACTCTATTTATTCAGCTTCCGGGAGTTGATGTTGATTGGATTTCGATAATGGAAATTTACGATAAAGACGAGAAGCGGCTTTACTAAACCAAATCAATCCTATTCTAGAGATAAAAAGAAAGACACGAGGTCGGATTAGCCGCCAAAACGAGACTGAATTAAACAGAAACATTTTAATAAAGAAATTTTCATAGAAAATTCTTTTTGTCTCTTTGTTTTTTATAGCCCATTGTTCGATTGGAGGGAAAAGAGCAATTTTTTCAACCGACCAATAAGAAACAAGAAGGCGCACCCTAAAAGGGATTTGAATATTTTTCCTCAGACCTTGAGGGAAGGGCAAAGCAAAAATTTGACTTCCCAACAAAAGAATAAAATAAGAAAAATTGGTTATTTTAAAGCGCTTGGTTAGACTCAAAAATTTCTTCCAGTTAATCTCTTTGTCGTAGAGAGAGGCAAACTGAATAATATCAAAAAGGTTACGGAGTCCCTTCAAAAGGTCACTCGCTAAGCAATGAGTGATTAAAGAGAAAAGAAAATATTCTTTGTTTGGTCGACACAGAAGACTTTGTTTTCCAACTGGAAGTGCATTTTGAAATAAAGTTTTAGTTATTTGATTGATTGTTTTCTTCTCCAGAAAATGAAATTCATCTTTATGGGGAATAGCCAGCTGGGTGTGTAAATCCAAATTAATATGCCTTTTGGGGTGAATAAAAGTTTTTTCTTGATAATAGAGTTTCCCCTGGCTGTCTTTCAGCTTCAGATGTTCTCTCAGCTTATAGCCTGTTTTTTTTAAGAAGGACTCAATTTTTCCCAGATCTTTTTCTTTAACTAAGATATCAAGGTCAGTTCCCATTAAATACTCGTGATGGAATTTCATCTTTGGATAGGAAGAGAAATCTTTGAGCAAAACGATCTTAATCCTTTCTTTTCGGCAAAATTTTCCTAGAGCCTGTTTTTCCTTTCGGTACAAAAGAGGCCAGAGGAGGAGGGGTTTTTGATATTGGGGAAGTTTTTTAATAGTTTTTTTAGTCAAGCGTTTTTTACATGAGGGGCAATCTAGAAAATGAAAAACAAAAGGGATCGCCTTATTTCTTCCGGCTAAGGCCAGCAATCGCTCCTCATTCACAGGAAAGAGATTTTCTGGAGGGCATTTTTTACTTTCCGTTTTAATTAAAAAGGTGAGAAGTTTAACTTGTTTGTTTTCCATTCAACCTGTTTTATTATAGAATATTCCTGAATGAAATACTCGAAGGGCTTAGTCACTAAATTACTGGTTGCCCAAATAACTCTCTATATATTTTTGTTTTTTTCCTTTAATAACAAAACCTTTTTCCCTCCGATTATTCTTTTTGCTCTTTATCTTTTCTGGGTTTTAGAAGATTGGCAAAAGGCAGTTTGGCTAACCCTGGTTGCCGTTCTGCCTTTTGGCTGGGCAGTGCGTGGTCTAAAAGCCCCGGTTTCTCTGCCTTTTTATTTTTTTACTTATACAGAGAAAGGAATAGTTATGGGAGGAGAGATGTTTTTTGGATTATCTTTGACGGCGAAATTTTTGATTCTTCTTTTCCTTTTTCTAGCGGTAACCTTTAGAAGAAAGGCAAAGTTCAGATTGAAGAAAAGAGACTTTTTCCTCCTTGGTTTTTTATTATTAGGCTTAATTTCTATTTTTACTTCTCAAAACCCAAGTCTAGCAGCAACTGGTTTTTTGGGGATTTTTTTGGCAATAGGGATTTACTATTTAGCGAGATATTTTTTAAGGGATCGACTTTTGTTTTTATTAACCATTAATAGCCTTTTTACTCTCGT
>JAHIFH010000058.1 GCA_018900995.1 Patescibacteria group bacterium | reverse complement strand
TTTCAACATCTCCATTTCCATGGAAATGGTTTTGTCAGTTTCAGAAGCGTAGTGGCGACCCAAAAAATAGATTTGCCAATTTCTTTTTTTCAATTCGTCAATCACCGCCAAGGCTGGGGTAACATGTCCTCCAGTAATGACAATTTTCTTTTTCATCGCCCTTTATTATACTATAATCTCCTTAACTCATGATGAAAACTCGTTATATGAATGCTATTTTCACCAAGCATGCTATCAATCGGCTTTATAATCAGGGTATTACCCAGTCCGACGCCTGGTATGCTTTTCAACATCCTGATGGAAGTTTGCCAGGCAAAACCCTAGGCTCAAAGAAATTTTACAAAAACTATGGAAAGCAGAGGATAGAAGTAGTGGCTAAACAAAATGAAAAAGGTGAGTGGGTTATTCTTTCTTGTTGGTCAAAATATGTCGGTGACGGAAAGCCTATCTTCAGAAAAGAAACCTTCCTGGAAACTATTATTAAGAAGGGGTTAGATAAATTTAGAAAATTGATTTAAAAAAGAAGGTAAAAACTCGAAGGCCAAAACTAGCTCCCCATCGTGGACGAAGTTCGGACTAGTTTTATGAATCTTCAAAGTGTAAAATGTTAAGAGATCCTGCCCTTGTGGCGGGATTATTTTATATGTTGCAAGAGGGTGAACAATTTTTATCACATGGTCAGGAGGCTTTGAAATCTCCAGAACGGGAAGCTTTTCCAAAGGTAGCTGTGGTCCTACTCCATTATGGTCTGATGGGAAATGGTGGTGAAGCTACGCAATATACAGAGCAATGTTTGGGTTCTGTAGAAACGATAGATTATCCTAATTTTGAAATTGTTGTTCTTGATGCTGGCTCTACTGACGGTTTTTCAGAAAAATATAAGGAAGGATTTAGTGATGCATTTCCTAGGCTGCCAAAAACTACACTTTTGCGTTTTGAAGAAAATGTTGGCTGCGCCCAGGGATATAATATGGCAGTTGAGTACGCCATAAAAGAGGGGGCAGAATATCTTTTTCTATTAAATAACGACACGATTGTCCTTAATAGCGACATTCTTGCTAATCTAGTCGATGTAGCAGTGCGCTTTCCAGAAGTGGTAGCGGTCGGCCCGAAAATCTATTATTGGAAAGAGCAGGAAGAAGAACCAGAAATTATCCAGTTTATTGGTGGCAGATTTGCCTATCGGATAGTAGGAACTGGTCAAGAAGATCGTGGGCAATTTGATGAGGAAAGAGCGGTTGATTTCTTAAGTGGTGCCGCTATGCTTGTTCGGGCAGACGTTATAAAGCGAATTGGATTATTCGATCCTCGTTTTTTTGTTTATCTTGAAGAGTTTGACTTCGCCGCTAGGGCAAAAGTGGCGGGATATAAATGTATTTTTTCGCCAGGTGGCCAAGTTAGACATAAAGGCAGACATAGTATTGATAAAAGATATAAACCTCCTTACGTGGAAGGGAGCGCCCGAAACTATATGTTATTAATTAGAAAACATTCTGGAAAACAAAAGGCTCAATTTATAATTAGGGCTACTACCGTAATTGGAAAGTCTATTTTTGGAATTATAGCGAAGGAAAAGAATCCACGCCGGTTAAAAAATTTAGCAAAGTCAATGTGTGATGGCTGGAGGTTGGAATTAGAGTAATGAAAACCACCTTTCCGGCTCCCCCTAAAGGACTTACTCTGCAACCATAAGCTAGAGTTTGACTTTACATTAGAAAATATCAAAACCATCTTTGAAACATTTAGGTTACATCCAAACTTTGCTTAGTCTGAAATTCGCAACTATTGTTTTTTCCCTAAGTGTTTCTTAAATTGTTGAACCACTTCTTTGGCATCTTCCTCAAGTGCTTTTCCAAACGCTAAACCTAAAGCAATTGCTACCATAAGAGTCAAACCGTTGGCAACTGCTCCGACTATCGTTCTTCCTACTCCTAAAAAGTCAAGAATTACCAGAACCAAAAGAAATTTACCGACTACCAAAACAACGCTGGAAAAAATCCCTATCAAATAGTCATCAATTTTGGCTCCCTTGATATCAATTTTTCTAACTAGAGCAACTCCGAGATTAATAAGGTATTTACCGATAACCCAAATAACTATGGCAACAATTATTTTAGGAATAAAGACCAACATTTGAATCCACACTTGATTAAGTGATTCTAAAACAACGTTAAAAGATCCTGCCATTTTCTT
>JAHIFH010000072.1 GCA_018900995.1 Patescibacteria group bacterium | reverse complement strand
CTGCTTTTGGGCTGTTTAACTTATATTGGGATACCGGGGCGGTATGGAGTTGGCAGCGGATAGGGAGTAGGGGTAGGCAGGGGTAGAGACGGCGACTGGCTGGTGAAAAACTCAAAACCGATAATCTGGCCGATTACCCTTAAAATAACAAAAGCCAAACCTAAAATAATAATACCCACAATAGCATGGGTTAAACGGTTTCGCGCGTTCCCCACTGCTTCTTTCTCCCCTCCGGAAACAATCCATTGGAAAGCGCTAATAATGACCATAAAAACAAAAACAACTCCGGCCGCAATATAAATCAGCTCAACAATTTTAGATAAGATTTGGTTAATGCCAAGAGCACCTTCTCCTATGCCGCTAATTTGCGGCGGCGGTGTAATTTCTCCAAAAACATCTTCTATTAATACAGCAAGCTTCATTAAAATAATTTTATTTTAAAACCTAAAAATTCCGGTAAAAATTGTAAAATCAAAAACATAACCATCAGCAATATAAATCCTATGATAGCATGAACAAGCATGTCTCTGGCAGAAGCAACTGCATTTTTATCCCCCCCTGAAGTTAGAAATTTAAAACTGCCCACAGTAAAATAAAAAATAACAGCAATCGCGGCTATGGCAAAACCCAGTCCGATCAGATAGCCAAAACCTTGGGCTAAGGATTTAATCTGGCCAAAAGAATATTGCTTGCTAAGGTCAATCATTTGCTGTTATGGTATTGGTGGCGGTGTAGTTACCGGTGTTACCCCTCCTTCCAGTTTTTGCGGGAAAATTGTTTGCAAGTATTGATTTAAAGCTAAAGCGCTTAAGATAACAATAAAACCAATTATAGCCCACACGATTCTTTTTTGGGCTCTTCCCAGCGCTTCTTTATCCCCTCCGGCAAAAATATATTGGAAAACCCCCCAGGAAAACCACCAAATAAGCAGGGCTGCAGCAACTAAAATACCCACTTGTAAAAACCCCGAAAGAGTCATATTCAGGTTGGTAAAACCCGGGTTAAACCCTGAAGGGGGAGAAACTATTTGATTACCCGATTTGCCCGGTAAAGTTAGAGCTAAATTTTTCATTTGGTAAATCCCGGTATATTTAGTATATCAACTCCGATGATTTGTAAAAGCAGAATGGAAAAGATGATGAATAAAAGGCCGATAATAGCAGAGTAAAATTGTTCCTGGCCGCGTTTTACTCCTTCGGGATTTCCGGCAGAGATAATCATTAGGAATGCTCCATAAATCATTAAAAGTAAAGCTATCCCTCCCCCTATTCCGATAAAAAACTGCAGCAGGCTTTGAATTAAAACTGTGGGCTCAGTGGGAATACACCCAATAGCAGTCATAATACCTCCTGTTCCAGATCCACCTCCTTCAGGATTACAAGGAATCCCGGCAGCTGAAGTGCAGCTATCGTTTTGCAGACAATTTATTGGTCCTTGGGCACCTCCAGATCCAACCTGAGCGGGAGTCAAATTGGGATTAGGATTTTGATTTGTAGAGGAAATCACTAAGTTTTTGATTATGCAATTAGTATCTTTCCAAAAATATTCAATAGTGCCAGTAGTGCCAGTTTGTGAGATGAATCCAGGAATATATTTCTGGAGCCGTACTTGGTACGTACCTGGATTAAAAAAACCCAGACTTTGTTCTGATATTACACCGGCAGAATCGGGCGTAAATTGTTCACTTGACTTCTTAATATCTGGCAACCAAAATCGGTATTGGCCATCTGCTGGTAAGACAGAGCCAGAATATTTTATTTCTGAAGAACCATTCGGAGTGCTGGGGGTTTGTGAAATTATACAAACAACTTGTTTTGATTCTTCTTCTTTGTAAATTGTATATGACGGTGTGCAATAAGTACCGCTTACCTCTTTTCTCTCAACTTTAATTTGATGTCTGCCTTGTTTATAAATAGCTAAACTTGAATCATTTATTCCAATTGTTTTAATTAACCACTTGCCATCTTTTTGGGTTAAAAACCCTGATGAATTTTGAGTGACATTATCCCATCCTTCAAAACGAAGAAGAAAATCTTGAAGAGTAACTTTATAGTTTCCTGAATCGTTGACTTTGATTTCATATTCTATAATATACCCTTTGGGTAGGGAATCTTTTCCTGAAGGGATGATAATCCGTGAAGGTTTAGTAGAAAGAGTGCAATTATCTGCTAAGGATTCCTTAGGAAAAATAAAAACAGAGTAAAATATAATAAAAATTAAAAGAAACAGTTTGGACATTAGTTTTAGATTAGCATAAGTTGGAATCGGTAGCTAGTAGTTTATCCCGAGCGAACTTATGGTGAGTGTAGTCGAACTAGTCGAGGGATTGGTACTTATTAGTTGGGGATGATAAAATTAGAAACATAGTGTCTACTAAAAAGTTTTTGGCAATAATTTTAACTGTCTTATGCCTATTGCCTGTTGCCTATTGCCTGTTGCCTATTGCTCATGCCGATGAAATTGAAGATTTACAAAAACAAATTGATGAATTAAATCATGCCAGGGAGCTTTCTGTGGCTGCTACCAAGCCTTTGGAAGGACAACTTGAGTCTTTAAAAATTCAACTGGCTCAAATTGAAGCCAAGCTAAAAAACCTCTCATATAATATTTCCCAAAAAGAAAAGGATTTAAGCCTTAGGGAAGACAAACTGGTTGTCCAGCAAGCCCTGCTTTCTTCACGAGTGCGTTCCTATTATATCCGCTCCTATTTCACTTCTCCTTTTTTGGTAATTCTTTCCTCAAGTACGTCAGGTGATTTATTCAGGGAGCTTTCTTACCGCCAGGCGGCAGCAAGAGAAGACCAAAGAGTTATTTCAACTGTTACCTCTGAAATGCTTGATCTTTTGGTTCAAAAAGACAAACTGGAAAAAGATAAAGCCTCCCTGGCTTCTTTTCAGGAACAGGTGGATAAAAACGCAAAGTTTTTAGGGGGAGAGGTGAAAAAAGCCAAAGTATATCAGGCAGATTTATCTTCTAAAATTGTGGCTTTAACTGCCCGCCAACAGCAGATTTTATCTCAAAGGCTGGCCAGTTTGAATATTTCAAGATCAGCTGCTTCTATTGGAGCCTGTATGGATGACAGGAATGTATCTCCCGGCTTTGGTAATGCAATCGCTTTTTTTACCTATGGCGCCCCGCATAGAGTGGGTATGAATCAGTATGGAGCAAAAGGAAGGGCAGAAGCAGGACAAGGAAGAGATGATATTTTAAAAGCGTACTACACAAATTTTGAAACTGTAAAGTGGGATACCAATATAAAAATAAAAGTTCAAGGGTCCGGAGAGTTCCCGCTTGAAGACTACGTTTTGAGAATCTATGAAGTGCCGGAGTCTTGGCCAATGGCGGCTCTTGAGGCTCAAGCAATTGCGGCAAGATCTTTTGCATTGGCATATACGAATAACGGGAACGGAGAGATTTGTACCAGTGAACGGTGTCAAGTTTTCAAACCTGATCCAAAAACCGGAGCCTGGGCTCAGGCAGTAAAAAACACAGAAGGGCTTGTAATGACCAGTGGAGGGAATCCGATTAAAGCCTGGTACGCATCTACTCACGGAGGGTATATTTTCAGTTCCGCAGAAGTTTGGGGTGGGGGTACACCGTACACAAAGCATGCTACAGACACAACAACAGGTTCGGCAGGAAGCTTTGGGGATCTCCAGTCAAACGCTTATGACAGAAGCTCTCCCTGGTTTTATTGCGATTGGGGGTCAAGAAGCCAATATAATAAAACTGCCTGGTTAAAATCAGAAGAAGTTGCTGATATTGTAAACACTTTACTCCTTGTGAAAGCAGACAGTTCAACCTCTGAACATTTATACCAAACAGATAAGCCTAATCCGGCGGGAACTGATAATTGGGATGAAAACAGAGTTAAACAGGAGTTAAGGAATAAAAGTATAAACCCCTACAATAGCGTTTCCAGTATTTCGGTGTCTGCGGATTTTGGCGGGGGAGTTACCACTTCGGTTAACGTCTCCGGCGATGGGGGTTCGAATAGTTTTTCAGGAGCTGATTTTAAAAACAGATTTAATTTAAGAGCCCCTGCCAATATTCAAATTGTCGGCCCGCTTTTCAACATTGAGAAAAAGTAGACTAGAAGCCATTTCAAAACTGTCATTCCGTGCCATCCTTGTCATTCTGACGAAAGTCAGAATCTATATAGATCCTGAATCAAGTTCAGGATGACAGGAAAACTTTTTGCACTTTGAATTTTGAAGTTAGTAATGTTATTATCCAGACCAGAATGAGTTTTAGTTTATTCCCGTCTTTTTTTGACCGCCCGATTTATACCAGGCTTGCTCATCAGGAAAAAGACGAGCATATTGAACTGTTCCTTCGCCGGCACTGGGTGACTAATTTGCCGTGGATTTTATTTGTTGTTTTGGCGCTTGTCTTACCTGTGTTTTTTCCACTGTTAAATCAATTTTTAGAGTCAATTATTTTATTGGAACTGCCCGGTGATTTAATATCTTCAGTTTTAATTATCTGGTACCTCCTTATTTTAGCTTACACTATTGAGCAATTCTTACATTGGTATTTTAATATTTATATTGTGACAAATAGGCATTTGGTGGATATAAACTTTGTCAGCCTTATGTACAGGGATATTACCGAAGCATCTCTGGCGGATGTTGAAAGCGCCCGCTCAAGAATTCAAGGAGTGGCAGGAGCGCTTTTTAATTTTGGGAATGTTACTACTGAAACAGCGGCTAAGGCCCAGGCTATTGAATTTTTATCTATTCCGAAACCGGATTTTGTCGCAGATCGTATTCAAGATTTGCAGCAATTAAGAAAAGGGGAGGTAAACAGTGCCGATTGAAGGACAGGTTTTATCGAATATTATCTCTACCACAGACAGCCTGCGGTTGATTTTCCGTTTTGGCACAATTATTTTCAGTACGCTTTATTTTATTTTCAGCCTTATTGTGGTTCGCCAGGTGAATTTAATGAACGACACTTTGATTACAAAAACT
>JAHIFH010000057.1 GCA_018900995.1 Patescibacteria group bacterium | reverse complement strand
GGGAAAATGGGCTTTTCTAGAGTAGGAATAGTGGGCAGGTTGTACTTTCTTAGAATTTCAGCCTGCCTAATTTTGCCTAACTTTGGCCAGCGTAAAAAAGTAGTTTTATTCAAGCAAACAGATTTTTGGGGCAAGGCTTCAATTAAGGTTACCTTCTCTTTCAAAAGTGATTTTTTACGGTGATGGGCGGCTGAACGAGGAATAACAAAATCAAAATATTCTAGCTTCAAATTGCGGGGTAAAACGATTTTACCAGGTCCGAACTGGACATCTTGATAATTAACGATCTCAGACTCAATCCCCCTTTTCTTGGCTGCTTTAGCCAGCCTCTGAGGCTCATATTCCGGCGGAAAACGGGTCAAGATAAGAAGCTCCTTCACTTTTTCGCTTTTTTAATAAGGTAGTCAACAATCTTCTCGGCAACATCAATCCCTGTCCTCTTTTCAAAAACATCAAATTGGGGTGCTTCATTAACTTCAATAATTACTGGCTTCCCATTGCGCTTATCAATCACCATATCTACAGAAGCGATTTCCACTTTCAAAGCTTGACAAGCCTTTTCTGCTTCCTCTTTAACTGCTTGAGGAATGGTTTTTAGCGCCTCCGAAGGTCCCAATGACCGACTGAGAACCAATCTCTCTTCTTTTTTCTGTCTTTTAAAACCACCCAAAACCTGATAGCCAATAACCATTAACCGGTAATCACCGTCATTAGGAATATATTCCTGAAGTAAAAAGCCTGTTTTTTCGATTCTGCCTTTGATTGCCCGGGCCAAAACCTCTTTGTCCTTAATCAATAAAGTCCCGGCTCCTCGCCTCCCCCCTTTAGAAATCTTTAAAACAAAAGGATATTTAAATTTCTCTGCCTCGGCTAACAAGACTTCTTTATTAGCAGCGAAGCTCGTTCGAGGGTAACTTATCCCATTCTTAGCTAAGAAAACCCCGGAGATACTCTTTAAACGCCTCTTAGGGCCAAAAGCAGCCAAATAGTCATCAACAACAGCAATTTTCTTCTTCTGGGCATAAAGCAAGAGTAAATTCGCCCATTCTGTTGCCTCACCAACAGCTCGGAAAAAGAAGAGGTCAAATTCTGAAAGAGGCCTTTCTTGATAAAAAATATCAAAATTAGCTCCCTTTTGGCGCAAAACTAAATCATTATACTGAATCGGAACCAAATCAACCCCTTTTTTCTTAGCGGCTGCTAAAAATTTTTCCCCGGTATCAAACCAAACTCGGTAAAATAAAGCAATTTTCATTCAGTCCTCCTATATTGAGTCGCTTCAATTGGCTCTGGCTTGACCATGAAACCAGCTAAATCTCTAATTCCTACCAAAAAAGGCGCCTTTAAATGAGCTCGATTGGTAACGCTAGCGCTGGTCTTAATTCTCCTGCCTTTAAGATAAAAAGTCAAACCAATTACTTTTCTCTCCTTACGCTTACCTAAAGCTGACTGATAATAGCGAGTAAAAAACGTGTTTTCCGGAGTCAACAAACCTAAATCTCCGGCTAATTTTCTATCAATTGAGCTCCGCGAAGCTCCGGTATCAATTTTCGCCAGAACCGGGATTCTTCTCTTATCAGCGGCTTTAATTTTAACTTCCTCAAGAACATCAACAATCTTCCCTCCTTTTTTAGCCAAAACCTTATCCGCAAAGCGCTCAGCAAAAAGATCTTGGGCAATCTTCACCCCTTTTTCCGCATTCTCCACCACTATCCCTTCAACTCTCTCCAATCTTCTTCTTAAAGGCGCCAAATTAGCATTTTGAATATCCAAACCCGGACGAGCATTCAATTCCAAAATCATTGGTCCCCTTTCTTTGTCCAAAATAATATCCACTCCTATAAAACCTAATTGAGGAATAATCTCTTGAATCTTAACTGCCAAAGCTAAGGTTTCTTCCCAAAAAAGCAATTTCAAACCATTAACCTTTCTTTTTGTCCCCGGAATAAATTTAATTCTCTTGCCATTATGATAGCCATAAGTAGTAATTCCCGTTGCTAAATCAATCCCCACCCCAATCGCTCCCTGATGTAAATTAGCCTTACCTTGAGATTCCGCTGTGGGCAAGCGTAACATCGCCATCACCGGCACTTTATTAAAAACAATCACCCGAATATCTGGTGTCCCTCGATAAGTATATTTTTTAAAAATGGGGTGAATTTTGATTCTTTCTTCTACAAAAGCTTTATCAGGCAAATTATGAAGGCTAAAACGACCGGCAAAAATATCAAAAACATGCAATCTAATTTGGGCGATATCAATCTTAATATCCCCCATTAAATACCACTCTCCTGCATATTTGGCTTTTCTTTTGATAACCAAAATTCCTTCGCCCCCTAGGCCCCGACTGGGTTTAACCACAAAATTACCAGGGAGATTTTCCCATTGGAAGGCATAAAGCTCTTCTGGATTTTCAAAAACAGCATAAAGTTTGGGATGAGACAGGTTATGCTTTTGAAGCATTTTTTTAGTTAATAATTTGGAATCAGCAATTCGCCTGCCTTGTTTTTTGTTAAGACACAAAAAAACCTGGTTGCGGGCATTTTTGCCAAGTAAATGGTGAATTTTAGCCATGATTACTCCTCCTTTAGAACGCGGCGAAAGCGAAGTAACTCTAGGAGGCGCAAGCCAGTGTAGCGACCAATGAGGATATCAAAAATAGGCACGCCAATGATGGTTATTTCCGGATTAAGAAGAACAAATTCTTGCAAAGCCTGAAGTTTCATTAAACCAAAACAGAAAAAGGCTAAAAAGAGTGTTTCTATTGTAATTCTCACTGCCTCTCTTAAGCTCCGTCCCTTCTGAACATCAATAAAAGCTTCAGAAAGAAGAATAAGAATCAGAATCGGGAAAATGGAAACCATGGCCATTTCCGACCAGCCAATTAAAGGAGCAAAAATAATGGTTAAAAAAACAGCCAGAGAGATAAACCAAAATAATAAAGCCATCCGAGGCAGATAGTGAATCCTGATTCTGATTTTCCTTAAGATAAGGCGCCCAAAGTTAGTCATTGCCAAAACAGCCAGGAAGAGGAGTAATCCAGGGATAATTCCAGTAGCATAAAGAGCCACGGAAATCATGGTTGGGGTAAAAATACCAAAGCCCCGGACACCAACTAAGTGACGCAAAGCCGCAATGACCGCAATTAAGATAGGTAATAAAAGAATCAAAACAACGGTATTTACTGGCACCCCCGCCACCACCGCCCCATGAATCGCATGTTTAAAAAAATTAGTTACTCCTAATGGTCCGAGTTGTTGTTCTGCTAAAGCTTTTTCCAGCCCACTCAGGCTTGGTTGGGTCCCAGTTAAATTTTCCTTTGGTTCTGGGGGAAGAGGAGAAATGAGATTGGTTTGCGCCATGGAAAAATGACTTCTTGTTAAAAGAAGGAGGAAAAAAAGAATGAAGAATAGAAAACAAGGCAGTTTCTTAATCATGTTGCTCTTATTATACAAAAACTAAAATCAATTGGAAATAAACGAAGTTATTTAGCCAACTCAGCGTCGATGATGGCTTTGAAACTCTCAAATGGCTGAGCACCAACTAGTTTCTGACCATTGATAAAGAAGGTAGGTGTGCCCTGAACGCCGACTTCGGTTCCTAATTCAGAATCATCCTTAACTGCTTGGGTGTACTTGCCTGAAACAAGACATTCATCAAATTTTTCTTTATCTAAGCCTAGTTGAGATACATAAGAATTAATATCAGTTTCAACATTCTGTTTGCTTGACCATACTCCTTGATTTTCAAAAATCAGGTCATGCATTTCCCAGTACTGGTCTTGATCTCCGGCACAGCGAGCCACCTCAGCTAGTTTTTGGGCATGGGGATGAAATGATAATGGGTAATCATGAAAGACATAGCGAATTTTATCCCCATATTCTTCTAAAATCTGAGGGTATGTTTCGGCGACATATCTGCCGCAATAAGGGCATTGATATTCAGAAAATTCAACGATAGTAACCGAAGCATCTTCTTTACCTTTACTAGCCGCTCCACTGGAGACAATTTTATTAATCTGGTCTTCGCTTAAAGGTACTTCTTCCTGAGGCGCTCCGGGAGCTGGACTGGCTTGAGCCACTTCCCCTGGGGCTTTTCCTGGCTCTACATACCGAATCTTGGTCCAAAACATACCTGCCAAAAAGGCAACGATAATTAAAAGAATAACAATTATCGGAGTAGTAAAAGTGGTAATTTTCTTTTCTTCAGCCATATTATTCTGCGAATTTTATCGCATCAACCGGGCAACTGTCAATCGCTTCTTTAATTTTCTCTTCTTCATCACCTGGAGGATCAATCACCTCGGCTTTGCCATCTTTCCCAAGCTTAAATGTCTTGGGGGCGAGAACAGAGCAAGTACTACAACCAATACATTTATCCTTATCGACTATAGGCAGTTTCGCCATGACTTTTGGTATCCTAGCATCAATCTTTTCCTAAGTCAACTTTTGCCTCCCCAGGAAGGAGCAGGCATAGCCCCTTTGTGAAGATATTGATAAACACTAGCGGCAGCGCGGGCACCATCTGAAGTAGCGGTAACAAACTGACGAAAAAGAAGCCCACCTTGAATTGCGGCTAAGTCGCCAGCAGCAAAAACACCAGAAACATTAGTTGCCATCCCCGGATTAACTTTGACATAATTCCTCTCATCAAGTTCGATTCCGAGCTGTTTTGCCAAGGCAAACGACGGTACTTGACCAACTTCAATAAAAACCCCATCAACCTTAAGACTTTGATTCCCTTGATAAGGATTAGCCAAAATAATTTCTTCTACTTTTTCCCCACCTTTAATTTCTTTTACTTCATTAGATAAAACCTCTTCGATTTTATCTACCTTCCTCATTTTCTCTATCCAAGTTGGCTCGGCTCGATACTCATCTCGACGATGGATAATAAAAACTTTTTTGGCAAAAGAGGAGGCATGGATCGCTCCAGTGACAGCCGAATCGCCCCCGCCAACAATCGCTACAATCTTATCCCGGAAAAGGGGGATATCACAGGTCGTACAGTAGGATACGCCGCGACCTATAAACTTATCTTCTCCAGGAGTATTGAGATGGCGGAAAGAAGCTCCCATAGCCAAAATAAGAGTTCTCCCTTGATACTTCTCTTTATTGGTTTTAACTTCAAATCCGCTCTCGATTTTAGCTAAACCGCCGACTTTCTCCTGCTTGATATCCACTTCATAGTGCTTCACTTGCTCAATCATTTTTTGCATCAACTCTGGTCCGGGAATAGAAACATAACCTGGATAATTTTCTACTTGCAGTGCCTCCATCCCCTGCCCTCCCGGAGTTTCTCCAAAAATAAGGTGATTAATTTTGTATCGACTGGCGTACACAGAAGCGGTCATCCCAGCTACGCCAGCACCAACTATGATTAGGTCATACATCTAAACAATCTCCTCAATCAACTTTTTATACCCTTCCTTACCAAGAAAGCCAATCTGTTTTTTAACCTCTTTTCCTTCTTGAAAAATAATCACTGTAGGAATACTCATGATGCCATATTTCTGTGCTGTTTTCGGATTCTCATCAACATTCAATTTCCCTATTTTTATTTTTCCCTCATACTCCTCAGCCAGCTCTTTAATCACCGGCTCCGCCATTAGGCACGGAGAGCACCACAAAGCAAAAAAATCAACAAAAACCGGCAATTCAGCCTGCAAAACTTCTTTTTTAAAATTTTGGTCAGTTAATTCTACCAAGGCCATATAACTTGAAGCCATGAGTCTTGAATCACAAAAAGAATAACAATTAGAGCCACTAAAAGTAAGAGCAAAAGAAAGCTCTTTGGGTCAGAGAAAAACTTAATTGCCTTTCTGACTCTTTTTTTTCTTGCCATTTCCACCCCCTTTCTTTAGCCCGCTAACCAACCACCATCAACATAAAGAAGCGCTCCAGTAATATAATCAGCTTCGTCGCTGGCTAAAAAAGCTACTGCTGCCCCAATATCAGTAGGTTTGCCAAATCTTCCCTTAGGAATTCGTGCCAAAAGTCCTTGTCTTGCCTTTGGGTCAGAAATTAAATCCTTAGTCATATCAGTATCAATAAAACCTGGACCAATGGCATTAACATTAATTTTATAAGGAGCTAGTTCCACTGCCAAAGCTTCGGTCAAGGCCGCCACGCCTCCTTTTGAGGCTATATAATGGGCAATCCTGGTTCCGCCAATCCCAGCTCCGCCTGAGGCAATCGAGGAGATGTTAATAATCTTCCCACCCTTCTCCTTCATTAACTTCACTGCTTCACGAGCACACAAAAACTGTCCTTTAAGATTAACATCAAGGGTCTTATCCCACTCTTCCTCGGTCATGGCTTCAAAAGTAGAATAATAAGCAACCCCAGCATTATTAACTAAAATATCAAGCTTGCCCCATTTTTTCTTGAGTTCGCCGAACATTCTCATCACCTCGTCCACACTAGAAACATCAGTCTGAACCGCAAAAGCTTCTCGTTTCATTTTTTTAATCTCTGAGACTACTTTTTCTGCCTCCTCCTTTTCAGAACGGTAATTTATCGCTACATCTGCTCCTTGTTTTGCCAAAGCTAAAGCAATACCTCGACCAATCCCCCGAGAAGAGCCGGTCACTAGAGCCTTTTTTCCTTTTAAATCAAACATCTTTCACCCCCTTTCGAGATAGATTTTAGATGTTAGATATTAGATACTAGATTTTATATTATCAGATTATTGAAGAGGAAGCCAAGCAGTAAAATTAAATTCGCGTTTTATACCCTTTCATTAAAAGAGCATTGGAGACTACACTAACAGAAGAAAAAGCCATTGCCGCGGCGGCAATTACCGGACTAAGAAGCCAGCCAGTAAAAGGATATAAAATTCCTGCGGCTATGGGAATGCTAAAGCTGTTATAAAAGAAAGCCCAGAAAAGATTTTGTTTGATTTTTTTCAAAGTATATTGGCTCAAATCAATTGCTTTAATCACATCTCGCAAGTCATCTTTAATCAAAACTATCTCGCCAGTTTCTAAAGCAATATCAGTACCTGAACCCAAAGCAATTCCTAAATCAGCTTGAGCTAAAGCTGGCGCATCGTTGATGCCGTCACCTATCATTGCCACCATCTTACCTTGCTTTTGTAGTTTTTTTATTTCCTCTGCCTTTTCTTGGGGTAAAACTTCAGCTAAAACTTCATCAATGCCAACTTGTTTAGCAATGGCTTTAGCTACCCGCTGATTGTCGCCGGTGATAATCGCCACCTTTTTGCCCATTTGGTGAAGCATAGAAACAGCTTCTTTTGAATACTCTTTCAAAGTGTCGGCCACGGCAATAATGCCCACTAACTTCTTCCCAATGGTTAAAAGCATAACCGTCTTGCCCTGATTTTCTAATTTTTTAATCATTTTATTAGTGTCAGTATTTATTGTTATTTTGTTTTCTGTTATTAATTTTCGGGTGCCAATCAAAACCAGACTGTTTTTGAGTTTTGCTTGAATTCCTTTTCCGGGAATGGCTTCAAAACTCTTAACTGGAGATGGTTTCAGCTTTTTCTCTTTAGCCCTATCAATAATTGCCTGCGCTAAAGGGTGTTCGGAGTTTCTTTCTAAAGAAGCCGCTATCTGTAAGACATTTAACTTTGAGTTGGTAACCTTTAAAACATCAGTGACCACTGGCTTTCCTTTGGTCAAGGTGCCTGTTTTATCAAAAACAACCATATTTACTTTTTGCACCATTTCTAAGGCACTGCTGTTTTTAATCAGGATACCGTTTTGGGCGGCTAAGCCTGTTCCCATCATCACCGCTGTAGGCGTAGCCAAACCCAAAGCACAAGGACAAGCAATTATCAGAATAGAAACGAAAACCGTTAAGGCAAAGGTAAATGACTGCCCAAGAAACAGCCAAATTATTAAAGCCAAAATAGCTATGCCAATGACCGAGGGTACAAAATAATAAGCAACTTTATCAGCCAGGAGTTGGATTGGTGCCTTTGAGCCCATTGCCTCTTCAACTATCTTGATAATCTGAGCCAACGTTGTTTCTTCACCAACTCGAGTCGCTTGAAAAACCAACCTGCCAGTTTGATTAATCGTCCCGCCAATAATTTCATCGTTTTTCTTTTTTTCAACCGGAATACTTTCACCGGTAATCATGCTTTCATCTACGCTTGAATAGCCATCCGTTACCTTGCCATCAACAGGAATTTTTTCTCCTGGTTTAACCAAAACAATATCACCAACTTTTACTTGGCTAACGGGAATTTTAATTTCCTTACCACCTCGAATAACAACCGCTTTTTTGGGTTGGAGCTCAATCATTTTTTTAATGGCTTCACTCGTTTTTCCTTTTGTTGTTGCCTCAAGATATTTACCCAGAGTAATAAAAATTAGAATAAAAACAGCGCTTTCATAATACAAATGAGGCAGTCCTTCTTGAGAATTAAGCCAAAATCCGAGAGAAATAATAAGGCTATAAAAGTAAGCTGCGGCTGTTCCCATAAAGATTAAAGAATCCATGTTGGGCTTCAGTCGGACTAAACTCTTGAACCCTGATTGCCAAAGCTCAAAAGAAACAAGAATAACAACAGTCGCTAAAATAAATTGGATAAAAAGCTGATAGAATGGCGAAAGTTTGGGTATTGGCAAACCTAGCATTTGCCCCATGACTAAATAAATCAAAGGCAAGCCAAAAATAACAGAAACAATTAGTCGTTTTTTTAACCGTCCTATTTCTTGGCTTTCTGCTTTTTGATGACTGTCCGCTTCGACAACCTCGTAACCTGCTTGCCGAATAACTTTTTTAATTTGCTTAAGGTTAACTTTTTGAGGATTAAATTCTAAACTAGCTTTTTCAGAAGCAAAATTCACATTAGCCCCCAAAACACCTTTCTCCTTCATAAGTGCCTTTTCAATTGTTAAGGCACAAGCCACGCAATGCATTCCTTTAATAGGAAGAGTTATTTTTTCCATTTTTTATCTCGCATAAGGACAATTCGGGTTGCCACACCCGCCCCCACAACTACCGGTACATCCTCCGCCACTGACACCACCACATCCTTTCACTCCAGAAGGAATTTCCTTTTCTTGAACATTTACTGTTTCTGGAGTTGATTCGTCTTCTCCTATAACCTGAATTATTCCTGAAATCATTCCCATCCAACAACTAAACTTATATTTTCCTGGTTTTTGAGGAGTAAACTCTTTAACTGCCAGCTCTTGATTAAGATCAATCTGGCCATCAAACAAGCCCCGAGAAACAATGGCATTAGTACAACCGCTCACTCCTTTGTTTCTAATTTCCCATCTCACTGGAATACCAGCCCTGATCTTGAACTCATTTGGCTCATAACCATAGGCCAGAGCATCCATTTTTATCACTTGTTTTCCTTTAATTATTGGCGCCAAGCCGTCTTTAGGAACCTGGTTGGCAGCGAGAAAATCAAGCTCAACATCATCTAGGCTAGGTAAACCCAAAACATTCAACTGGGAATTGAAATTATAAATCCCAAAAAACAAAACCAAGACGCCGGCAATTTTAATAAATTTCTCTGACAAATGTGGTCTAGCCGTCAGTTTAAGAGAAGAAAAGCCAATGACTGTTAATGTCGGTAAGGTACCTAAGGCAAAAAAGAGCATAATCAGCAAGCCCTGCAAACCGCTGCCTGAAGCTAGAGCCAATCCTTGAGCCGTCAGGGTAAAACCACAAGGCAGGAAAAAAGTTAAAGCGCCAAGCAAAAAAGGCATATAGCGACCCTTAAAATTAGTTTCGTCGGCAACAAAACGAGTCATAAATTTAGGCATAGTGGGCTGAAGTTTTTGGAAACGTTGAACCCCCAGCATTTGCAAGGCCAACAAAACCATTACCACGGAAATTAAAATAGCTAGTAATGAAGTGACTGTTAAAGCAATCTGCAAAAATGCTCCCAATGTTCCCAACAACAACCCAAGAAGAGTAAAAGAAATAAGTCTGCCAAAATTAAATAAAAGATGGGGTTGAAATCTCTGCCAGTCAGGACTCTCATCACCATAAATCTCTGCCCATTGCTTTGACATTGATAAAACAATGCCCCCTACCAAAGCTGCACAACTGGAAATTCCGGCAATTAAACCAAACAAAAAGAAAGCCGGCAACGGAGAAAAGGAATTAACAACCACCCTCGTAGCAACTCCTGAACGACTTAAAAAGATAAAACCAATGATAAAAAGAATGGCAACGCCTAAAACCTGGGCAGACTGATAAAACTTGGGCTTGTTGATTAAAAGATGTCTTTCTTTATCAAAGGAAAACAGGGGCGGTTCTTCTTCATCTAAACTAGGCTCTTCTAAAAAAACATAACCACTTTCCTGAAATTGTTTATTCAGCTCTTTAAGAGAAGGTTTTTTGCCTTGATAGTAAATAACTGCTTGTCCTTTAGAAGTAGAGGCTTCAACTGATTCTATTCCTTTAGCCTTTAATAGTTTTTTTTCTATTAACAACTCACAAGAAGGACAATGCATGCCTTTAACATAGTATGTATGTTCTTTAATGTTTTCCCTTTCTTTCTTAGTCATGGAAAGGATTTAAAAAAGGTCAGCTGTTTTTTCGATATCAGCTATATTTATTACCAGCTGGCCATCAATAATTTCAGCATCTTTATCTATAGGACGAGGATTACAACCACCTTTTTGCAAAGCAATTTGGTCTTTAGAATATGTCACCCGACAATTTTCGCAGCGAATTTGGTTCCCAATTTGCTTAAAGCCCTTTAACGAGTCAAAACAAACCTCGCAAGCGTTAGCAGCTACTCGATAGGTATCATCTGAAGCCTTAACAATAAAAAAATAAATGGTCTTCTTTTTTTTCTCTGAATAGTAATTAAAAGCATGCATATTACCACCATCAACTCTAGACTGATCAATATAAACCTTATCTCCTTCTGCCTGAAGCATTTCGCCTTCATCACCCAGAAAGCTTCTTCTCTCGATAGCAGTGGGTTGGTCACCTTTAGTTACAACTGGATTTTCATTTTTATTTCTTGAATCCATTCTCCGGTTAGCAAAGGCTAACCCAGCGATTACCAAACATAAAAAAACAGCGATTATTGCCTGTTTATTGACTCGAAATTCATCTTTACTCATGGTCTCTGTGTTTTACAAACATCCCCAAGACACAACCCTTTTTGACACTGCGGGCAAGGTTCTTCCCCCTGAGCAATTAAATCATCACAAGCGCAAGTGCCTGCTTGATAGTTATTCCATTTGTTAGCCTCCATATAACACATAGTGCAGGCAGGCTCAATGCAACATTTATAAACTCCTTCCTTTACCGCTTCTTGAATCGCTTGTTCTTGCTCTGTAATTATTTTTTGAAGTTTTGCCCCGGGTTCTAGCGTATCAAAATCTGCCGGAGCCTGAATTTTAAAAATCAGATAACCCCCGAGTCCACCTATCAAAAGTAAGAAAGCGGCCACGATCACCTTTTTTATCATTTTTTCTCCCGAAAAACATCAATAATTTCTTCAAAAACTCTCTTTCTCTCTCTCTCGTTTTTCCCCTTAACTGCTCGAGTAACACAGGTGTCAAGGTGATCTCGTAAAATTAGCTCGTTGACCTTTTCAAGAGCCGCAATCACTGCCTGGTTCTGGCGAATAATATCAATGCAATATTTATCTTCTTTAACCATCTTTAAATTAGCTTTGAGATGACCAATCAAATAATTCATTCGGTTGATAATCTTTTTGTCAGACATGGGAAATAGTATACCCCCCATAGGGGGGTTCGTCAAGAGCTAAATCAGGAGCAAATTTAAGCCAATAAAAACAAGGAGCATCAAAATAACAAAAGACTTCTGCTGATTGAAACTTACTTCAGTCTTTACTTGCCAAAAAAGCCATTTTCGCAAATATTCTTCTCTCTCCTTGCTAAACAAACATTCTACCTCATCTTTTAATAAATGGAGTGCCATTGCCATTACCAAGCCCGCTCCAAATAAACTACCGGTAGAAGTTAAAACAAAGAAGCAGACAATATAAAGAATTGGCTGGAATAAGGCGGTGTGAAAGGAAAACTTAAACCGCTCCTCATGAGTATCGGCAAGAAGAGCGAGGGTATCTTTAAAGCGGCGTTTGTCTATCAAGTGCTTAACCCTCATGCTGGTCAACTCGTGAGGATAAATCCAAAGAGTATAGAGAAGGTGATCAATATCAAGTAGAAAAGTGCCGACTAAACCCCCTAACCAGAGAAAAATCAAATTCCAATGCCAACTCCAACGAAGAAAAGTAATTAACCCCAGCCAAGCAAGGGTAACTAAAAGATGGCTTCTTACTTCTTTTTTAAGCATAGTTGCTTTAAAGCTTGGGCGTTCTCCACTGCATACCCTAAAGCGTCATTATTAAAGTAGGCGTAGCAATCCAGTCCTTCTTTCTGCCAATTCTTAATCTTTTTCGCCCACTCCTTTAACTCATTTTCAGTATAGCACGAAGAATAGAGATGGGTCTTGCCATGAAAGCGAAGATAAACAAAATCCGCCGTGATTTTTTCGGTAATTGGCCAACCAGGATTGTCTTGAAAAACAATTGCCGCCTTGTGTTTTTTCAGGATTTTATAAATTTCATCTGTTAACCAACTCTCATTCCGGAATTCAAAAGTATGGCGCCAATTTTTAGGCAAAAGCTTTAGAAATTGGCTTAATCTTTCAAGATTAGCTTTATATCGCGGCGGTAACTGCCAAAGAACAACCTGACGAGGTCCGACCTGGTGAGAGGTCCGATCTCCCAACAAAAGGCTAGCTGCTTCGAAAAATCTCTTCACCGGCTCCTGGCAATCTTTTAATCTCTTAATATGAGTAATGAACCGACTGCCCTTGACGGCGAAAACAAACTTCGGACCAGCCTTTTCCCGCCAATTGACAAAAGTTTCTTTCTTAGGCAAACGGTAAAAAGAAACATTCAATTCAACTGTATCAAACTGTTTCGTATAGTATAAAAACCAGTCACGTTGAGGCAAATCTGGAGGATAAAAAACCCCTTTTCCCCAGTGAGGATAAGAAAACCCAGAAGTGCCTATCCAGACTTCTGCCATAAACACCTCTTCAAGTCCACATGATTTTTATCATTAAACTCTATACCTTCTTTCAAAAGCTTTCTTTTCTGTTCTCTAAATCCAGGCGCCAATCTCCCCTCTTGATTAACTACTCGATAACAAAGAATAGTCTTGGGGTCTGGATTATTGTGAAGGGCATTGCCTACTGCCCGAGCCGCTTTTGGCTTACCAAGTTTGGCGGCAATTTGACCATAAGTAGCGACTTTGCCAGGAGGAATTCGTTTGGCTATTTGATAAACCTTCTCAGAAAAACTCATTTCTTCTTTTTCTTCTTTTTTCTCAACTCGGCTAACTTCCACATGAACAATCTCGCTGGATTCTTCACATTGGAAGCATCTTTAACAAAATTCCTTGCTTCCTCAAGCATTTTTCGAGGTAATTCTTTAGCTAATTTGATATAAAGGGCTTTGTGCTTCAAGTCACTTAATTCTTCAGCTAAACGATAACCATAATCTTGAAACTCCCGGGAAATATATTTCTTTTTATCCCAATCAAAATCTTTAAGAACATCGCCAATCATCTGAAAACCTTTGGTTTTATCTTTTTTCTTTACCATTTTCTTTCCTCACAATAAGCATCGGCGCCAAGGCTCCTAGAGAAGCAAGAAGGAATGTTGTCCAAAGCGGTAAATTGAAAAAAATTAAAACCCCTGCCAACAACAAACCTAAGATAGAACCCAGCCCCAAAGAGATCTCCATGAAATAAAGAGCCTGACCTGTTCCACCAGTAATTGCTTTTTGGTAAGACCTAACGCTTAAAGGAATATGGAGCATTTGTTCAGTCACACGGTAAAGCCCATCAACACCAACAATAGCTAAGGGTACTCTCACTATCGCTCGGACAATCCAAGTTAGAAAACCAACAATTGAACCTAAACTAATAACCTCTTTTACTCCCATTTTATCCACAACTAAACCAACTAAATAAGTAATTATCGCTGCCAGTAAAACTGCCGCCGAAACAATCTTACCAAAGGATAAAATTTTGCCCACTAATAAAAACAAAAACACTGGCCAAATGGTGCCATAAAGTGCCGACTCTAAACCCCAACCAAAATAAGCCGCCACTACCGTTTTATGGGTTTTAAAAAGCTGAATAACATCAACAACGCGGGCGTCGTGATAGGGCTTGATTTCTCTTGAAAGCAAAGCAACCATAACCCCTAAGGTAAAAATTGCTCCGGCAGCAAGAAAAAGAGCTTGATAGCCAAATTTAATCACAATTAAACCACCGAGAATAGGAGTTAAAATGCCGACTAAAACGTAAAGTGCCTGGCAAAGACCGGTCTGCTTGCCAAAATGCTCCTGGTCAGCCCGTTTAACAAAAAGTCCGTGATAACCAAACCAAAAAAAGGCGGCATGAATCCCCCAAAACACAGAAACCAGCACTAGCAAAATTGGATAGCGTTGACTAAGAGTAAGAAAACCTACGAAAAGAAAAAAAGGAATCACCGAAAGAATCAGTGTCCGCCGATAGCCAATTCTAAAGCTAGCATTCTCGGCTAAAGGCATAGTTAGAAGCTTAGCTAAAAAAATCAGCAAGAAGTAACCAATGACCATCAAAACAGCGTTTTGAATAGAGCAACCCAAATCCCGAGCAATACTGAGAACATATAAAGGCGAAAACAAGCCTAATAACTCTACTGCCATTCGCCGCAAGGTCACCACCGCAATCACCGAGCCCACTCCGTCGGTGTCTAAATGGAGCCAACGAAAACCAGTTGAATGAGTGAGATATTTCATTTTTAAATACCGCTAGGATTTACTATTTATGGCTTTCTACCTAGGTCTTTATAAGTCACTCCCAAAAAAGCCGTCCCCAGGAAAGAAAGTAAGCCTACTAACAGAAATAATGGTTGAAAGCCTAAATAATTAGCAATCACGCCTCCCAAACCAGCAACCAAAGCCCCGCCCAAATCGGTAGCCGTAAAGTAAAGACTCCATTCAAAACCCTCTTTATGAGTATCCAAATGGCGAGTAAAAATGGCCAGCCATGAAGGATAAGAAAGAGCGCTTCCAAAACCACTAATAACTTGAATTAAAAGAACATGGAAAATATTGTTGGCAAAAATAAAGAGAAAAGCAGATAAAGAAATTATCAACGAACCAATAATCATCACCCAAAAATCATCAATTTCTCCTCTTTTTTTGTCAATTAACCAGGCAATTGGCATCTGAACCAAAGATTTTGTCAAAAGGAAAACTGTTATCGCTAAACCAGCCATTTCCACATTTCCCCCTTGAATCTGATCGGTAACAAAAACAGCAAAAATAGGATTAATCAGTCCCCAGCCTGAGAGCATCAGAATATCAGAAAGGGTTAAGAAACGAATAACTTTGTTAATAGAAATATTGACCCTCATATTTTTCATTTAAACTGGTTCATCGCTCTTTCTAAGCCCTTATTAAGAGCCAGCTGAATTGCCTTCACGGTTTTTTTAACCATTCTTCTTGCCTTGCTTTTCTCTCCTTTTCCAAACAAAGCAAGCACATAACGCTCAACTTCTTTATCGCCTGACCCAGGACCAGGATGACCGATTCCTAAACGAAACCTAACAAAATCTTCGGTGCCTAGTTCTTTTATAATTGATTCTACGCCCCGATGTCCAGCCGCACCTCGCCCTCTGACAATTCTTATCTCTTCTAAAGGAAGGTCAATTTCATCATGAATTACCCAGAGATCAGTGAGTTTAATCTTGTAAAAATTAGCGATTTTAGCAACTGCCATACCTGAGGCATTCATAAAAGTTTGGGGTTTTGCCAAAATGAGATCACCAATTTTCGCCAATAAGCTATTAAATTTCTTATTTTCTTTCCAAGCTGTTTTCTCCACTGGCGTCAATTCCTGAAACAAAGCATCAAGAACAACAAAACCTAGATTATGTTTTGTGTCTTCGTATTTTTCTCCTGGATTTCCGAGTCCGACGATTAGCTTCACTCTAGAATCTCCTTAACCTCCTCATCACTTACCTGTCCAAATTCTCTATAAAACTGCCCCACGGCAAAAAACATTATTGGCGCATCAAGATAAATCACTTCATCCGCTTTTTCCTCCAGTTTCTTAAGCGAATCTCGAGCAATAACGGGAATGGCAACAATAATTTTCTTCGGCTCTTGTTGCCTAACCACTTCTACGGCTGCTTCCATAGTGGCGCCAGTCGCCACGCCATCATCAGTAATAATAACAGTTTTGTCTTTTAGGTTGAGTGGTAGTTTATCGCCTCGATACTCTTTTATCCGCCTTTCCACCTCAGCTTGGCGATTAGCGATTTCTTTTTGAAGGTAGTTCCCGTCAGCCCCTGCTCGAGCCGCTAGTTCTTCATTAAGCACCGGTTCGCCCATCGCGCCTACGGCACCAATGGCTAATTCTGGATTTCCTGGTGCCCCAATTTTTTTAGTGACAATAATATCAAGAGGACAATTAAGAGCTTGGGCAAGCTGCTTACCAACTACCAACCCACCCCGGGGGATGGCAAGAACTATTAAATTCTTTTTCTTTTGAAAACCCCTTAATTTAACAGAGAGTTTCTTGCCGGCTTCTTCTCTATTTTTGAAGACCATCCTTACAATTCTAACACACAAAAAGCAGTCCGATCTGACGGCTAAAAGGTAGCCTAAAGATTCAAAAATGATCGAACTGCTATTTAACTTTCGGTAGTTGCTTCTTGGCAAAATCGCCTACAAAGGGCAATTTAAACTCTTCTCCTTGATAAGCTTTGAAAATCAAGACTAGCCAGAGAATGAAACCGACAATCCAGAGCAAGGGAGAGAGCATCCAACCAATCACGGGAATAAACATCAGAATCGTCAGAGCCCCAAAGGTGATGATTGACTGCATCGCATGGAAACGAACAAATGGGTCTTTTTCAATCAGAAGAAAAACAATCCCCGTTAGCCAACCCAAAACATAGGAGAGAGCTGCCGCGGTATTCTTAGGTAATCCAGTACCTGCCATAAATTTCTTCACCTCCCTTCTATTCAAATCGTGACACAAATCGCTAGTTGTTGTCAAGCCCTATTCCTGTCCGTTCCGGGAACGGATTAGGTTCGCGTTCCGGGTTATTAGAACAAGCTCATTTGTTTTTTCTCTTCTTCTTTCTGTTCACCCCAGATTTTGACTGTTCCAAAAACACCATCATAACCCGGGTCAACAACAATTTCTCTTTCTCTCACCCTTTTAATCCCTTGGGCTACTTTTTCACCAGAAATTTTGGCAATTTCTAAAGGATCTGTTTTTAGCAAAACATCAAACTCTGATTCAAATCTTTCTGTTAAACGATTATACTCAGTTTCTACCATTTGGCTGGAAACACCTACCCCTAAAGCCTCAGATAAAATCTCCATTAGAGGAACCAACATTTTGTATGGCGGACGATTTTTTGGTTGGTAATCAACCGGTCGTTTAGCCAATTCTTCAACCCGATGCATTACCCCCACTGTTAGTTTTCGTCCGCAAACTGGACAAATTGCCCCAAGTTTTTTTGTTTCTTCTGGCGATTGTTTAACTCCACAATTCCGATGTCCGGTATAGTGATATTTTCCTTCTTCTGGATAAAATTCGATGGTGTAAGTAATTTTTTGTTCTTGAATGGCATTTTTAATATCTTGATAATTAAATTGCTTTTCCATTTCAAAAACCGTTGCTTCTCTTCCCAATTTCTTTGGGCTATGGGCATCACTAAAACTAACAATACTTCGACTATCTAATTCTTCTATCCGCCAATTCATGGCAGGGTCAGAACTTAATCCTGTCTCAATCGCATGAATTTGGTCACTAAACTTTCCAAAACACTCTTCAATTGAGTCAAAACCAGAATTTGAGCCATAAAGCGAATACCAAGGAGTCCAAGCGTGCGCAGGAATGATTAAACAGTCTTTTGAAATAGAGAAGACTAAGTCACAAAGTTCAATGCTTGATAAGCCAGTCATTGGTCGCCCATCCGATAAAAGCTTGATTCCGTAGCCCCGTAATTGCTCGCTGATTTTCCCGACTGTCTCAAAATTAGGGGCAAAAACAAGATTATGAATCCTGTGCCCCCTTCCTCCTTGGCTATAAATACTGGATATCTCTGTGGTCAATAAAAATAAGACATCCGTTGGTTTATCTTTATAGCGATAAATGCCATCCCCTGCCTCAACTAAGTTCTCTTTAAGCTCTCTTAGCCAAAGCGGATGAGTGAAATCAGTTGTGGTCACCAAGCCAATTCCTTTTCTTTTCGCCCATTTAGCTATCTCAGGAATAACCATCTGTTGAGAAACAGC
>JAHIFH010000071.1 GCA_018900995.1 Patescibacteria group bacterium | reverse complement strand
TAATTACAGAATCAGGATTTAGAGAAATGCTTTCAATACCCTCGTGAACCAAAAATTTGGCAAATTCGGGATAATCAGAAGGAGCCTGGCCGCAGATGCCGATATATTTTCCTTTTGTTTTACATGTTTCAATCACTTGGGAAATTAATTTTTTTACGGATTTGTCATTTTCATTGCTGATTGAGCGGATAAGCTCATTTCCGTCGCGATCAATTCCCAGGGTCAGCTGAGTCAAATCATTTGAACCGATGCTCATCCCGTCAAAAATTTGAAGGAAATCATCTGCCAAAATAACATTGGAAGGAATCTCGCACATCACGTAAATTTTCAAACCGTCTTTACCATGTTCCAAACCATTTTCTTTGAGGATTTTAATCACTTTTTCCCCTTCTTCTACTGTCCTGCAAAAAGGAATCATCAGACAAACATTAGAAAGGCCCATTTCATCTCTTACCTTTTTAATTGCCTCAATCTCTAAAAGAAAGGCCAGTAAAAAATCCGGGTTGCAGTAGCGGGAGGCTCCCCGAAAACCAATCATAGGGTTTTCTTCCTCCATTTCATAAAGCTCTCCTCCGATTAAAGTCTGGTATTCATTAGTTTTAAAATCGGAAAATCTGACAATGACCGGCTTGGGATAAAAAGCCGCGGCAATTTTTGCAATGCCAAAAGCAAGTTTATCCGCATAAAACTGCTTCTTATCTAAATAGCCAAAAGATTTCTCATCAATTTGACTTTTTAGCGCTTTTGGGAGTTTTGTATAATTTATAACTGCCATAGGATGCACCCCAATCTCCGATGCAATAATAAACTCTTCCCGCAGGAGTCCAACTCCATCATTTGGCAAAAATGATTTTTCAAAAGCAGTACCCGGAGTGGCAATATTTAACATTATTTTAGTTTTTGTTTTGGGTATTTTTTTGGTTGTCTGCTCCAAAATCTCAAATTTCAAAATTCCCTCATAAACTACCCCATCATTTCCTGTTGTATCAACAGTGATTTTATCCCCTGTTTCTATTTTTTCCGTAGCCTCTTTGCAACCCACCACAGCCGGAATTCCCATCTCCCTTGAGACAATAGCGGCGTGAGAAGTTCGCCCGCCGGAATCTGTCACAATAGCTGAAGCCATTTTCATAATCGGCTCCCAATCCGGATCAGTCGCTTCGGTAACCAATATCTCATCCTTTTGAAACTGGCCGATCTTTGAAGGGCTTACAATAACGCGGGCACATCCTACAGCAATTTTACTGCCAACCGATGCGCCCCGAACAATCTCTTTTCCATCTTCAAGTCTTTTGTATGTCAGAATTTTGGAAAAATCCCTGTTTGCATGAATTGTTTCCGGCCGGGCTTGGATAATATAAAGCTTGCCCGTCTTGCCGTCTTTAGCCCATTCAAGATCCATGGGCGTCCATTTGCCGGCTCTTTTGGTGTAGTGTTTTTCAATTTCTACCGACCACAAAGCAAGCTGTAAAATCTCCCGGTCTGTTAAAATAAAGCTTGCTCTTTCTTTTTGGCTGGTACCGACAATTCTAGTCGGAGTCCTGTCGCCATAAACCATTTTTTGATTTTTTACCCCCAATTTTTTTTCAATAATAGGTACAAAATCTTTACCCAAGTTTTCCTTAAAAATTAAAAACTCATCAGGAATTACCTCTCCTTGAACAATCAACTCCCCCAGCCCCCATGAACCATGAATTAAAACTACATTGGGAAATCCCGATTCAGTATCCAGGGTAAAAATTATTCCGGAACAGCCCTGATCCGAACGAACCATTTCTTGAATACCCACAGACAAAGCAATTTTTAAATGATCAAAGCCTCGATGCGCGCGGTAAGAAATAGCCCTGTCAGTAAAAAGTGAAGCCATAGCTTCCCTTACTGCCTTTAAAATATTATTTGTTCCGCAAACATTAAGATAAGTTTCATGTTCTCCGGCAAAAGAAGCTCCGGGTAAATCCTCAGCTGTAGCAGAAGAACGAACGGCAAAATCGGTTTTTTTACCAAACTTTTTCTCAATTGCTTTTTGGGCAGAGATGATAGCCTCTTGTAAATCTCGGGGGAAGTCTGTTTTTTTGATTTTCTCACGTATTGCTTTTGCTTTTTTTGACAAATCCGGCAAATCTTTAGTGTTCAAACCTTTCAGGGTATTAGTGATAAATTCTAAAAGACCTGTTTGGGATAAAAAATAATGGTAAGCAGAAGCTGTAACTATATAACCGCCCGGGATATTGACACCCTTGGGGGATATATTTTGAATCATCTCGCCGAGGGAAGCATTCTTGCCTCCAACTTCATTTATATCTTCAATTCCCACATCTTCAAAATATTTAATAAAAGTTTTATTCATACTTTCCAACAACCCCTATACTCCAATATATCATTAAATTGCCCCAATAGTAACTTTTTAAGTATAATATAGATACCACATGAATTATAAAGTATTTACTTTCTCCATGTTTGTTATTTACATGGCAGCTGCCACGGCACTGATGATTTGGCAGGGAGTCGGCATTGCTCCTGACAGATATGCTTTTGTCCTGCTTTTAGGGAGTTTACTGGTAAAGCGTACCAGAAGTTTTATTATGGACTGGGCTCCATTTTTGTTTATCCTCATCTCTTATGATTTTTTAAGAGGCTTTGCCGATAATTTAAATATGAACGTGCATTTTTGGGAACCAATCATAATTGATCAATGGATGTTTAAAGCT
>JAHIFH010000004.1 GCA_018900995.1 Patescibacteria group bacterium | reverse complement strand
ATTTACCCACCAGTTGAAGTAGAAAAAATTAGTCAAGCTACCCGCGGACTTAAGCCTAAGAATTATTTCGAGCGCAGCGAGAAACAAGGTTCTGCGACAAAAGGAGCAGGTTCTTATTATTTAATTGTTTCTCGAATAGTAGGAGCTAAAGGGATTGAATTGGCAACAGAGGCGGCTAAAAAAACAGGGGTGTCTTTAAAGGTTTTAGGCGAGCCAGCAGGGTTAAAGTGGTTTGGTGGTAAGTTGGAATCTCTGAAGGGTAGAGGAGTGGAGCTTCTAGGGCGAGTTTCTGATAAAGAGCTTTATCGTTATTACGGTCAATGTCGGGCTTTTCTAGCCCTAGCAACAGATGAAGACTTTGGAGTAACACCAGTAGAGGCGATGGCTGCTGGTCGCCCGGTGATTGCTTTTCGGGGTGGAGGATATTTGGAGTCAGTGGTTGAAGGCAAAACCGGAATTTTTCTAGATAAGTTAACAATTGAAAGTTTGGCTGAAGTTTTGAAAAAATTTAAACCAGAAAAATACAAACCAGAAGATTGCCGAAAACAAGCGAAAAAATTTTCTAAAGAAAGGTTTAAAAAAGAAATTAAAGAATTTATTAAGAAAAAATGGAAACTAAAAAACTAGCAAGGTTAATCTCCATAACTCTTTACCCAGCTATAACAGGGACGGTTTTTACCTATGTTCTTTTTTTGGGATTGATGGGTTTAAATGTTAGCTCTTTTATTTACGCCTCAATTTATGCTTTCTTGATAACTATCCTTCCATTCTTAATACTGAAAATCTTAGTGGGAACCGGAAAACTAGATGGAATAGAAGTAGTTGATAAGAAGAAAAGAAGAATTTTCTTCAATGCCTCCTCCCCATCTTATATTCTTTCTCTGCTGATTTTATTTTTAATAGGCATACCTAGGGTTATTATTCTCGCTGGAATTGGGTCTTTTCTGATTATTTTGGTCTATTATTTAGTCTCTCCTTATTACAAAATCAGTATTCATGTAGGCATTCTTGCTTTTAGCGTAATGGTGGTGAGTTTAGTTTTTGGGGCGAAATATTTCCCCTTGGATTTGTTATTGCCAGTTTTAATTTGGTCTAGAGTTAAGCTTCAAAGGCATACCCTTGGCGAGAGCCTTTTGAGTGTCTTGATTGGCAGTATGATTCCTTTAATTTTGTTAAAATTATTTATTTAGTATGCCAGAGTTACCCGAGGTTGAAACCATTAGGAGAGATCTTAGCCGGCTGATTATGGGGCGGAAAATTTTAGATATTGCCACGGACTCGCCCAAGCAGGTTCAACCGTCATTGGTGGAAGTTAAAAAAGCAACGGTTGGGGCGAAGATTAAGAAAATTGAAAGACGGGCAAAATTACTCCAAATTTTTCTTTCCAACGGCAAAATTCTAGCCGTCCATCTTAAACTCACTGGCAGGCTTTTGGTCAGAAAAAGGGACGCACCTAAGGATGATTGGCAACATATCACTATTGTCTTAAGTGGTAATAAAGAACTTCGCTTTGCTGACTTGCGGAAGTTTGGCTGGATTAGATTAATTAAAGATAAGAAAGAACTAGAAAAACTTCTTTCTGAATTCGGACCTGAACCTTTAGATAGCCTTGATTTGAAAAAATTTAAAGCCATTCTTGCTTCTAGCGGACGTCCAGTGAAGATTGTTTTAATGGACCAGAAAAAAATCAGTGGCGTAGGCAATATTTATGCCAATGACGCCCTGTTTTTAGCTAAAATTGACCCCCGCCGTCCGGCTAAGAAAATCACAGAGAAAGAGGTAAAAAAGCTTTATCAGGCATTGGAAAAGGTTTTGAAAGCGGGAATCAAATTTCGGGGCGCTTCTGACCAATATTATCTTGATGCCTTAGGGAGAAAAGGCTCCTATCAAGACCATTTTTTAACTTATGGCAGAGAAGGGAAGAAATGTTTTGATTGCGGTGGTGAGATTAAAAGAATTAAAATTGGCGGAAGAGGGACATTTTTCTGCCCGAAGTGTCAAAAATAAATTTATGGTAATAAAGTCGCTTCAGCTTCAAAACTTTCGCTCTTACAAAGACCAAACCTTTAAGTTTCCTAGTGGAGCAACCTTGATTATTGGTCCCAATACTTCAGGCAAAACTAATCTTTTGGAAGCTATTTACCTTTTAGCAACCGGGAAGTCATTCCGAGCTCAACTGGATGAAGAAATGATTAGTTATGGCAAGGAATTAGCCAGGATTAAGGCAGAGGTTGAAAGCGAGGAGGGAGTGGAGGAGTTGGAAATTTTACTTACCCGTGGTCAGGTGGGAAATCAACGAACTACCAAAAAACAGTATTTAATTAACGGAGTCAAAAAACGCCAAGTAGATTTTATTGGATATCTCAATTGCGTTCTTTTTGGTCCTGAAGATTTGGAAATTGTGGTTAATAGCCCAGCTATTCGGCGTGATTATCTTGATTCAGTTCTAGAACAAGTTGATCGAGATTATCGCCGAGCTAACCTGTCTTATAAAAAAAGCCTGAGGCAAAGAAACAGGCTTTTAGAGCAAATTCGGGATAAAGGCAGAGCCAAATCAAGCCTCTTTTTATGGAATAAATTACTCCTTGAGAATGGCGATGTTATTAGTCAAAAAAGAAAAGAATTAATTGATTTTGTTAATCAGCAGCCAGACTATTTTGGTGATTTGGTGATTAACTACGAGAAAAGTCTTCTTTCTCCTCAGCGACTCGAGAAATATCAGGAAAAAGAGATTGTTGCGGGTATGACTTTAATCGGACCTCATCGAGATGATTTTACTCTTAATTTAGTCAATGGCGACGAAGAGCGCAATCTCCATCTTTTTGGTTCGCGGGGAGAGCAGAGAACAGCCGTTTTTAGCTTGAAATTAGCAGAATTAGAGTATGTGGCAGAGAAAATAGAGCAAAGACCAGTACTATTATTAGATGATATCTTCTCAGAACTTGATCATCAGCGCCGTCAGCATTTAGTTAAGGTTATTCCCAAACAGCAAACAATTATTACCACAACTGACATCCATTTAGTCGAACCGGCTTACAGAAGAAAAGTGAAAATGATAAAGTTAAAGTAATGGAAAAATTTGTTCTCAAAAAGAATCAACTCTATAAGCCTCGGGCAGATGTGAGAAAAGGAGAGAACGGGCAAGTAGTGATTATTGGTGGCTCAAAGTTATTTCATGGTGCCCCGCTTCTGTCCTTGAAAGTTGCTTCAAGAATTGTGGATATGGTTTTCTTTTCTTCACCCGAGCCCTCTGTAGGAAGAGTGGCAGAAAATCTTAAAAGTAAGCTCTTTTCCTTTATCTGGGTTCCATGGGGAGAAGTCGGTGAATACATCAAAAAATCAGATGCAGTTTTAATTGGACCGGGCTTGATGCGATACCGGAGAGAAATGAAAAATGACTTAGACGAAACAGGAAAACGAAGTAAAGAGATTACAGAGAAGCTTCTATCTCAGTTTCCAAATAAACAATGGGTAATTGATGCCGGAAGTTTACAAGTGATGGACCCCAAATTCATCCCTAAAAATGCCATCTTGACACCTAATAAAATGGAATATCAGATGCTTTTCGGGGAGATTGAGCCTGAGGAAGCAGCGAAAAAATGCCAGTGTATTATTATTGCTAAAAATAAAGAAACGAAGGCTTGTTCACCCAGGGAAAGTCGGATAATTGAGGGAGGAGAGGGGAGTTTGACCAAGGGTGGTGTTGGCGATGTTCTCGCTGGCTTAGCGGTGTCTTTAGCGGCGAAAAACCCGCCCTTTTTAGCCGCTTGTGCTGCTTCTTGGCTCTCGCAGCGGGCTGCAGGTGAGTTATATCAAAAAGTAGGAGTGGTTTGTAATGCCGATGATTTAGCAGAGAAAATTCCTGAAGTTTTAGGGAAATATATTTGTTAATAACTAGAGTTAAAAATGCCAGGCGTAATTAACTATAAAATTTGTGATTTAGCCCGCGAGTGCGGGGGATTTGACGTTTGTCCCACTGGTGCTTTTTTCTGGAACAAGAAGACCAAAAGACCAGACATTGATAATTCTAAATGCATCTCTTGTGGGGTTTGTGTTAGGGAGTGTCCGGTGGATGCTATCATCATTGTTCAAACAGAAAAGGAGCTTAAGAAGGTTTTGGAAGATATTAAAAACGACCCACGCTCAGAAAAAGATCTTTGGCGGGAGAGGCTAAGTTGTCAGCCAGGAAGAACGCCACCCCTGGCAAAGGTCATTGCGCCCAAAAACTTTTCCAAAGAAGTACTTAAAACCAGAGAGACGATTGCCCTAGATGTTTGGAGCGAAGAGACGCTTGATTGTCGTTACCATTCGCTTTTGTGGGATAATTTGGGAGTTTCAGACAAGGTTAAATTTAAAAAGTTAGATGGAGGCAAATATCCTAAGCTGGCAAAGAAATTAGGGGTGACTAAATTACCCACTCTTTTGTTTTTCCAAGATGGAAAAGAAATAGGGCGGAAGGAAGATTATATTTATTCTAAAGACAAGAAACTGGTTAGAGGTCTATTGAGAAAGTTCTTGAAACAATAAACTTACTTTTTCTTCTCTAACCTTTCTGCCAATTTGCTTAATTGGAGAGTAACGAAGACGGCTAAGAAAGTGACGATGAGGGCGTAGATTAAGAGAGAAATAATACCCGAACCGACGCTGACTCGAGTACGGACAAAGTCATTAATAGCAGTTTTTATCAGCTCATTCCAAGCTAAAGCTGCCACCAAGCCAAAGCCAGAAGTGGCTAGCTTAAGCATTTGCTTAACCACTGCCAGCTGATATTTTCTAATTTCTTCTTTAGTTTTTTTGACTGGTTTCATCTTGATATTTCTCGCAAAAAATGCGATAATAGTTTCAGTGTACACTCCCAAGTTTAGCATCACTAATGAGACTTTGGCAAATATTGGCTTAGTTGAAGCAGCCAAAGAAGTGATTGAAAATGCTCCCTTAATTCCTATTTACGAAGCCCGTTTCAAAAAAGACGCTCTTTTGCGTACCGTTCATCATGGTACTCACATTGAAGGTAATGATTTGACTCTGAGCGAAGTCCGAAAGGCGATTGAAGGAGAAACGTTCGTTGCTCGAGAGCGGGATATTCAGGAGGTGATTAACTACCGCAATGTTCTCAAATATATTGATAGTCTAAAAAAAGAGTTGTCAGATAAGCCCCGCTCTAATCGAAAAGACTATTTAAGCCGTCAGGCGCGGTATAACCAAGGGATGATTAAAGAAATCAATCGAATTGCTTGTGAGCGGATTATTACTGATGGTCGAGCCGGCAAATATCGCCAAACCCAAGTTATTCTTAGAAATAGTGCTACAGATGAAATTACTTTTCGCCCACCACCAGCGATAGAAGTGCCATTCTTAATGGAAGACTTTTTTAGTTGGCTTAATTCAGCTGAAGCCAAGAAAATCCATCCGGTCATTCGTGCCGGCATTGCTCATTATTATTTAGTTAGCATTCATCCTTTTATTGAAGCCAATGGGCGAACCGCTCGGGCATTTGCCATCCTGATTTTATTCGCCGAAGGCTATGATATTAAGAAATTCTTTTCTTTAGAGGATTATTTTGACAAAGATGCAGCGCGTTATTACCAATCCCTGATGGAAGCGGATAAACAACACCGTGACTTGACCAAAAGAGACCTGACTGCCTGGTTAGAATATTTCACTCAAGCAATGGGCGTGGAGTTGACCAGAATTAAAGAAAAGGTTAAAAGACTCTCGGTGGATATTAAAATAAAGAGTCGAGTGGGCAAGCAAGTTCCCCTTAATGAAAGACAGATTAAACTGATAGAATATTTAGAGGAGCATAGGGCGATTACCACAGCTGAAGCAAGGAAGATGGCGCCCAGTTATTCTGATGACACTTTAGTTCGTGATTTTAATTATTTCAGTAAAAAAGGCATTGTTAAAAAACAAGGCAAAACTAAAGCGGCGAGGTACGTTTTAAGGTGAGTACAACTGACCCCCAGTTTTTATATATGGTCTTAATTCTGCCCAGCCTTTTTGGGTTGACTTTAATTGGTGAAGGAATTGTCAAGATTTATCACGAGGACATCCAGGGCTGGATTTCAATTATTTTTGGGGTGGTTTTTATTTCTTTAACAGTTCTGGCTTACTTTTATTTCACTCAAAATCTAGTTTGATGACATTTAAAAAATTAGCCACTTACTTTTCCCAACTAGAAAAGACGAGTTCACGCCTTCGTATCACGGAAATTCTGGCAGACTTGCTTAAGCAGACTGACCAAAATGAGACAGATAAGGTTTGCTATCTTTCTTTAGGTCGTTTAGGCCCCCTTTATGCTGGGATTGAATTTAATTTGGCAGAAAAGATGATGCTTAGGGTGATTTCCCAGGCTTATGGTATTAGTGAGGAAAAGGCAAAGAAAGAATATAAAAAGATTGGTGATTTAGGTGAGGTGGCAGCAAAATTTGATAAAAGAGAAAAACCAAAACCCTTGACAGTTAATCAGGTTTACGAGCGGCTAGAACAGATTGCCCAAGATTCAGGCGAAGGCTCAGTGGAGCGGAAGATTAGTAATTTAGCTGGGCTTCTTGGTGACCTGGACGCTGAAAGTTCTAAGTATATTGTCAGAATTCCTTTAGGTAGATTGAGATTGGGTTTTTCTGATCTGACTGTTCTTGATGCTTTTTCTTGGATGGTGGCAGGGGATAAGAGTAAGCGCCAGGAAATTGAAGAAGCCTACAACAATCGAGCTGATGTTGGTCAAATTGCTCAGATAATAAAGTCTAAGGGTTTAAGGGGCTTAAGAAGTTTAAAGGTTCAATTGGGGGTGCCGATAATGCCGGCTCTTTGTCAGCGTCTGCCTACGGCTGAGGAAATGGTGGAAAAATTAGGAAAAATGGCAGTTGAGCCTAAATATGATGGCCAAAGACTTCAGGCACATTATGGAATAAAAACCCGAGGTGTCTACCTATCACACACCGGGTGTGTGAAGATATTTACCCGGAACTTGGAAAATGTTACCCATATGTTTCCGGATATTGTTGAGGCTCTCGGAAAAGAGGTCAAGGCTAAAGAAGTAATTTTGGATGGGGAGGCGATTGGCTTTGATCCTAAAACTGGGAAATTTCTACCTTTCCAGGAAACGATGAAGAGAAAAAGGAAATATGAGATTAGGCGTAAGGCGAAAGAAATTCCTCTTAAGTTCTTCTGTTTTGATATTTTATATAAAGATGGGCGAGATTTATTAAAGAGACCATTTAATAAACGACGGGAGATTTTAGAAAAAGTCCTTCCTTCGGCTAACAAGACAGTTGTTCTTTCACCCCAAATTGTTACTAATAATCCCCAAGAATTACGAAAATATCATGATGAACAAATTAAAAAAGGCTTAGAGGGGGTGGTAGTGAAAAAATGGCAAGCCCCTTATGATCCCGGTCGACGAGGCTATACTTGGGTCAAGTTTAAACAAGAGAAAGGCAAGAAGGGTGGCGGCTTGGCGGACACCTTAGATTGTGTTGTCATGGGTTATTACAAAGGCAAAGGAAAGAGAGCTGAGTTTGGCATTGGGGCGTTTCTCGTTGGGGTAAGAAAAGAAGGGCAATTTTTAACTATCTCCAAGATTGGGACCGGACTTTCGGATGAACAATGGAGAGAGATGTATAAAAGGTGTGAGAAAGTAAAAACAGGAGAAAAACCAAAACAATATCAAGTGGCTAAAGATTTGACGCCTGATATTTGGTGCCAGCCAAAAATTGTAGTTGAAATTGAAGCTGACAATATTACAAAATCACCAATTCATACTGCCCAATATGCCCTTCGTTTTCCTCGCTTAGTCCGTTTCCGTGATGACAAATCGCCAGAAGAAGCGACTAGCCTAAGAGAAGCAGAAAAACTTTACAAACTTCAGAAATAGATATTTTTTCCTCAAAACTGGAATTGTCGTGGTAAAATTAAGCTAAGATGAAAACTGAAGAAAAAGGCGGAAAAAACTCTTTTGAGCGAGCTGGAGAGGTGGGGAAAGAATTGAAGAAAGGAATAGAGATAGCAGACCATGTAGAAATGAGCGTTCCTACTTGGTTGGCGGCAATTCTTATTCGCTTTCCCAAACAGACTTTGGCAGAAACAGGCATTTTGGTGGTGCCTGAGAGAGATGAGATGAAAATTGTTGTTAGTAAAGACAGGCAATTCCTCTTAGAAAGAGCTTTTGCGTGGGCAAGCGAGGATAAGAAATCACAAGATAAGGTTCTTGTTGGCTTATATCGCGCTCTTTTTTATCTTGGGCAAGCTTCGATGACGCCAGGAGTAACAACTGCCCAAATCATTAGACCCCACCGAGCTTTAATTGAACTTCATGCTGAACAATTTCCACCTTTAAGGAACTTGGGAGAGTATGTTGAGGGCGGGGGCGAGCTGACTGATTTGGATAAAGAAAATCTTGCGGGAATAGCTAGTTACATTTTTAACAGGTTAAAGGTAGCCGGACACCCCCAAGTTCAGATATGGGAAGGAAGAGGTTTAACTCCCGACAATATGTTTGTTAGCCCTGATGAATAATTCTTTTGTTGCCCTAATGGATGTGATAGCATGAAGGCATGGGTGACAAGAAAAGCGATTTCTTAAAAACTGGCTTAACTTCAGAAGAAGCCCAAAAGAGGTTAGAGAAATTCGGCCCTAATGAGTTAGAAAAAAAGAAAGATTTTTCTTCTTTAAAACTTTTTTTCTCTCAATTCAAATCTCCTTTAGTTTATATTTTAGTTTTTGCTGGCATTGTTACCCTTTTTCTGCGTGACTTCACTGACTCAACTGTTATCTTTGCCGCGGTTTTCCTTAACACCATCCTTGGTTTTTATCAAGAAAGAAAAGCCCAAAAGGGCTTAGCGGCTCTTCGTTCGCTTCTTGCCCCTAAGGCTAAGGTTATTCGTGATGATAAACAGCAAGAAATTGAAGCCACTGAAGTTGTGCCCGGTGATTTAGTAGTTTTAACTATCGGTACCTGCGTTCCCGCTGATGGGTTTTTAATTGAAGCCACAGATTTTTCCGTTAATGAAGCCATTTTAACCGGGGAGTCAATGCCTGTTAGTAAAAAAGCGAGTAAGAAGGCAACTAAAGCTAGAAAAGAAAACACGGTTTTTATGGGCACGACGGTGGTAGCCGGCATTGCCAAGATGGAAGTAACTAAGATTGGGATGGAGACGGAGATGGGGAAGATTGGAAAGAGCCTGAAAGAAGTTGAAGAGGAGGAAACACCCCTTCAAGTTCAGTTAAACAAATTAGCTAAGATTCTCGCCTTAGTAGTGGGAGTCATTACTTTAATTATTTTTCTTTTAGGAAGTTTCTTTGGCTACGAACTGATAGAGATTTTTACTACTAGCGTGGCAGTGGCAGTGGCAGCAATCCCGGAAGGTTTAGTGGTTACCTTGACCGTCATTCTAGCTTTAGGTATGCAGCGGATTCTGAAAAGGAAAGCCATTGTCCGGAAGCTAATAGCAGCGGAAACCCTTGGCTCGGTTTCGGTTATTTGCGCTGATAAAACCGGCACCTTGACTGAAGGAGAAATGAAGGTAGTTAAAGACGATTTTACCAATAAAGAACTAGGCGTTAAAGCCGCTATTCTTTGTAATGATATGCGTGATCCTTTAGAGGTAGCGATGTGGCAATGGGCCCTTCAGCGGAAGGCTGACCCGAAAATCTTACAAGAAAAAAACCCTCGTTTAGACGAGGTTCCTTTCTCTCCCCAATACAAATACATTGCTACTTTGCATCCTAATCTACTTTTTATCTCCGGGGCGCCTGAGGTCATTCTTAGTCGATGCGAATTGAAAAATACTGAGTTAAAAGAATGGCAAAAGAAACTTGATGATTATGGTAGCAAGGGCTACCGACTGGTTGGTTTTGGCTATAAAAGAATCCAGGGAGAGAGAAAGAAGATTAAGAAGGAAGACTTGAAAAATTGTCAATGGTTAGGACTTCTTGTTTATGAAGATCCAGTGAGAGAAGGAGTCAAGCCTGCTTTAGAGGAATGTCAGAAGGCAGGGATTAAAGTCAAGGTAATTACTGGTGATTATGCCTCTACTGCCATTGCCGTTTTGAAACAACTTGATTTTCAAATTGAGCCTAAAACTCAAGTGATTAAGGGAGAGGAATTAGAGAAGCTGTCAGAGAAGGAATTAGCAAAAAAAGTAAACGAAACAATTCTTTTTGCCCGAACCAATCCAGAGCAGAAACTAAAAATTGTCCAAGCCCTTAAAGAAAATGGGGAAGTGGTCGCCATGACTGGTGATGGTGTCAATGATGCCCCAGCGCTTAAGCAGGCAGATATTGGAATTGTTGTTGGTGAGGCTTCAGATGTGGCCAAAGAAATAGCCGATGTGGTTTTGCTGGATTCAAATTTCTCAACCATTGTTCATGCGGTAGAGGAAGGAAGAACGATTTTTGAAAATATTAAAAAGGTTGTTCTTTATCTTCTTTCCGATAGTTTTACTGAAATTATTTTAATTGGTGGTTCAATCCTTATGAGATTGCCTTTGCCGTTAACGGCTGCCCAAATTCTTTGGATTAATTTGGTAGAAGATAGTTTACCAGCGGTTGCTTTAGCTTTTGAGCCTGAAGAAAAAGAGGTAATGAGAGAACTGCCCCGACCAAGAGGAGCCCCAATTTTGGACCTTGAATTGAAAATTATTATTTTTATCATTGGTATTTCTACTGATTTATTGCTTTTTGTTCTTTTCTATTGGCTCAATCGAGGTTTTTTACACCTATCTTATGTTCAAACGGTCATGTTTGTGGCTTTAGGGATTAACTCTCTTTTTTATGTTTTTGCTTGTCGTTCTTTACGCAAACCAATTTTTAAATACAACCCTTTTGGGAACAGGTTTTTGACCCTTTCTGTTCTGCTTGGCTTTTTCCTTTTAGGCATGGTAGTTTATCTTCCCCCTCTTCAAGTTTTATTCAAAACCCATCCCTTAGGAATAACAGAGTGGGCGCTACTTTTTGGTATTGGGTTTTTTAATCTTTTTGCGATTGAGTCGACTAAGTGGTTTTTTATTTTGAGAAAAGCGAGAAATAGAATTAAAGCCGAATAGGCGCGGACTTTTTATTATTCGCCAGAAAAGGTGGTTGAAATAGGTTATAATCTTGATAAAGACTATCGAGCCCAACGAGGTGGCGAGGTATAATTAAAATAAGACAAGCTTGTTTTTCGCTACCGCTCAAAATATGATTGTAATTTATCTTTTTCTCATTTTCCTCTTTTGTTTACTTTTAATAAAAGCGACAGATATTTTAATTGTCAATCTTAAGGCTTTTTCCCAAGCGTCAGGGATGGGTGAATTTTTGGTAACAACAAGCATTTTAGCCTTAGCCACCAGCCTTCCTGAATTTTTTGTGGGCATCACTTCCGCCTTTGAGGGACAACCAAATTTGGCTTTAGGGAATGTTATTGGTGCCAATATTGCCAATCTTTCTTTAGTAATAGGGGGAGCAGCTTTAATTGGTGGAAGTTTGGTGGTTCGGGGAATATTTTTGCGTCGGGATGTCTTCTATGCCTTCTTAGCCGGAGCAGCACCAATGGTTTTGTTGTTTGATAAAGAATTAAGCCGGATTGATGGACTAATTCTTTTGGCTCTATATGGATTTTATAATGTTTGGGTTCTAACTGAACGGCGAGAGGAAATGATAGAGGAAGAAGAGGAAGAAGGATTTATTAGGCGACTTTTACGCCGATTAAATCATCGAGGGACGAAAAAAGAACTAGCTTGGATTTTTTTAGGAGTGGCTCTTCTCCTTTTTTCAGCTGACATGATTGTCCGAATAGCCACAAAGTTGGCAATAATTGCCTATATCCCAATCTTTTTAATTGGACTTTTTTTGGTAGCAATTGGAACAACCTTGCCCGAGCTGGTTTTTGGGACCAAAGCGGTTCGGCAGCAAAAGCCCTTGATGGTTTTTGGAAATTTACTTGGCTCGATTGTAGCTAATGGAACCCTAATTATTGGTATCGTCTCAGTAATTTCTCCAATCAGAATTCAGGCCTTTAATGAATATTTACTGGCAACAATGGCTTTTGTTTTTATTTTCGGTCTTTTTTATCTATTCATTCGCACCAAGCATAGACTGGAACGCTGGGAAGGGGCAGTTTTATTGGGGATTTACCTAGTTTTTATTCTGCTCGAGTTTCTTAAGCTCTAAGCAATGGAATTGATTGCTGATCTTCATTTTCATTCAAAATATTCGCGGGCTGTTTCTCAACAGATGGTTATTCCTGAGATAGCTAAATGGGCGAAAAGAAAAGGAATTGGCTTGGTGACCACAACTGATTTCACTCATCCGCTTTGGCTAAGAGAGCTTAAAGAGAATCTGATTGAGGTAGAAGGGGGTGTTTATCGTTATAAAGATGAGCCAATTGATGTGCTATTTTTATTGACCACCGAGATATCTAGTATTTATAGCCAAAGAGGAAGGGGGCACAGGATTCATAATCTTGTTTTTGCCCCTAATTTTGAGATAGTCGAGAAAATCAACGAGCAATTACGAGGCTATGGGATCAAGCTTTTATCGGATGGGCGACCAATGACCGGCTTGTCAAGCATTGAACTTTGTGATTTGGTTTTTTCAGTTTCTAAAGATTGTCTGGTGATCCCTGCCCACTGCTTACTTCCTACAGAGATGGTTCATGTAAATAATGGGATTAAAAGAATTGATGAAATCAAAAAAGGTGATAAGGTTTATACTCACCGAAACCATTTCAACAAAGTTGAAAAAGTCTTTATTAGGTCTTTTGAAGGCGAGATCTACAAAATAGTTCCCGATTATTTTCGGATAGGAACCTGGGTGACCGGCGAGCATCCTTTTTGGGCAATTAAAACAAAGAAAAATTGTCATTCTATTAGTAAAACATTAGGAGTTTGTAAGCCTTTGTGTTCTCAAAAAGAAGATTGCGGCAGGCGTTATTTTGAAAAATATAAGCCTGAGTGGATTCAAGCAAAAGAATTAGAAAAAGGCGATGTTTTAGTTTTTCCCAGGTTCACTGATACAGAAGAAAAAGAATTTTTTCTCTTAAGTGATATTTATAAAGAGGTTGATTTGAAGCAGGGAAAAGTTTCAATTCCCGGGACACGGACAATTAAAATTCCCAACAAAATTCCTGTTAATGAATCGTTTTGTCGATTAGCGGGTTATTTCCTAGCAGAGGGTTATCTGGGCAAGGATGATGTCTCTTTTTGTTTTCATTCAAAAGAAGATAGTTGGACGAGAGATATTCAGAGAATAATGGGTGAGCTTTTTGGCATTACTAAGGCAAGGATGTATCAGCGAAAAGACCTGAAAAGTGTAGAGCTGATATTTCATTCTAAAGTTTTGAATTTAGTCTTTCGCCTTTTGTTTTTTGAAAAAGGAAAAGGAAGAAGGGCACATCAGAAATGCTTACCTTCCTGGATGTTAGCTCTTAAATCCAACAAACAAAAGGAAATTCTGCGAGGTTGGTGGAGAGGGGATAAAGGGTACACAACTTCGAGGCTTTTGATGAACCAAATGAAACTGATTTGTTTACGGCTGGGAATTATCCCCTCAATTGGTGTCGACTCAAAGGAAAATCATCGGTTAAGGGGAAAACACGATAAGTTTGAGAACAGAACTATTATTGCTAACTATGATACTTACCATTTTTCTAATCTTTCTTTTTTTGATGACCCGTTTGGTCTTTTAGAAGAGCCGATGTTTTCGAAGTTCAGGACGAAAATGAAAAGACGGAGAGGTTGGCTGGACGATCAGCACGTATATTTACCTATCCGCAAAATAGGAAAAAGAAACTATAAAGGAAAAGTTTATAACTTAGAAGTAGAAAATGATAATTCCTATACGACTGAATTTGCCTGTGTCCACAATTGCTGGACTCCTTGGTATTCGCTTTATGGCTCAAATTCTGGTTTTGACTCAATTGAAGAGTGTTTTGGAAAGTTTAGTGACCAAATTCATGCGATTGAGACAGGATTAAGTTCTGACCCT
>JAHIFH010000056.1 GCA_018900995.1 Patescibacteria group bacterium | reverse complement strand
AATAATAGTAGGCAGTTTTGTCGGTCAAAAGAATGACTGTCCCGCCAAGAGAAGAAGCCAAGAGAAAAACCGCTTTTTTGCCAAAAACTTTTTTAAGGCGACTCAGAGTTTTTATTGAGGGAACATATCTTTGCCAGCTAACTGATTTTTTCCAGGCTTGATGAAATTTTTCTAAATCATTCGCTTTAGTTATTTGGAGTGCTTCTTTTTCCGCTTTTCTAATGCCGTATCGAGTATCTTTTTTTATTTGAGCTAAGATTTTCTTTTCTGATTGAGTTAAATCAATTTGCAAAGTCTTTGTTACATGTCCGCCGCCAGTTAATTTATAGCTATGTTTTTCAAAACCCGACTCCATTTTTAAGGGTTGGATTTGAATTTGAAGAGGTTTGTATTTTTTCGCTAATTTTTTAATTTGAGTAAAAGGAATTGGGGGTTTGGGATATTGGACCTTCATTATTAACGGTGGCAAGAGGGGCAATTTTCGAAGATAAACATAGCAACCATCTGCTTTTTCCACTATCCAACCAGATAGCTTCATATGCTGGGCGAACTCTTTTGATTGGCGCAAATCCATTTCAGAAGGGTAATTTAGCTTTTAGGCGAAGTAATTTCCAGCGCAGGCTATTAGCCCGATTGTACAAAGGGTAAAGCTTATAGTTAATAACTAAATCATAAGTCCCCACAAATTCAACTAATTGTGCTCCGAAGCCAACTTTGAAACGATGAAAGCCGAACCAAGGATCCTTCGGGCTAGGGTCAGGACCGGGCGTTCCCCATAAGTCAAATAATTTACATCCCTGTTTTTTCCCAAATTGAATTGCTTCCCACATCATTGCGTATGAGGGCATTACCTCTTGGTGTTCTCGAGTGGAAGCGCCATAAGGATAATAAAGAACCTTATTCAAGGTAAACAAAACCCAAGTGACTAAAGGCTTGTTTTTATATTTCGCTACTAATAAATGGGCAATACCTGCTGGCTGAAGAATTTGCCACATTTTACGATGATAGTCAGGTGTATGAGCGTAAAAACTTTGTCTTTTTGTAGTTTCCATCATTAACTTAAGGTAGGTTTCAAAAGCCTCCTGAGAATTATCTTCAGCCACTTTTACTCCATGGCGCTGAGATAGGCGAAGATTATAGCGGGTTTTTGGTTTCATTGCAGCTAAGAGTTCATCATCATTTTTAGTAAGGTCAATGTGGAAGGTATGTTTAGTAAACAGGGGTTGACCAGGTTGTAAGCCTAAATCTTTCCAGGCTTCAGGCTTACTTGTTTTCTCATCAGCTACAATATTGGGTTCCAATTTGACTAAAATAGCTCTTTCTTCCTGCCCAAGTTTGACTAAAGCATCAACCAGGGTCTTATCAGGTATCGGACCCTTAGGGAAATAGATGATAGTGTAAGGGATTTTTGGCAAGGGGTGGATAGTTATTTGATAGCCTGCTTTAAGTACTTTCTTATCAAAGAGTCCGAGGCGGGCAACCTTGATTCCTGTTTTCTCCCGAAACTCCCCCCACTCCCATGATTGAAGGGGATGATTAACTACCGCGTTAAATTGGTCTTTTTCTTCAACAAGAACGGGTCGAATAATCATATTTACTATTTTAACACGGAAGATTCGACTAAATCTTGAGGTATATCCGCTAAAAATCTCGAAGGGGGATTCATTGAGCGTTGGCCAAAATAAAGGCGCTTGCGGGTGTAGATTAAATGGAGTTTGTTTTTCGCTCTAGTCATACCCACATAACAAAGCCGACGCTCTTCCTCTAGCTCTTCTTTATCCATCATGCTTCGGGAGTGAGGAAACAAACCTTCTTCCATGCCCACCATAAAAACAACTGGAAACTCCGTTCCTTTGGCAGCATGAGCCGTCATTAGAGTAACGGCATTTTTTGGTTGGTCTTTAATGGGACGCTGGGGTAAATATTCCTGCTGAACCAGGGCAACATTTTCTAAAAAACTCTCAATTTGAGGAAATTCCGTTGCCACCGAGCGTAATTCTTTAATGTTTTCCAATCTTGTTAAATCTTTTTCGTCTTTTTTATCATAAAGGTCTAAATAATCAGTTGCTTTAAGAACCTTGTCCAGGATTTCCAAAGTGGTGAGTTCTTTTCGATGAATCGATTCATCGTAATCTTCGGTAAAGTCCATGAATTTTTTCAATCGCCTTTTACCTAGTTTTTTGGTTCTTTTATAAGAAGCCATATCTTTGGGATTGGCTAAAAGCCTTAAATAAGCCAAACAATCTTTAATTTCCTTTCTTTCATAGAAGCGTGTCCCGCCAACAAGAATATAAGGCAAGCCAGCGTGTAAAAAAGCTTCTTCAATTACTCGGGATTGGGCATTAGTTCGGTAAAGAACAACATAATCGCTGTAGTCACCACCCTGATTAACAATAGTGTTAATAATATATTGGGCTTCTTCAAGTTCATTACCAGCCTCGAAAATTGCCACCTTTTCTCCGGCTTCATTTTTTGTCCAAAGTTTAAGAATGGGATGGCGGGTGTTTTTCTTAATAACCTCATTAGCTGCCTGAAGAATGTTTTGGGTGGAGCGGTAGTTTTGTTCCAAATTAATAATAGTTAAATCAGGAAAGTCTTTTTTGAGGCTCATTAAATTGCGGTAGTTAGCGCCTCTAAATGCGTAAATCGCTTGGGCGGCATCGCCGACGGCGCAAAGATTGCGCCACTTGCCTGCTAACTGGCGGCTCAAAACATATTGGGCTTGGTTAGTGTCTTGGTATTCGTCAATCAAAACATATTGAAAACGATTTTGGTATTTTTTCAGAACTGGTTTTTCTTTTTGGAAAAGCCTAACGGTTGCAAAAAGCAAATCATCAAAATCTAAAGCTTGGTAATCTTTAAGCAATCGCTGATAAGCTAAATAGACCCGTGCCACCACTTCTTGGAAATGACCTTGAGCATACTGGGGATATTCCATAGCGGAAATAAGCTCGTTTTTGGCTTGAGAAATCGTATTAAGAATCGAAGCCGGTTTATATTCTTTAGTGGGAATATCAATTTTAATCATCGCTAATTTAATTGTTTCCAGCTGATCTGATTCATCATAAATACTGTAGTTTGGAGGAATGCCCAGATGTTTTCCCTCATTTCGTAAAAGTCGGGCACAAAAAGAATGGAAAGTGCCGGCAAAAGGAAGATGAGGGTTGGAGCGACCCAATAGTTTTTGGATTCTTTCCTTCATTTCATTGGAGGCTTTGTTAGTAAAAGTTAATAAGAGGATATCTTCTGGAGAAATCTTCTTTTCTTGGATCAAATAAGCGGCTCGGTAAGTGAGGGCTCGGGTTTTGCCACTACCAGCGCCAGCCAAAATCAATAACGGACCTTCGCCGAAAGTGACCGCTTCTTGCTGAGCGGGGTTGAGCTGAGTTAAAATAGAGCTCGATTGAGACACTAGAGGCATTTTAGCATGTTAAGCAGAAAACAGGTAAAGACATATCTATCAAAATTAAGAAGGTTAACTGTTCGCTATTTTCCTCAAATCCGAATTGGTTTAATCGTCGCCGGTTTTGTTTTATTAGTCCTGATTTTTAGAGCGTTTTTACCTTTTTTGATTTCTGGTGGACGGATAATTAAAGGAACTATCTCGGGAGGGATTTCTTTAATCAGTCAATCAGCCGAAGATCTCCAAGGAGAAAACGGGCGGGTCAATCTTTTAATTTTGGGCATTAGTGGCGAAGAGCGAGCTGGAGATGATTTGACTGACACGATTATTTTTGTTTCTGTTAGTCCTCAAGCTGGCAATACTTTACTCTTATCTTTACCTCGAGATATTTGGCTGGCTTCAATGAGAGCGAAGTTAAATACGGCTTATCATTATGGCAATCAGAAGAAGTCGGGCGGAGGACTGGTTTTGGCTGAAGCAGCGGTCGCCGAAATTCTTGACCAGCCGGTGGACTATGGCTTGGTGATAAATTTTGGTGGCCTTGAACAAATTGTTGATATTTTAGGAGGGGTAATGGTTGATGTTGAAAATAGTTTTGATGATTATCGTTATCCCATTCCAGGAAAAGAAAATGATGAGTGTGGCGGTGACCCAGAGTATCGTTGTCGCTATGAATATCTTCATTTTGATGCCGGTGAGCAATTGATGGATGGTGAAAGAGCTTTAAAATATGTCAGAAGTCGTTACGCCGAGGGTGAAGAGGGAACAGATTATGCCCGTAGTCGTCGCCAGCAGCGATTAATGGCTGCCATTAAAAACAAATTCCTTTCTTTTAAAGTTTTAGCTAATCCCTTTAAGGCAGTTCAATTAATTAAAGCGCTCCAGCAGAATTTTGAAAGCGATATTCCCCAAAAAGACTTGGGCGGGATGGCAAAACTTTTACTGAAAATGCGCTCTGGTGATTTAAGAGCAGAAGTTCTTAATGGCGGCGCTGAGAGTGAAGAAGGTTATTTAATTAATCCCCCGCCGGATCCAGAAAAATATGATACTCACTGGGTATTAATTCCTCGAACAGGTAATTGGCAAGAAATACAAGAGTACATTAAAGATTTACTTAGTCAAAGCTGAGAATTTTAATGAAAAATTGGTTGACTCTGAATAAAATAAATCTCTGCTTTTTGACCTTCGTTGTTTTTATTATTATTTTTCTCCAAGCAACAATTCCTCTATGGCATAATCATTTGATTGTTGATGTTTGGTTTTATTTTGAAAGAGCAAAACATTTTTTTACTTATCGAACTCTTTCAAATCTTGTTGGCAACGAGCATTTACCAGGAGCTCTGTTCTATTTTTTTATTCCCTCACCAGTTTTGTTAATTGAAAAAAGCCTTGAGATTTATACCCAGGCTTTCTTTTTGCTAGGCTTTATTTTTTTGTTAGCCCACATTTTTATTTATAAAAAAATCAGTGGCTATTTTGGGATTCTAATTTTCTTGTTAATCCTGCTTTTCACTGGACCGATTTTGCTTTTCCGATTTGAGCTGGCTGTTTCTTTATTGGTTTTATTGTCAATCTATTTTTTCAAAAAGGAAAAGATATCTTGGTCTTCCTTATTTTTAGGAATAGCCACGACCATCAAAATTTACCCAGTTCTTATCTTGCCATACTACCTAATTATTTTTTTCAAAAAAAAGCAATATAAGAAACTTCTTAACTCACTTGGTTATTTTTTCTTGGGACTTGGAATAGTTGTTGGCAGTTATTTTCTAATCGGCGGTTCCATAAAGGAATTATCTGGCAGTTTTAGGTTTCATGCCTTAAAACCCTTAGGATTAGAAAGCCCAATCACCTCAGTTATTTTGCTTTCGTTCAAAAACTATTATCATCGACTTCCTGCTATATTTGGTGCTTATGGAGTTTGGGGGATTGATATTGATTTTCTGCCAGTTGATTTAAACTTTTTCAATATTTTACCGGTGGCCATTGTTTTTTTAGTTTATATTTTTGTCTTTTATTCAAAAAGATTATACAAAGAATTCAAGACATCAGTGATTTTTCTAATCTTTCTCTTTTTCTTAATCTTTTCTAAAAATATGAACCCTCAATATTTATTTTGGGCCTTTAGTTTAGTTCCTATTTTAGAGGTGGGTGAGAAAAGAAGACAGAAAAGTAGTTTTCTTTTAGTTTTAGTTGTTGTCTTAATAACTGCCTTGTTGACCCAATATATTTATCCGATTTTATATACTGACTTAATTAGTAGTTTTCGCGAAAGTAGCAAGTTTTTTACGCCGGTTGTCTATTTTCTTTTCTTAAGGAATTTTTTAGTTCTGGTGTTACTGATTGTTAGTGGTTACGAATTTTTACCAAAAAAAGGTTTTAAGTAATGTTAGTCAACTTAATTGCTGTTTTTTGTCTGAGGTTCATTCTGTCTTTTTTGCCTGGCGTAAATTTTGATATGGGAGCATGGTTTGGTTGGGCGGATAGACTGGTAAGCCTACCATGGGGAAATTTTTATTCAGAAGAAGTTTGGACTAATTACACTCCTGGATATTTTTACGTTCTGTATTT
>JAHIFH010000055.1 GCA_018900995.1 Patescibacteria group bacterium | reverse complement strand
GAATCAGACCTAGCCCTCAAAATTAGCCCTTATCACCTCAATTTCTGGAAAGAGCGAGCGAAAATGTTTATTGCTCTTACTGAGGTTGATTCTCGATATCAACAAAATGCTCTTGACACTCTTCTTCGAGCCGCTGAACTTGCCCCGACTGATGCCAAGGTCTTTTACAATCTTGGCTTGCTTTATTCTCATCTCGACCAAATAGACACCGCCATCAAAACCATGGAGCATACCGTTGAACTAAAACCTAACTATGATAATGCCCGCTATGCTCTGGCTCTATTCTATGAAGAAAAAGGGGAAATAAAAGAGGCAAAAGAACAATTAAAATATATTTTAGAGCATATTAATCCCACTGATACTCGAGCGAAAAATAAGCTCGAAGAACTGTGAAAGAAACTCTACTTGCTAAAAAACTGAAAGACAAAAAAGTTGCTTGTTTTACTTGCCAGCGGCGCTGTATTGTTTCCCCTGGTCAATGGGGTACTTGCCAAACCAGAATCAATAAAAAAGGCAAGCTTTATTCAGTTATCTATGGCGTTGTTTCTTCGGTAAATATTGACCCGATTGAGAAGAAGCCGGTTTTTCATTACAAACCTGGTTCCCCTTGTTTATCTTTAGGAACTTATGGCTGCAATTTCCGTTGTGTTTATTGTCAGAATTGGGAGATTTCCCATACTAATGGTGCTTCTTTGAATATTGATGACCAAAAACTCCTTTCTCCCAAAGAGGCTATCAAAATGGCAAAAAAATCAGATGCGCCTGGCGTGGCTTGGACTTACAATGAACCCGCTATTTGGTTGGAATACTCTCTTGACGGCGCCAAATTAGCCAAAAAAGAAGGAATTTATACTTGTTGGGTAACTAATGGTTATGCTAGTAAAGAAGCAATTGACACCATTGCCCCTTATCTTGATATTTACCGGGTTGACTTAAAGAGTTTTGATAACCGGCTTTATCAAAAGCTCATTGGTGTGCCCCAGGCAAAAGGAGTTTTTGAAGTAACCAAATATGTTCATGACAAATATCCTCAGATCCACATTGAGTGTGTCACCAATATTATTCCTACCTGGAATGACTCGGATAAAAATCTGAAACAACTAGCTTCTTGGATTGTTAAAAATCTGGGCAAGAAAACTCCTTGGCATGTCACCCGCTTCTTCCCTTATGGTGACCTGACTGATGTTCCACCCACGCCCCCAGAAACGCTTTACAAAGCCCGAGAAATTGGGATGAAAGCAGGCTTGGAATTTGTTTATATTGGCAATATGGCTGTTGACAAAGAAGACGACACCTTCTGCCCCAAATGCGGCAATTTAGCCATCCGCCGCACCGGCTACTCAACCGAAATTCTAGCGGTAGATAAAAACGGAACTTGCAGTGACTGCGGCGAAGATTTGAATATAAAGATGTGAGGAAGAAAAATTATTTTAAAAATATCTGCTTTAACTCGTCAAAGGTTCTGTCGGTCACGACCACCACTACTTCTTCATCCTGGACATTCACTCTAATCTGATGAGGAGTAATCACTTGGGCTAGGATTTGTCCGGTTCGGTCGCCATAACCCGAATGACTACTGGAAAAAGAAAAGGTAAATTCCCAACAACTAGCACAAGGCAAGGCTTCCGAAGATTCAAATTTCAAATCAAAACCATCAAATTTATAGGTAGGGGCATTCTCAGCTGCTTTTTGGGCAATTTGTTTGCTTCTTTCAAACTTCGCCTGGTCAAAAGCTTCCTCTTCTTCTTCACCGCTAACCCTCTCACCCTCTTGGCATTCCCAAGTAGGCTTGGGTCCTGTCGGTTCTCCTTGTTTAACCCACTCACCATTCTGACAAACCCAAGCCCCTTCTTCTTTTGTTCTGAAATACCAGAAAGACAAAATACTTGCTACCAAAAAAGCCAAAACAATTCCAATAATGGTTACTTTTCTATTCATCGACCTATATTATACTCAGGAAGTCAAGAATTTGAAAACCCGGGGCAAATTTAAAAGCAGACTCACTCGCCTGGGCGGCGGCTAGACCAAATAAGAAATAGTCTCTTTTTGAAACCCCCTCGTTCTTTTCTTTTCTTGACCTGCTTTTCCTCTACCAATTTGAAGTCAATATTGTAAAATTCAGCGATTGTTTTAAGCAGCTCCAAAACATCAACCATCTCATTGAGTAAATCCTTCCTTTTCACTTCTAAGAGCTCACTCGCCTCCTCCACCAGCTTTTTCTTAAGCTCCCTCTCAAATTCCCTCTTCCCCATTATCCTCAACTCATACTTATCTCCGCTAGCCTCAATAACCTGAGGAATTTTATCCCGAATTAGCTTTTTATGGAAAACCTTCTTCATGCCCCAATTTTACCACAGAGGGGGGAAATTTTGGCTCTATTCCCTCGCTCGCTCGAAGCCCGCGGTTTGAGCATCTTCTTCAGTACAAAACCACCTATCTCCATGCTCAAGATTAATCTCAGTTGTCTCATAATGCCTAAAGCTAGGCAGATGATACCAACGCTTATCTAACCTATCAACATTACCTTTTATCTGGCACCCTTTCTTAGGGTCAAAAGCGCATTCATGCCATAAACCCTTGTTTTCTTCATGGGCTTTTTCAGCCGCTTGAACCAAAAGGTTTTGATAACGAAGATTAACAGTGTCAAGAAAAAATTCACCTGCACCTTCGGCTAACAAAAATTCATTAACAAAGATTTCCTCTTCCCCATCCTGTAGATAGACATAGGCTAAATAACGACCAAAGCGATCCATTTCATTGATATCCCTTTCTAAGCGGACTTTCTTGCCTAAAACCAAATCACTATTAATCTTTTTTGCTTTTTGGGCAAAACACTTTTCCTCCTCAGGCGTATCAATACCGATGTACCTTATTGTTCGTCCATCATTGAGTTTAATCGTGTCGCCATCAACCACTTCAATGACAGTGAAAGAACTGGGGAAAAGAAATTGCCAGGAGAAAAAACCAAAAATAAAAAGAGAAAGGATAAGAAGAAGGGCTTTAGACCTAGATACTTTAGGCATGCTTTAATTCTATCAACAGAAAATTACAATTGCTAGAAGAAATTTTGGCTTTTGAGGCTCTTCGACTTCGCTCAGAGTAAACTATTTTTTTATTTCGGCACGAGTTTTATTTCCAGGCGGGAATCCAAAGCCTCGGCCAGGCGTTTTAAGAAATTTAGCGAAGGATTGGCAGTTCCCGATTCAAGCCGAGAAATAGCTGATTGTTTAGTTTTCATTCGCTGGGCTAATTTTTTCTGGGTAACTCCCCTTTTTAGCCTAGCGCGGATAATTTTTTCAATAATTTCAAATTCCGGCTGAAGTTCTTGCCAAGCCTTTACAAACTCAGGATCCTTCATCAGTTGTTTTCGATGCTCTTCCCAGCTAACTAATCTTAATTTTGGGGATCTTTTTATTTTGTTCATAAATTCAAGATATCATATATGTGATATCTTGTCAAGACGCAAAAGAGCAGTCTCTAATTCTCTTTGCGGTGTTTTTTGACTTTTCTTCTTAAAAGCATGAATCAAAATAATTTCTCTTTGTCGAACAGTATAGAAAACTCTAATTTGTTCCTTCCCGGTTATCCTTAACTCGTATAAATTTTTCTTTAACTTCTTTGTATACTTACCACTTAAGAATGGTCCATATTTTTCAAGAAAATCAATCATTCCTGCGTATTTAGCCCTAACCTCTGGTCTTTGTTCATCAACAAACTCTTTAACGAAGCTTTCTCCTCGAGCACTTTTAAAATAGACAACCTTCCAAACCATAATTCCATTCTAACAAATTTAGAAATTTAAGGGGGAATTTTGGCTTTTGAGGTCCTTCGACTTCGCTCAGGATAAACTTAGGCTCAGGATAAACTTCTTATCTTGGTACGAGATAGAGGGCAATAAGAGCCAAAATAATGGCGATTATTGCTAAAGGATTAATCACTATCTTTAATAATAGCACCTCTCAGAAATTCTCGCCAAGAAGTGGAAAATTAGTACTTTTGAGAATTATGGTAAAATCAACTCAATGTTAGTTTTTGCTTGCATTTCACCCCATCCACCAATTATTTTGCCTAATGTTGGCTCGGAGGCGGACCGGAAGGAAGTAGAAAAAACGATTAAGTCATTGGAAAAACTGGGCAAACAGCTCGCTAAAGCCAAGCCTGATTGTATTGTTGTCACTTCACCCCACCCTGATTGGGGGTTTAATGTTCCTCTTCATTTTCTGGCTAAAGATGTTCATGGCATTGAAGTTAAAGCTCATTTAACTAATTTGGAATCACTAGAAGTTCATTTTAACCGTGGTAAAGAACTAATTAAAAACCTCAAATACATTAAAAAACTTGCCTGGATTGCTTCCGGAGATATGAGCCATCGGCTTAAAAAAGATGGTCCTTACGGATTACATCCTTCTGGACAAAAATTTGATAAAGAATTTATTGATTTGCTGAAAAGAAAAGATGTTGGTGGAATCCTCAATATGGATCCAAAACTTGTTGAGCAAGCCGGTGAATGCGGGCTAAGAAGTTTCTGTCAATTATTGGGCGCTTTGGAAGGCGCCAAAATAAAATGGCAACCGGAAATTCTTTCTTACGAAGCTCCTTTTGGCGTGGGTTATTTAGTGGCTAACTTTAAGATAACCAAAATTAAACCTTAGCGACCTACCTATAGAAACGATCGCTGGTATAGGTCGGTAAGAAAAAAATGGATTATTACGTCAAGCTCGCTAAAAATACAGTTGAAGCCTACATCAAAACCAACAAAATTCCGCCTTTGCCCAAAAAATTGCCTCAAGAAATGATTAAGAAAAAAGCCGGCGCTTTTGTTTCCATTCATAAAAAAGACGGGTCATTGCGAGGGTGTATCGGTACCTTTCTCCCTACTAGACCAAATATTGCTTTGGAAATTATCACCAATACCATTTCCTCAGCCACTCAAGACCCCCGCTTTCCGCCAATCACTGAAAAAGAACTGTCTGATTTAGTTTATTCAGTTGACATCCTTTCCAAGCCAAAAACTATATCAAACCGTAAAGCAATAGATCCGAAAAAGTACGGCTTAATCGTTTCTACTCCTGACGGTCGCCGGGGCCTGCTTTTGCCTAACATTCCCGGGGTGGATACTCCCGAACAACAGATTAAGATCTGTTGCCAAAAAGCCGGCATTGAGCCAAAAGAAAAAGTTAAACTAGAAACCTTCATCGTCGAGAGACACGGCCGCGTATAACGCGGCACGGTCGCGTTTAACGCGACGGAGAGAAGTAGCTTTTTAGCCTCAGGTTTGTTAGAATCTTCCTATGGCAATCAAAAAAATCCTTACTGTTCCCAACACAAAATTACGACAGCAATCAAAGTCCATCAAAAAAATCGACAAGAAAATTGAACAACTAGTCAATGACTTAATTAACACCGCCAAAGCCGCCAAAGAGCCCAAAGGAGTGGGGCTTTCCGCTATCCAAATTGGTAAACCGCTCAGAATTTTTGTGATTAAGAAAGGCAGAAAATTCGTTCCTTTTATCAATCCCAAAATCATTTGGCAATCAAAGAAAATGCTTTCTCAGGTTTTGGAAAAAGAAAATGTTTTTCTGGAAGGGTGTCTTTCTGTCCCAGGTTATTATGGTTTTGTTGACCATCCTCATGCGGTCAAAATAAAATGGCAAGACCTAAAGGGAAAAACCCGTCAGGAAAAATTCGAAAATAAAGAGGCGGCTTATGTTCAACACGAACTTGACCATCTCAATGGCATAATTTTTGTTGACCGAGTTTTAAGACAACAAGGCAAGATTTACAAATTGAAAAAAGATAAAGAAGGCAAAGAGATTTTTGTGGAGGTGGAAATAGAGTGATGAAAAAACCTAAAATCATCTTTTTTGGTTCTGACCAGTACTCTGTTATCGTGCTTAACCAGCTCGTTAGTGATGAGAGATTTAAATTGAAAGCCGTCGTTACCCATACTACCCCTTGTCTCGTTGAAACTTACGCCAAAATCCTTTTTGAAGTTAAATTCACTACCGCCAAGAAATTTGATAAAAAATTTATGGGAAAAGTGAAGAAACTCAAAGCCGACGTCGGCATCTTAGCTTCTTTTGGAAAAATTCTGCCCAAAGAGATTTTGGAAATTCCTAAACATGGAATTTTGAACATCCACCCTTCTCTACTCCCTAAATATCGCGGTCCAACTCCAGTTCAGACGGCTATCTTAAATGGAGAACAGGAAACAGGAGTTACCATAATTAGAATGGACGAGAAAGTTGACCATGGACCCATTCTTTCTCAGTTTAAGGAAGAAATTAGACCTGACGATACGGCTGAATCTCTCCTTGAACGCCTTTTCGGGGCAGGGGCTAAAGTCTTGACCACTATCTTGCCGGCTTATTTGGAAGGAAAAATCGAACTGAGAAAGCAAGATGATTCTCAGGCAACTTTTACCAAAAAACTGGCCCGTGATGACGGGAAAATTGATTGGAAAAAATCAGGTGTTTTTAAAAAAAGATTTATCAGGGCGATGTATCCCTGGCCAGGAGCGTGGGCAATAGTGAAATTATCAAGAGACCGAGAGACCAAGAGAATCAAAATTTTGAAAGCCCATTTGGAAGCTAACAAATTGGTTCTCGACAAAGTTCAGTTAGAAGGCAAAAAACCAGTTACTTGGAAGCAATTTCAAGAAGGCTATCCTAAGGCGAAACTAATTTAGGCAGATTTTGGGGCAGGAGATTTCTTAGGGGCTGGTTTTTGTTTCTTTTTAACCATTTTCAAACATTTAGTGCAAAGTTTCCACTTCCCTTTTTTTCCATTCAAAATCCCTCTAAAAGTCTGGAGGTTGGGTTTTAAAATCTTTTTACTTTTCGGTGCTCTATATTTCCAACGCCCACCGGCAACACCTTTTTTGTGTCGCTGTTGAGAGGTAATGACAATGCTTTTGCCGCACCGGTCACATTTAAATGCCATAATCTGATATACTATATCACAGCTGAGCGTAATTTCAAATTATTGATTAGTTGATTAGATGATTAACTATTTGTTTACTGATCCTTTTTCCTTTGCTATTTGGGCAGCAGCGCTTCTTATGGCGGTGACTGTTCATGAATTCGCTCATGCCTGGATGGCTGATCGTTTAGGCGACCCTACTGCTCGTTTAGCGGGCAGAGTTACTTTTAATCCCCTTGCTCATCTTGATCCGATTGGCACCTTGATGCTCTTACTTTTCCGCTTTGGTTGGGGCAAACCCGTACCCATAGACCCTTTTAATCTGAGAAATCCCCGCCGGGATGCCGCCATTATCTCTTTAGCTGGTCCAGCGGCTAATTTGATCCTCGCCACCATTCTTTCTATATTTATCCGTTTTTCCCATCTTTTTGAGACTATTTTTCTTCCCTTCATTTTCCTCAGCGTTATGCTCGCCATTTTTAACCTCATTCCCATCCACCCTCTTGATGGCGGCAAAGTTTTAGTCGGTTTTCTTCCTCGAGAACATGCTTACAAAGTAGATGAAATTCTCAGGCAATATGGCTTTATCATCTTAATTTTCCTTATTTTCCCTTTTTTCGGAGTCTCACCAATAATTGCTATTATTTTACCAATTATCAATCTCATCTTGTCTATTCTTCTTCCCGGAACCCCTCTTGTGTAAAAGGGGCTTGACTATGAAAATTTTTTGTGTTATTCTCAAGCTGTCCTGCCGAGAACGGTTGGAATTGTAAAGTACTTTTCCTCAACGTTATTTTGGGAGTTTAGCTCTCTAAACCCCGTGGGGCTTAGAGGCGGGCACCCACCTGGAATCATTCAGGAAAAAAACATTACATTCCTCCACTTTGGCGGGGCTTTCGTCCCCGAAATTTTTTCCTTTTTACTCTCTAGCTAAAATGTGAACTACAGCCGTTCCTCCACTACCCCCGACGTTGTGACAAAGCCCAATCTTCGCTTCCTTAACCTGTCTCTCCCCTGCTTCGCCTCTTAGTTGAGTAACAACTTCCACTATTTGTTTCACCCCTGTTGCCCCGACTGGATGCCCGCAAGCTTTTAAACCACCAGAAGTATTAATCGGCAACCTGCCATTAAAATAGGTTTCTTTTTTAACTGCCGCTCGCTTTCCTCTTCCTGGCGAGTAAAAACCTAAATCTTCAAGCGCCAGCATCTCGGCAATAGTAAAGCAATCATGCACCTCAGCTAAATCAATCTCTTCTCTTTTCACCCTTGACACCCTCAAAGCCTTTTCCATCGCTCCCTTGGTTGCTTCAATACTATAGAATTTCTTTCTTTTGGCTAATGACAGGCTATCAGTGGCAACCCCGCTGCCTAAAATCCTCACCTTCGCCTTTTTTCTTGACAAAACCACGGCAGCGGCTCCATCAGTAATTCCCGAACAATCAAAAAGTCTTAAAGGCTCGCAAATGTAATCACTCGCTAAGGCTTTCTCTAAAGTAATCTCATGATTATATTGAGCTTTGAGATTGAGACTACCATGATAGTGATTTTTTACTGCTACTGCTGCCAATTCCTTGTCAGCCAAACCATATTTATCTCGATAAGATTGAGCCATCAAAGCGTAAATTGAAGGAAAAGTAAAACCAACCAGACCTTCTTCACCATTGGTGGCTCCCATTAACCCTGAAGTCACTTCCAAAGAACAAGCATCAGTCATTTTCTCCACTCCAGCAACTAGAACCGTTTCATACGAACCTGATTGCAAACTCAAAAATCCTTCTCGGACAGCCAAGCCCCCTGAAGCACAAGCTGCCTCTATCCGCACCGCCGGACAATTCAATCCCAACTCACTGCTTAAAAAAGCCCCTAAATGTCCCTGGTCCACTATCCGCTCAGCCAACATACTTCCCACCAAAACCGCTTCAATTTCTTGAGGAGCAACCTGGGCATCTTCCAAAGCTCCTTGAGCCGCCTCAACCAAAAGATCCCTAAATGATTTATCCCAAAGCTCACCAAAATGAGTCTGATAAGCACCTTGAATATAAACCCGCTTGACAGGGTCGGTCCCTGTCAGTCCTATAGTGTTCATTGTGATTAAATATTTATTGCTTCGGTTAATTTCAAATATTCAACGTAATCAATGTATCTTTTCTTTCTCAAGAAGGTCTTAAAATTTTTTCCTAGCTTTTGTTTTCTTGCCAGTTTAGTGGTCGTTGTCAAACTAAAAGCATCGCTGCCAGCACCAGAACCATAAGAAACTAAAAGTATCTTCTGATTGGCCTTAGCTCGGTCCAAAATAGCACACAAACCCAATAACGAAGAAGCAGCGTAAGTATTACCAATCTCCTCAACAATCAAACCAGGTCCGACCTGGTTAGGAGTGAAACCTAAAATCTCCCCGGCTTTACAAGGAAATTTAGCGTTAGGCATATGGAAAACAACATAGTCATAATCAGGCGCTTTGGTTTTGGTTTTCTTGAGTAATTTTTCCGCTGCCGCTAGAGTGTGACGAAAATAGGCTTTTTCCCCTGTAAACCGCCCCCCATGTGAAGGATATTTAGCTCCCTCTCGCCGCCAAAAATCAGGCGTGTCTGAATTAAAAGAGCAAAAGTCATTAATCTTGACTAAAAATTCCTCTTTCTTTTTCCCCAAAATAAAAGCCGCTGCTCCTGCCGCCGTCGCATATTCCAGCACGTCTCCTGGTCTTCCTTGGGCAGTATCAGCGCCAATGCCTAAACCATAGTCAATCTGACCGCTTAATAAAAAGGCGGCAATTATTTGCATTGCCGTTGTTCCCGCTTTGCAAGCAAACTCCAAATCAGCGGTAAAATAGTCATGACCAATACCTAGAATCCCTCCCACTTTGGTGGTACTAGGATTAACCGCATAAGGATGGCTTTCCGAACCCATAAAAATCGCCCCAATCTTGGTTTTATCAATTCCTGCTTTCTCCAGGGCAATCAAGCTGGCTTCAACTGCCATAGTGACTGAATCTTCATCCATTCCTGCTACCGATTTTTCTCTCACCCCTAAACTTTTTTCTATCTGTTTGCCCTCTTTCTGCCAGGCGGCGGCAATCAGGCTGGTTTTAATTCTTCTTGAAGGCAAATAAGCTCCGTAGCCAACAATGCCTACTTCTCTCATTTGACCCTCCATTTAATTCCGTATCTAATCGGCTCTTCTTGACCATTAACCCTCATTCTCCGAGCAACACTCAATACTTTCATTCCTTTCTTCAATTGCTTCCCCTCCCAATCAACTAACTGACCACCAACCACCTTGCTCCTGCTTAAGCGAATTAAGGCTACTATATAAGGCACCAGTTGTTCGTACCCCTCGCCCGGAATTTTAACTGTCGTCCAATACAAAAGTCTCCCCTCCTGACCAAGGGTCTGATATTCTTTCTTTGCTTCTCGCCAAATTTTGGCAGGAGAACCTTGTCCCATCAACCAATCTCCTTTTTAACTCGCCTTTTAACCCGCAAATAATAAATTAGCCAATAACCCACATAACCACACCAAAGAGTTAAGAAAAGTGAAGTGGAGATAAAAATGAGTTGAAACAAAAAGCCCAAAATGGCGGGAATAAGAAAAAACCGGAGAATAATGAATTTAAAAACCAGAAGAATAAATAACGAACTTAGCCAAAGATAAAAAGGAAAAGCAATTAAAAGAAAAGCCTGAGAAAAATCTTCTTCAATCCTGATGGCTCTCAGTGTCCGATAAGGGTGAACCAATAGTCCCCAGATATTCCTTGAGGAAAGATAAATCTCCCTTAGAGAGAGAAGCAAGGTCTTTTTGATAAGCTTTTTCCTCATACCAAAGTTTTCTGAATGCCAAACGGGCTCTCCTTAAGCGCATCTCCACTGCCTTGACTGACCTCTGCCCTTGACAGGCAATCTGGCGCACAGAAAGTCCTTCTATATACTTTTGTCGTAAAATTTCCCGATAACCCTCGGTCAGTTCCAGAAAACAGTGAATTATCTTCTCCTTCATTTGCTTCTCTTCCAAGGCTAACTCAGGGCTCAAGGCTTCAGAAACAATGGCCTCAATCCTTGGTAAACGAGAAAAGACAATCTCTTTAATCTTTTTCTTCCGGTAAAAATCAGCAATTTCGTGCTTGGCAATTGAACAAAGCCAAGACCAGAGAGAAGCCCTGCCTAAAAATGAAGGTAAAGAATAAATGGCACTCACCAGAGTATCTTGAAGAATCTCTTCCGCATCTTGATAATCACCAACTTTTTGGAGAACAAAATTAAGGAGCCTTTTGCGATATCTTTGTTGAAACCTTCTTAGCCAGACTTTATCACCCCGAAGTACGCCTTTGATTAGTTCTTCATCCTTTGACCGCATAGTTTAAATGATACCATTTTTGGCAAATTTTGGGCAAAAGAGGTATAATAATTACTGGATTTCAGGCCGACGTAGCTCAGCGGTAGAGCAGTGGTTTTGTAAAATTAATTTTTAATATTTATAAAATGACTGGTAAAAATTTAATAAAAAAGATTTGTTCTTTATATCTGAAAAATCGATACTCAATGGCGATGGTAGCCGAAGAATTAAAGATATCACCCAGTAAAGCGCAGTATTGGCTAGAAAAAAATAATATTTCTCGAAGAAGTAGAAGCGAAGCAGGATATCTAGCTCACAGACAAAGATTTAATAAATTGCCATGTAATATTAAGAAAAAACTTTTACCAAAAGAGAGAGAGCTGTTAATTACGGGCCTTATGTTATATTGGGCAGAAGGATGGAAGAAAAATAGCGGACATATAGCTTTCTCTAATAGTAACCCAAAAATGATACAATTATTTTTAAAATTTTTGCGTGAGATTTGCGGAATTTATGAAAATCGATTAAGGGTAGTCTTACATCTTTATGAAAACCAAAACGAATTAGAATTGAAGAAATTTTGGTCTAAAACTACAAGAATTCCATTAGCCCAATTTAACGCTACTTATGTACACAAAGGTAAGTCAGGCACATATAAGAAAAAATCAAAATATGGCACTCTTTCTTTAAGATATTGTGACAAAAAATTGTTAGAGCAGATTCTGAAAGGGATTGATGAGTACGCAGATAGATTTTTAAATCCCAGATGGCTTAATAATGAAAATTTGTCTTCATATTCTATAAGCCGCCTTAGCTCAGCTGGTAGAGCAGTCGCTTTGTAAGCGATCGGTCGTCAGTTCGAATCTGACAGGCGGCTCAAATTTCTTGACGGGGGTCACCAGCGTAATTCGGGTCGCCAACTCAAAATACATTATGTATATATCATACATACATCCTTAAAAGTCTAAAAGTCCAAAAACTTTATAGCGAAGGCGTTATCAATCTCAAGGTAAAGTTGGATAAAAAGGATCTACTGCTACTTCAATAAATAATTAGCGACTTCTGACAAAAGTTAATCGACTTCCTTAATAGAATTTACAATCCTCAGAACAAGCTGAGAATCTGACTGTGGAGACATGCCCACCCTTAAGATAATTCTTTTGCTCTTGATAAGAAACCAGTAAAGATCGTTTTTGTATTTATAACCCTGAAGTCCATTTATTGTAACCTCGCCTAAATTAGCCAAATCTATACGGTTAGGTCCCTCCTCTTTTGAAAGCTCAGTTAGGTAACCATATAAGCTTAGATTTTGCTTATTTGCGACGTGAGAAAATTGCATATGAATTCCACCTGGCAAAACTTTTGTGCAGTCAGGACAAGACTCATCGACTTCAACCCTGTAGCTCAACTGTATCCATTCATCTCCACCTGGACAAGCTACATCCGTCGCTACAGATTCTAACTTAGCAAAATCTGGATACTCAAAGCTGTAACCGCAATTTGTGTTTGTAAAAATTTTAAAGGTAGGCACCTTAAGCAGAGTTCTAGTTTCTTGATTTCTCCACAACCACACCACTCCGGCCAAAATAACTATAACAACGATCACAAACAAGATCCCAATTATCCTAAAATTTCTTCTACCTTTCATTCTCTGATTTTCCTCCGCTCGTAATGGTAACAAAACCAGGTCGCTCTGACAAGTATCAATTTTAGATATTGTTATTTATTGTTCTAAGAAACAATTTAGTGAGTTCGAATCCCATTCCCAGCTCATCAAAAACCCGCCTTTGGCGGGTCTTTTTTATTTGTGAAGAGTCAAATTAACACTCTGACTATTAGCGGTAAACTCAAAAACCACTGAATAGCCAAGGCCATTAATAATATAAAGGTTTTGATTTGGGCTTTGGGAACGGATGGAAGTGCCGTATTCCTTGGGAATACCGAGAATTGGGGCGAAGTTGTGATTGTTTAGAGCAACTACCTCCAAACCGGCTTCAGTCGCCACCCAGTTCATTAACGAAGCCAAATGACAAACGCCATTGCCACCCAATCCCCAAACGCTTTTATAACCTTCATATGTCATAAATTCAGAGTTCATGGTTACTACCGAGTTAGCAAATTCCGGAAAAACATTGCCATGGAAAGCAAAAACCTCGCCTGGCTGAAGGGTAAAAGAAACCTCAAAAAGTTTTCTTGCCCTGTCCCAGTCAATTTTTGGACCTTCAATGTCTCCTTTTAAATAATGAAGCGCTAACAAGATATTATCGGCAAAACCCTGACTAGCCTTTGCATCTTCATCTCGGATAGTTAAATTTAAAAAGTGTTCAGCTAAAATTTCTTCCTTGATGTTAAGAACTAACAAATGCTCAGGAATTGGCGATAACAGCGGCTGAGCCGACTGAGAAGCTGGTAGAACAATAGTGGAAACAAGAGTGGCTAAAGCTAAAATTTGTTCTTTCATCTGACCATAAAAAAGCCTCTGTTTTGGCAGAGGTATCAAACTGTACTTCGCAGTAACGCTCGTATACTATTTCATAGTATATATTAATCTATCAAAATATCTAGGTCAATCGGTAAATTTAAAAGCAGTATCAAGAAGAGGTTGGAGCCAAAAATTCTTCTTGACTAAGGGAAGGGGCAATCTTTCTTACTTTTTCTAAAATTTTTTCCTTCTTTTCATTGGATTTTGCCACCGAATATTCCTGGCGAAGTTTTGCCAATTTTATTTTTCTTCTTTTTCTAATGCGGATGCGCATTTTTCTTTTTTTTAAATCAATTTTGGACATTTTTAAGCACGTATATCAATTTGTCAAAAAATGGAGCTGGGAGCGGGAATCGAACTCGCGTCGACTGCTTACCGAGCAGTTGCTTTT